>NZ_VTYC01000022.1:0-85329 GCF_013114115.1 Vibrio sp. 070316B | reverse complement strand
ATCATTTTGATTCCGAAGAATCTGTTTTATCTAACGATAAAACGTTTTGATATTCATCAACGAGTGCCCACACAGATTGATAGGTTTAAATTGTTAAAGAGCTTTGCTTATCGAAACTTTCTTTTTACAAAGAAACCCTTGAAAGCGGACGTGAATTCTAGCGATTTAATCTTAAGTGTCAAACACTTTTTAAAATTAATTTCTTTCGAACTTTCCGTCTTACTGATTACTGCTGAAGCCTTGCGGCGTCTGCCGTGTCAGTGAGGCGGCATTATAGAGATCATCGAAAACATGGCAACCCCTTTTTTGATAAAAATTCAAAAAACTTGCTTAAGTGGATACTTTTACGTCAAAAGGTTCTTTCGTCGCTCAAAGCTCATACAATAATGGGCATATTGCTTAAAACTTTGCGACTAGATCTTTCGAAAAAGCCTCTATATCTAGCTCAATGCTCCATTTCTCGCTCAATTCTAAGATCTTATCTAGCGATTGCTGAACTGTTTTTATCGTCAATGTGTTGTTGTCTAGGTCGTATACCTGTTTTTGCGTGGTGTAATAGAAGTAAAGGATGGTCAGCGCGTCTCGGTCGCCTTGTTCAGCTTTGGGTTGAATACGCTTGAGCTTACGATAGATTTGATTATGGATTTGTTTAAGGTTCCATACATAAAGCGCTTCTTTGAAGTAATCATGCCCTTTCACACGATTCGCGATAAATGCATTCAATGCAACAGATAAGATCACACCTAGTACGTTCAAGTGGAAATTACCTGTCGATTCACCCGCGATTGATTGTCCTGAACCGAATAGTTCAATCAGTATGGTTCCGAATACAATAGCGAACACGGCGAGTGAACCAACCAATGAAACCAATAACAGGTTCATCTTCTTTCTATATTCTTCTTTATTGATCTTCTGTAACTTCATTGACTACTTCCTTTTGCAAGCTACCTAATAATTTGCACATACTATCTACGTTAACATTGGGTCGCTTCAACCTTAACCATCTTGTAATGTGGTCATCATCTATTTAATAAGCAGAGTTCTTCTGGTTGTCACTATACGCAACTCTATTTGACTTCATTAATAGAAAAGAGTTACATACCGCCACAATTTTGGTTATTCATCAATTCATGTTGATAAGGCCGTTTCGCTTTATCACATACTGACAAGGTACATTCCATGCGTTCATTCGTATTACGCGCTCGCGCAGCCCCTACAGAGAGCAAACTTATCTTAGAAGGTGTTGGGCAAGATGCTCATACTGAGATTCTGGCTCATACTCTGATGAACACGATCTTCGTTGCTCAATCTCACCGTGAGAATGTCACCGTGCACCTTGTATTAGAAAGTACTAAAGACTTTTCACGTACGATTACATTCGATTCAAACGAGATCACCAACATTGGTGGCTTCCACGAGTTTGCATTGTTATCAGCGGTAGTAAGAGCGGTTGACGCTTCTCAAGGTATGACTAAAGAACAGACGCGTCAGGTTGAGCCGGGCATCACTGTTCGTACTATGAGTTTTGAAAAGCTGGTTAAAGAGCTAGCTGAAGACCACCAGCTGTACATGATGGATAAGAAAGGTGACTTTATCCGTGATGCAGAGATTGCTGAAAACCCATGTTTCCTTCTCACTGACCACATCCCTATGCCGAAGAAAAGCTACAACAGCTTAAAGCGTCTAGGTACAGAGAAAATCAGTTTAGGTCCAAACATGCTGTTCGCTTCTCAGTGCGTCGTGTTGATCAACAATGAGCTTGATATTCGCGGTTTCTAAGACGAAATACACAATCACTGTGAACAAAGCCCGGCTATTCGCCGGGCTTTTTATTTTTGGTGTGAGTTAACAACTACGGTTTATCGTTAGCTTGCCCCGTCACATGAGATCTCGCATTAATGTCTCGTATTGCTCCGATGCCAATACCACCAGATGATTTAGCTCTTTTGCATCTTCCTCTGCCAATAAGAGTTGCCAATCTGTCTGTTGACCACTTTCATCCCGCCCAAGCACTTTAGTCTTCCCTTGTTCAGTTTCAAAAGACAAGTGATTAAAGTCGGTATCATGATGCTCATGAGACTCTAAAATCTCAAACTCTAAATTTCCGGTTGGCTTTACTTGAATGTGGGCATGAAAATGTTGCTGATTCTGTAACTCATATTCCCTATGTATTGCAAACATACTCCCTCCTATAAACCTCAATCTAAGCTCGTAAGCGATCGCTATAAATTACCCGCTATTCATAGGTGGCTCCTAAACAGCAAGTATCTATACAAAGTGTAGGCCTCAGATTTCGGTACTAGAGCAAAATCAGCCTGCTGTTTGATACTAGACAAAATAGGGTTGAGTATTATGACACTTCGATTGATCTTTCTTGACGGGTATAACCGAGAGCCGGAGCTCAATAGAACTGACCAAACAACGAATTTATAAAACTTGCGCTTCGTTCCATTTATTTCATCTGTTGGTCTGACCTTTGAGAATATTAAGTCGTTGAGCTCCAAGCTTTTGATTCGATAGTTATACTTTAAATAATTTCGGTGAATTTATTTAAGGGAATACATGTCGATTTTTACCGTATTCTTCTGTGGAACAGGATCCAACTCAGAAGATAATAACCATAAAAACTATGTGTCTGGCGAGCTGATATCAACATTGGCGAAGAATACTACAGGGCGAGACATGATTGACTATATCCAGGTAGACGGCGTTGGCAGCGGAAACCAAAACGAATGGTTAAAGCAAGGCAAGGACGATACATACTCTGCGATTAGAGGGACTCTGCAAGGCAAAGGTATCGATAGCAATATGCGCCATGTATTGAACATCATACGCGGTAACCAACAAGACAAGAATGATTACCTCAAACGAGCTAAGGGGTTGCTCAGTGAATCCCGCCCAGAGAAATCTGCTTGGCCTTTTGCAACCAACCGCAAATATCGGGATTGGCTCAAAGATTCAAAAGAGTTAGCCGCAGATCTAAAACACGGTATTGCCGCTCGTCAACAAAACATAGCGATCGAGCGCCAGAGTAAACCGATCAGCCAAGTGAACATTGTTGGATGGAGTCGGGGTGGTGTCAGTTGCTTTGAATTGGCAAACCGTATGCTCAAAGACCCGGAACTTAGCCATATCCCAGTCAACATTTTTGCTTGCGATCCTGTGCCAGGTGGAATGAACGCTTTCAAGGATTACAAGTCACTTGGTAAAAACGTAAAACAGATCGTTTGCGTATTTGCGGAAGACGAACGTTCTCTAGCATTCAAAGCAAGAATGCCCCGCCTATCTCGCTCAACCCAATATTACACCACCTATATGCCAGGTCGACACGGTACCTTAGTTGGTAATGCCAATACTTCTGGCGGAAGCAAAGGTGCAGGGTTGCTCACAGGCCCTGGCCTCGTCACACGAGACTTTATGGAAAAGGTATTAACAGGATGGGGAACCAAGCTTAAAAGCAGCTCGACACTGAACTTTTCTAGACAGCGTATTATTGAGTTGTACGAACAGATGCGTAGCCACGAAGAATACTTCAATAAAATGCACGGCATGACTTACACCGCGAAGAATCGACTGCTTTGGACAAGCAAAGACCGAATCGGGCAGCAGAGAGAGCGTCGCTTTGGTATTCCAATGTATCGTTTTCAATTTCCCGGTATCACCAACAACTATGGCGATGCAATTAATCGTCACCACTGCGATGTGTTGGCAACCAATGCTTTCGCGACTCAAGGCACCTCTTCTGCACTGCCAAACCCCGTGTGATATTTCGCTGCTACTTTCCTTTAAAAACAAAAAGAGCTCAACAAGGTGAGCTCTTTTTTATTAGCTATATTTTCGTATCGATGGTGTTATCTAAGATTAACCAAAGATGAAGGTGTATAGGTAACCTGCACCAATCGCCATACTTAATATTACGAATAGGAAAGCCGCAATCATCTGATTTTTGAAGATAGACTTAAGCAGAATAACTTCTGTCAAACTTGCGCCCGCACTACCAATGATCAATGCCATTACTGACCCCAAGGCCATACCTTTTTGCACTAGGGCTGCACTCAGTGGAATCACAGCTTCAGCACGGATGTACAGTGGAATACCAATTACTGCTGCGATTGGAATCGCGTACCACTTGCCTTCACCTGCATATTCAGCAATCAAGTCAGTTGGAATGAAGCCATAGATGAATGAACCAATTGCAATACCCATCATCAAGTAAGGGAAAACTTGTTTGAAGTCTTTCCAAGTCGAGAACCAGATTCTCATCCAGCGGCTAGGCTCTTTCTTCTCAACGACTGTTGCTGTCACTGTGCCATCAGCTGAGCAGCATGATACTTCTACTTTCGGCTCTTCTTTCTTAGTACCACAGCATGCACTTTCTTTTGCCATTACTGGTGCAGGTTCACCACATGCGCTCGTACCACAAGAAGGTTCCGCTTTTGCTGGTGCTGCTTTTTTAGGTGCAGAGTCGCCACAGCTAGTACCGCAACTTGAAGATGACCCCGTTGATTCATACGCTTCTGCTTTCACGTAACGCTCAAAACCTAGTTTTTCCAGTGTGTAACCTGCGACTACTGATACCGTCATTGCCACTAAGAAGTAGAACGCTGCAACTTGCCAGCCGAAGGTAATCACAAACAAACCAATGATCACTGGGTTCAATAGTGGACTACCAAATAGGAACACCATCATTGGACCAAAACCCGCTCGTGCACGCAGCAAACCTTTTAGGAAAGGAATCGTCGAACATGAACAGAAAGGTGTAATCGCCCCTAGTAGTGCGGCAATCACATAGCCCTTACCGTTGCGTGAGCTCAAGATAGATTGAATCTTCTCAGGCGTAAGGAACTCTTGCAGAATCCCAACAATGTAGCTAATTGCCAAGAAAAGGATGATTAGCTCTACTGCTAAGAAAGTAAACATATCAAGCGCGTCTTTTAGCATTGTTAACATTTCATTGCTCATAATTAACTCCAAACAGGATTGAAGGTCGAACTCTATGAGGAAAGTACCCGACCCTTAATTTCGAATATTCTCGAATTATAGAAATAAATAGTTACAGATCAAGATTTATTTCGATAAAAATCGAATTAATTTTCAAATCAACAAACTTTCAATGACTTACGTATTCACTGTTTTTATATTTGAATTCGACAATCATTTCGACTATTATCGAAATTAAATTTTGAGGAGTTAATATGAACTTAGAAGTCGTAGCAAAAGCACTGAAAGAGCTGGGCCACCCTATTCGCCTTAGTATCTATAAAAGTGTCGTTAAAGCTGGCTACCAAGGCATTGCGGTTGGCGGCCTACAAGAAGAACTCGGTATCCCCGGTTCTACTTTATCTCACCACATATCAAGCCTTGCATCAGCAGGCCTCATAAGCCAAAGACGTGAAGGCAGAACTCTCTTTTGTGTCGCAGAATATGAATGCCTAGAAGGGGTTATTGGTTTCTTACAAGACGAGTGTTGCGTAAATGAACAGTGCAAATAGCACATCTTTAGACTTAGAGCAGGTTTGGGCTGAATATCAGCAGACATTAAAAGCATTCCTTCACTCTAAAGTAAGTAATTCCGCCGATGTAGATGATTTGCTGCAAGAGATCTTAATCAAGACTTTTCAGAACCTACACAAGGTGCAAGATGCGAGCAGTGTTAAATCGTGGCTATTTCAATTAGCCAATAACACGATTATCGACTTCTACCGTAAACATGCTCGCCAACAACGTGATAGCAAAATTGATGCGGACGATTTGTGGTTTGCAGATTTAGACCACAATGAAGAGTTCAAGCAGAAGTTGTCTTTATGCATTGAACCCTTCATCCAAGCGTTACCTGAGCAGAGTGCCTCGCTATTGCTTGCCGTTGATATCAAGGGTCAGAGCCAGAAAGCGCTAGCAGAAGAACAAAACGTCAGTTATTCGACCATTAAATCTCGTGTTCAGAAAAGCCGTGGCGATCTTAAGAATCTATTTGAACAGTGCTGCAACTTGTCGCTAGACAAACAAGGGAATGTGATTGATTGCGAGCTCAAACCGGAATCCGGTTGTGGCAACTGCTAAGTGTTGAATGACTATTTTCATAGAACAAAGCCAGCTATTGATGCTGGCTTTGTTGTTTTCTATTGCTTGTAATATAGGCTTAGACTCAAGTTCGCTAAGCCGCTTCCGCTTTTACAACCGGTTGGTAGCGCCCAGGTTTATGATTCATCGCGAGAATCAGGTTGGTGACTACTGCACCCAATACAGACAAGAGTATTAGTGGGGCATCAACGATAAACAGTGAAAGCACCACAATAGTACAGTCCAATGCCATCTGAACCTTGCCTGCTCGAATCCCAAAACGCTCTTGTAAGAACAGCGCCAGAATATTAAAGCCGCCCAAGCTCATCTTGTGACGGAAAATCACCAACATACCAGTACCAATTAATCCGCCGCCAAGTAATGCTGCATACAGTGCATGAATCTCGGCGATCTGAATCACGTGATATAAGTGATCCACTGCGAACGAAACTATCGAAACTGCAATAAAAGTATTGATTGTGAAACGCCACCCCATACGAGCGACGGATAAAATATAGAAAGGTAAGTTAAGCGCGAAGAACACTTGGCCAAAGCTTAGATCTGTCACTTTGGTGATGAAGATCGCTAGACCAGCGGTGCCTCCGGTTAGCAAGCCGACTTGATTAAAAAAGATAACGCCAAGTGAAACCAGTGCGCTACCTAAGATAAGTGCCAGCAAGTTTTCGCGAAAGTTATGATCTTTATCCATGTGAATGACTCTCCCTGAATCTTTTAACATCGCGTTTCAGTCATGTTGAAACGATTTACGCCCAAATTTACGATGTTTAACAGATAAGTCGAGCGAGCGGCCAATCTTATACGGTAATTAGTTTGTATATTAGTTTTTACAGTTTTGTGAAATATCTCAATAAAGCATAGAGTTACAGACACGATACTAAGTATCCATATTGAATTACTGGCTTCTCCCTTGGAATCGTTGAGTACCGAGTTTTCCCATTTCTTAGTCACATTTCGCTCTCAGAGCAACAACGTATAAATATATGCATGAAACGCATAGACTAAATCACAAATAGTCATTTGATACATACCCTACCCATCATTATGATGCGCGACTTCTTACAACATCGAGCGCATGTAAACACCTTATGTTTTCACAATCTCTTTTTGCTCAACTAACCAGAATGACGTTATTCCTCGTCATTAGTTTGGTTATTGTGCATCACAGTCAGCCACTGATTGATCTTTTGGCTCAGCACGCCGTGAGTAGTGGCTGCCACCAGCAATCAGGACACGAGCATCACCATCATATGACTGAACAAAACATGTCTGCGCAAGACCACTCACATCACCACCATTAATTTAAGAGTATTAGAATGAGCATTTTCCGTTTTCCTTTACTGGTATGGCTTGGGATCGGCACACTTATTATCAGTCTAGGGATCAGACAATCGTTCGGCATTTTCATGATGCCAATTTCAGAGCATTTCGGCACCGGTCGTGAGTTTTTCAGCTTCGCTATTGCTCTACAAAACCTATTGTTCGGTGTGTTCCAACCTTTTGTTGGCATGGCTGCAGACAAATGGGGAGCAAGGCGCATCATTATTGCTGGCGCATGTGCTTACGGTTTGGGTTTACTTCTTACCTCAATTTCTACCGAATCGAGCATGCTTTACGTTTCTTTAGGCGCACTGGTTGGCCTTGGACTGAGTGCAACAAGCTATGTGATCGTATTAGGTGCAGTAGCGAAAGTGGTACCTGCAGAACACGCCGCTAAAGCATTTGGTTTAACTACGGCTGCCGGTTCATTTGGTATGTTTGCTGTGATTCCAGGCGCGCAATACATGTTGAACGAATTTGATTGGCAAAGTGCGATGCAGGTGTTTGGCGTGCTGTGCTGCGTGATGATCTCATTTGCACTTTTCATGCGAGCACCAAAAGTCGCAACGAATAAACAGACGCAAGTTGAAGACAATCAAACATTGAAAGAAGCACTATCAGAAGCCTTCTCTCACAAAGGTTACTGGTTAATTCACGCTGGCTTCTTCGTGTGTGGCTTCCACGTGATGTTCATTGCAACGCATTTACCAAGTTATCTAGCTGACAAAAACTTACCAGCGAGCAGCGCAGCAATGGCATTGGCTTACGTTGGTATCTTCAACATCTTCGGTTCTTACTTCTGGGGTGTGATGGGCGACAAGTTCAGCAAGCGTCATGTGATGTCTGCACTCTACTTAGTTCGAACTGTGGTTATCGGTGCGTTTGTCACTCTGCCAGTCACGGAATCGACCGCAACGATCTTCGGTGCTGCAATTGGCTTTTGTTGGCTTGGTACAGTTCCACTCACTTCTGGTTTAGTTCGTCAGATCTTTGGAGCTCGTTACCTATCGACTCTGTACGGTTTGGTGTTCTTCACTCACCAAGTAGGTAGCTTCTTAGGTGCTTGGGTTGGTGGTCGTATTTACGATTACTACGGATCTTACGAGCCAATTTGGTGGTCAACGGTGGTATTGGCATTTGCAGCAGCACTTATCCATTTACCAATCAATGACAAGCCAATTGAGCGCATCAAATTGGCAATGGCTTAACTTTTAATACTGACTCCCCCAATCAGTAACAGAGATAAGCAATCCAATGAGAGAGTGGATATTGAATGGACTAGTTCCTGAGATATCCGCTCTCTTTTTTATTGGACGCGAAAACTGACTACGCTACTAACGAAACTTGCATAAAGCTCACTGAATAATAAGACTATTTCTACCATTTTAATTTATAGTATCCATTCGCCCCTTTTGAACTTATTCGCAGGCTTATGGAATACCTAGATCAGACCGCCCTTATCGCGATGGCACTCATTTTTGTCGGCTCGTTTGTACAAACCGCCATCGGCTTTGGCTTGGCTATTGTGGCTGCCCCGTTGTTGTTTTTGGTCTCGCCTGACTATGTACCCGCGCCTATCTGCCTTGTTGGTCTGTTCATTTCTGTATTCAACGCGTTTAAACATCGAGCAAACATCTCTATTGGCGGATTAAAAATCGCACTGTTAGGCCGTATTCCGGGTTCACTGGCTGGCGGGGCTTTACTAGTGATGGTTTCTACAAGCGTATTATCCCTGTGGTTAGGCTTATTGGTTGTATTTGCCGTGATTGTTAGCTTACTGCCGTTTAGGTTAGAACCGACGCCTGCCAAAATGGGTATCGCGGGATTCTTCTCAGGGTTCTTTGGTACCAGCTCTGGTATTGGTGGGCCGCCAATGGCACTCCTGCTTCAACACCAAGATGCTAACCAGCTTCGTGGTAACCTTTCTGCATTCTTTGTGTTTAGTTCTATCATTTCATTACTGGTACAGATCCCAATTGGCTTCTTCACCATGCACCATTTGATTATTACAATCCCGTTGCTTCCAGCTGCTTGGTTGGGTTACAAGGTGGCGTTATTGACAACGCAAAGCATTCCTAAAGAAAAGATACGTATCGGCTCTTTGTTGCTATGTTCTATCAGTGGTTTTACTGCCATTTGGCAAGGCTTAGCTGGCTAGTTCGAAGCAGAAACATCGACAAAGCAACAAACACACAGATCCACCACCAAACTATGAAAGGGCGTTCTATGACATACGACGAGTTCAATGCATTCTGTGAATCACAAGCAGCCACCAGCTACGTGATGCAGTGGAATAACTCTCACGTTTGGAAAGTGGGAGGCAAGGTGTTTGCGATTGGAGGTTGGGGGCCAAACGACGAGCCTGCATTTATCTTCAAGGCATCTGATCGGAATTTCGATTTTCTCAAAGAAGAGCCAGGGTATAAACCTGCCCCCTACTTTGCTTCACGCGGAATGAAGTGGATTCAGCTGTTTGAGAGCACACCAGAAAGGGATGACGAGTTGAGATACTACCTCACGGAGTCTCACCGAATCGTCTCTTTGGGACTAACCAAAAAGAAACAAGCAGAACTCGGGCTCAATCAATAGCCAGAGATTCCGCTTGCTAAACGAAAGCCAAATTGCTTTGGGGGAACTAACTGGCTTTTAAGAACGAAGCTCTTCTTAAATGTTTAATCCGTTCTGAGAAACTTAGGCAAAAAAGGTTCTATTTTTTGCGTTGGCACCAGTGGCACTAATAGGTAGATTAAGCCTGCAAAAGCGATAGATGCCGCTAAGTCTTCAGGCCGATGCATACCAAGCCAAACGCGGCTATACGCGACACCACCAGCCCAAGCTAACATGCCACCTACAAGGTAAAAACGCTTCGCTTCTAAGAACAACCCACCAAAGAATGCTAAGCAAACACCCACGAAAATCATGTGTCCAGACGGGAATGAATAGTCTGTTTCGCCAAGCCAATGACGTGTTCGCCATTCACTGACCTTATCTTCTACTGACTCAATGGCCACGTTCTTTTCTTCTAGTGGCAGTTCATAAAACAGCTCCGGCATATCAACCACTTCTTGGGTAACTAAGTACTCAGTATATGGGCGTGGACTCTCCGTTGATGATTTAAGGAATGTCTTTGCTGCAAAGCTTAACACCAATAAAATACCAAGCTGCAAACAAAGGCTCACTAGCTTTGCTTTTGAGAACTTTAATGTCAGCACCAACAAAGAGAGAATCGCGAGTGTGATTAGGAACCCTTGATTACCCGCTGAATAAGTCACGAATGTCATGACAGCACCATAGAAAGGCAATACAGCACTTCCAAGGTCGAAGTGAGATCCAAAGATCAAAAAGGGAACGAGAGAATACAAGCTTAAAACGAGCAGTAATAAGCCTTTGGATTTGTTAGAGAACAGAGAAGTCATGGCTAAGATCTTTTGGATAAAGTGGTCGGATGCTATCGTAGCTTAGCATCGCCAATATCAATTTTATGTAAAAACGAGCGGTTCACCGTCATAGTGTAACAATATTCGATTAGTGCGGAGCCTGAATATTGATTCGGTGAACCCTCACCTCATCATCAATAATCTTTACCGTCCACTTATACGCATACCGATAGTAAAACCAACTAAAGACCAGCAGGACCTGACTAAACACAACGGCATTGTGTTCTGCTGATAAAGTGAACACTCAGGCCAGAATCTAAAAAACTTTGCTGTCAGTCCTTTAAATCCACTATTGAAAGGATTAACATCTGGTCTGCTTTCAAAGCAAAACAGATTATTAATTTTTATTCTCAGGGCGGGGCGAAATTCCCCACCGGCGGTATATCCTTAGCAAAATCTAAAGATAAGCCCGCGAGCGCTCGATTCGTCGAGGTCAGCAGATCTGGTGAGATGCCAGAGCCGACGGTTATAGTCCGGATGAGAGAGAATGGAAAGACACTCGTTTAAGTTGGAAAGGCGTACCTGTTTATTGGGTTCATGCCTCCAACTCAGACGTGTGCATTTCGTTTTGGATAAAACCATGATGAACCGACTTGTAATGAGTTGGCTTTGTTGTGCTCGTTGAGATCCCTCATACAGCCCTGATTCTGGTGATATTTTAGGAGTTTAACCATGAATCAGTCTTCACTACTTGCCGAATTCGGCGAACCAATCACTCGTGTTGAAAACGCACTGCAAGCTCTACGCGAAGGTCGTGGCGTACTTTTACTTGACGATGAAGATCGTGAAAACGAAGGCGACATCATCTACTCAGTAGAACACCTAACCAATGCTCAAATGGCGTTAATGATCCGTGAATGCAGCGGCATCGTGTGCTTGTGTCTAACTGACGAACAAGCAAACCAACTTGAACTTCCGCCTATGGTTGTTGATAACAACAGCGCAAACCAAACTGCGTTTACCGTAACTATCGAAGCGAAAGTCGGTGTAACGACCGGTGTTTCTGCTGCTGACCGTGTAACAACGATCAAGACAGCTGCAAACCCAACGGCTAAGCCTTCAGATCTAGCTCGCCCTGGTCACGTATTCCCACTGCGAGCTCGCAAAGGTGGTGTACTTGCTCGCCGCGGCCACACAGAAGGTACTGTGGATCTGATGCAAATGGCAGGTCTTCAATCGGCAGGTGTACTGTGTGAAGTAACCAACCCAGACGGTACAATGGCAAAAGCGCCAGAGATCGTTGCTTTCGGTAAACTGCACAACATGCCAGTACTGACCATTGAAGATATGGTGATGTACCGCAACGAGTTCGACCTTAAGCTTGCATAACGTTTAGCCCTCAATGCTAAACACTTAGTCGTTAAGTCAACTACACTGCGACGTGAACATTGAAAGGCCTCACTCTTACTGCTTTTAGAGTTAAAGCATATAAGGGTGAGGCCTTTTTAATTTCCGTAGCTTGAAACGAGCCTGAAATGGATCGCCAAAGTGTCTCTACTTACCGAAACCTCCCCAACCTATCGTTAGAAAAGCGTAACCTCTCAAAAAATCCTGCAAAATATGAGAAACATTCACTCGAATGGTGAAGTCATGCACCATGATTGATCATCCATAATTTGAGGGAAATCATAACTCAATGAAATATAACGCTTATTTATTTTGGCACGGTGTCTGCACTACCACTAAATAGGTATACAAATGTTAGGAGTTGAATATGTTTGTAGTTATTTCAGTGGGTTTATCCCTATTAGTACTTGCAGCCCTGTTTCATTTCTCAAGGAAGAGACAAACAGCGCTATCACACAGGTTTGAAACCTTAGTTCTGCTTAGAGAGTTATTGTTGTTATCACGCAAACACCGCGCGGCAACGCATTACGCTCTGGCGTATAAATTGTCTAGCGACTCGATTCGTAAAGTGAACGAGATTTACGACAACATACTTGAGGTATCTGAGCTGCTTCAATCCCATGTGTCGTTTGACAGCCGCCCTATGTATCGCATCTATCACCTCAAGCTCATCGCTATGCACAGCGACTGGCAAAACCGTAGCTTGGTGCGTAACCAATCGATTCATGGCAAAACAATTCGCCATAGCATGTTCTTGATGGATGAAGTAATGATCATCTGGCTAATTCAGTCTGAGCGTGAAGACATGAGCCGTGAGTACCACATGAATTGGCAACAGATCTTAGATTGTATGGAGATACTGACCAAATTACGAATGTGTATCCCTGGAATAGAGAAGGCGGATATGGAGAAGCCTGAGGAGTATTTGAGATTCAAATTCTACGCCTCTCAGACACACAGAAAACTCAACCAGTTATCGATTATCTGCCCTCTTAGTAGTGGGTCACCGGTTTGTACGCGAGCGATGCATGCACTCTCAGAGATCGCATCAAGTAACGAAGCGACCCAACCGGCAGATAGCATGTACGAATTAACCAGTGACATATCTAGTGTCGTGTCGCAAGTTTACGACCAAGTATTATCCGACATTACGAGAAGCCTGTATCAGCCTTTACCAGACATCAACGAAAAGGTGATAAATACCCGATTATCTGTACACCATTACATGTAAAGACTTCGTGAGAGGAGAGCGTGCTGGAACTCTGAATTATTGAGTTCAAATCCGATATCACCATTGATATCGGATTTTTGTATTTATGGGCTTTTAAATTTCTATCGCTATGTATCATTGCCTATGAAGTTTCAAACATCACCGGACTTGATATCGCTAGCCCAAGCTTGTGCCGCAAAATCAATGAACTGACGAACAACTGGAAGCTGATAACTGCGAGACAGATACACTGCCCACAGAACGCTGCTGGGCGAAACAAACTCATCCAATATTCGTATCAGTTTGCCATTCGCAATCAGTGGGTTGGCTAAGTCACAAGGTAAACGAACTACCCCTTTCCCGTGCTGTGCGGCGCGAGTTAGCACTCCAACATCATTAGCCTTGATAGTGCCAGACACCTCAACTGAATAGTGTTGATTGTCCTTAACAAAATCCCACTTAGAAACATTCAAGTGACGAAAACAATTGTGTTGTCGAAGCGCCTCGACCGTTTCAGGTTCACCATGTTTGTCTAAGTAGGCTTGCGAGGCACATACCACTGAATCAATAACCATTAGCTTTCGTGCAATCAAACTATCATCAGGTTGATCGGTATAACGAAGTGCAATATCGATCCTCTCATCCACCAGCTGAGTAAAGCGGTCAGAGGCAAACAGTTCGACCGTGATATTAGGGTGGCGCTCGGTGAACTGCTCGACCACATCCAACAACATATGCTGAGTTAACCCGATGGGGGCTGCAATTCGAATCGTTCCAGAAAGATCATCGGTTTGATTGAGTGACGTAATTTCTAACTCAGCGGTCTCATGGAGGATTTTCTCACAGCGCTGCAGAGCGATTTCCCCTGCCGCCGTCAAGCTCACCTTTCGAGTCGTCCTATGTAATAGCCTCTGCTTCAGCCACCCTTCTATCTCCTGAACATGACGTGAAACCTGCAACCTACTCATGTCCAAATGCTCAGCTGCTTGGGTGAAACTGGCACAATTCGCAACTTCGACAAAGCTACGCATTGCCGTCAACCTATCCATCACACTCTCCTTGAACTATTTCGCAGCTAATCGAATCTTATTAGATCACTATATAGATACAATCTACATCATTTTGCGATATTTATCGCAACCTAGTGAGCTATTAGACTGCAATGGCTGTCGAGAAAACGACTCAATAAATTAGATAATTGGAGAGACATTATGAAAATTGCAGTATTAGGTGCATCAGGTTGGATTGGTAGTCACATCGCTCAAGAAGCTCAATCTCGTGGTCACGAGGTCGTTGCTGTTGTAAGAGATGCAAGCCGCGTGGAAACCAAAGGCATTGAAGTTCGTTCATTTGATTTACAAGATGAAGCCGCAAGTCTAGCAAACGCACTATCCGGCGTTGATGCAGTCATTACTTCGATTGGCGGACGTGCTCTGGGTAATCACGACATCGTAAAGAACACTGCGACTAAATTGCTGGCAACATTACCGAGCATCGGTATCGATCGCCTACTTTGGGTTGGCGGAGCTGGCTCATTAGAAGTAGCGCCAAACGTACCGCTAGTGACTGTTCCTGACTTCCCTGCGGATTACAAAAACGAAGCGCTAGCACAGGGCGAAGCTCTTGAAGTGTTCAAGCAATCTAATAGCGAAGTTAACTGGACGTTCGTTAGCCCTGCCGCAGAAATATTCCCGGGCGAGAAACTATCGACCTACCGCACTGGTGGCGATCAACTGCTCACCGACAAAGATGGCAACAGCAAAATTTCAGTCAGCGATTACGCTATTGCGATGATTGATGAGCTCGAAGCTGGCAAGTTCCCGCGCCAACGTATTGGTGTTGCTTACTAATGCTCAAATGTGTATTAGGTAAGCTCAATAGGCACTAGAAAGCAGAAAGCCGCTGACTTTTAGTAAGCGGCTTTCTATTTTACTTGTCGAGATAATCATCATATCAGTGGCAAATGACCTGTTTTCACTAGGATGATCGTCTCTTCTTCCACATAAGGGAAATGCTCGCTCATGTGAGGGCTACGCATCCAAGTATGTTTCGGGTACACGCCATGTTCATCTTTAAAGGTGCCCGACAACACAAAGATCTCTTCTCCACCAAAGTGACGGTGCGGCTGAAAACGTTCGCCAACAGGCCACTTAACTAAAGCGACATGCTCGTGCTCAAACTCATGTAATGGCATGACTTGTAACCCGCCAATACCAGGTAGCCATTCCGTTTCGAGCGTATTGACTCGAACTTGCGTTAAGTCTCTCGCATCAAACTGATTAAGCTTAACTAAGATCGTGCAGCCCTCTTTACTCGATGGGGAATGCGCGCTGCCTGGCGGATTACGGATATAAGTGCCAGCGGGGAAATCGCCGGTTTCATCAGAGAACACACCGTCTAATACGAAGATCTCTTCTCCTTGCGGATGTGGGTGTTCAGAGAATGAAGATTGAGGGTCGTATTTCACCACGCTAGTCGTGTGACCTGATTCTTTCTCTTCTCTTTCTAGGGGCTTACGCCACACTCCTTTGGCCGGGCTTGCAACCCAATCTAGTTTATCGGTTTCGATAACCAATCTCTTTGAAAAGTCCATGTTGAGCATAATGACGACCTTACTCTAAATATTGTTTTAATTATTATTGTCTTGTTAATGTCTATTCTACGCGAATAACGAGCGAGGGGGAGACTTCGCTGCTAATTGCTAATTGCTAATTGCTAATTGCTAACAAAGCATCCCCCATATTGAAAACTCGGCTCGATTAATTGCGGCCTGCGATCACACCACCATCAACATCCCAGATTGCACCCGTTACCCAATCGGCACTGTCAGACAGTAGGAAAGAGATACTGTTTGCGATGTCTTTCGTTTGACCCACTCGACCAATAGGGTGGAATGCGTTGAAGCCTTCTAGCGCTTGGTCCACTTCTTCTGGCTTAATGAATGATTCGTAGATCGGCGTTTTAACGACGGCTGGAGATACCGCATTCACGCGAATGTTGTGGTCTGCAAGCTCCATCGCCATATGCTGTGTTAAAGCGTGTAGTCCTGCCTTTGCCATTGAATACGCAGAAGACGGCGTCGCTTTAATAGCTTGTTTCGCCCACATAGAGCCTACATTTACCACGTTTCCGCCACCGTTTTTGATCATCAACTTACTGACAGCTTGAGTGATGAAGAAAGTCGCTTTATTAAGCTGCATGTATTGCTCGTAATCCGACTCCTGATGCTCGATAAACGCTTTAGGGTTAAAGTAGCCAGCCGCATTAACAAGGTAACCAATACCCTCTTCAAGTGACTCTAGATGTGCAATAAGATTCGACACACTTGCATCATCATA
Source organism: Vibrio sp. 070316B (assembly GCF_013114115.1). NCBI lineage: Bacteria > Pseudomonadati > Pseudomonadota > Gammaproteobacteria > Vibrionales > Vibrionaceae > Vibrio > Vibrio sp. 070316B. The sequence goes on along the minus strand of NZ_VTYC01000022.1, from coordinate 68,599 downwards.
AAGATTAGCTTGCCAGCCAGTAGCGTGGCCCAGCGACTGAAGTTCTGATACAGCTTTATCTAACTTAGTTGGGTTATTGCCGACAACCAGCACATGGATGTTTTGAGCGACCAACTGCTTCGCTGTTTCAAAGCCCATACCACTTGTGCCACCGATTACTACTGCAATACCATTTTTAGTGAAGTTCATTTTGTTATCTCCTAAGTCATGTGAACGTGGTAATCTTAGGCTTTGAACTAACACTATGAATAGTAAGTACAAATCGGTTAGGTAGGTACTTATTGGTACATCTTTATGAAAAATCAGGAAAACTTTTTTTCAAGAAAATCAGCGCCAGAGCGTTCCGCTCGCATGGTAGAGACCATCTACGGTTGTAAATGGTCGCTCACGGTTTACCAATTACTGGCAAATGGCATCAATCGTCCCGGTGAAATGGTACGCTCGGTCGAAGGGTTATCGACCAAGGTCTTGAATGAATGTTTAAAGCGAAATGTAGAATTTGGGATTCTAGATAAGCAAATGTTCAACGAACTGCCACCAAGAGTGGAATACCAAGTCACTCCATTTGGTGAGAAGTTCTTACTGATTCTGGATCAACTAGAAAGCCTACAAAACGAAATCGACGAGATGTAAGCTCAAGCCGGTCACACTATTAGCAAAATACAGAAAGCACGATTAGCTCACTGGCATTTGTTCAAAGCGACTTTTCACAAAATCAATAAAGGTTCTAATCCGGCTTGGTTGATAGCGGTCTCGGTGGTAGATCGCTGAAAAGTCCACTTTAGGCACCACCCAGTCATCAAACACCTGCACTAATTGCCCATCATTCAGCTCTTGTAAGCAATAGATAGTAGGTACACGAATAATCCCGTTACCTGACTTCGCACCTTGTACCAACACTCGACCATTTTTACATTGCAGCCTACCCGTCACATGCACATCGACCGTTTTCTTGGTGTCGTCCAGAGCTTGAAAACTCCATTTACGCACCGAACCGGTTAAGCAGTCGTGATGGATCAACTCTTTAGGGTGGTTAGGCTTTCCTTTGCGAGCAAAATACTCAGGGCTCGCGAGTGTTCCCATCTCTATGTCCAATAGCTTCCTCGCAATAAAGCCCGCATCTTCAAGGCTCCCCATACGAAAAGCGATATCGAAAGCGTCTTCAATCAAGTCGACTCGGTTACTACTGAAATCAAGGCTGATGCTGATATCTGGGTAGAGCTGCATAAACTCATTGACCAAATCCGCGATGATCACTTCCCCCAAATGACCGCCAACACAGTTGACTTTTATGTCGCCGCGTACCTCTTCGACATCATCAACCGCAGCAATCAGCGCTTGGTCTATATTATCTAAGGCTTGTTCACATCTCGTGTACAGATCTTGGCCTGCGTGAGTCAGCCTCAAGGTTCGAGTAGTGCGGATAAACAGCGTTACACCCATCTGCTTTTCTAGGCTACTTACTTGGCGTGATACGTGGGAACGCGACACATCCAACTCCTCCGCCGCTTTGGTGAAATTACCTAAACGAGCGATCAGCACGAAAGAACGAATATCAGACAGGTTAATTTGATTAAGCATAGTCGCCAGCTTACTAATGGAGTTATGAGATAGACGCTTTATTGTTGCACCACAGCAACAGTGTTTCAAGTAAAGCGCTATATATCAACAATTCTATTTTCCTTAATATACCTCCATCGCAACGAAGCAAGACAACAAACACTTGATTCGAATGCACTTAAACAATACGTCGTAGCCAACCGACGCAATTAAAGTACAGAGGAAATAAAATGAAAAAACTAATCGTAATTACAGGTGCAAGCTCTGGTATTGGTGAAGCAATCGCTCGTCGTCTAAGCGATGAAGGTCACCCTCTGCTACTTCTAGCTCGTCGTATTGACCGCCTTGAAGCGCTTAACCTACCAAACTCTCTATCTGTAAAAGTAGACGTAACAGATAAAGCGTCTTTTGATGCGGCAATCGCACAAGGTGAAGAGAAGTTTGGTCCTGTAGATGCTCTTATCAACAATGCTGGTGCAATGCTTCTTGGTCAAATCGATACTCAAGACGCTCAAGAGTGGAAGACAATGTTCGATGTGAACGTAATTGGTCTTCTAAACGGCATGCAGTCTGTACTTGCTCCGATGATGGAACGCAACACAGGTACTATCATCAACATCAGCTCAATTGCGGGTAAGAAAACATTCCCAAGCCACGCTGCTTACTGTGGTACTAAGTTCGCAGTACACGCTATTTCTGAAAACGTTCGTGAAGAAGTTGCCGCTTCAAATGTTCGCGTTACTACTATCGCACCGGGTGCTGTTGAGACTGAACTTCTGTCTCACACTACATCTCAAGAGATCAAAGACGGTTACGATTCTTGGAAAGAAGACATGGGCGGCGTTTTGGCAGCTGACGATATTGCTCGCGCTGTATCATTCGCTTACCAACAACCACAGAACGTATGCATCCGTGAAATCGCTCTAGCACCAACTAAGCAACAGCCATAGGCCTTTGCTATCGCGACTAAATCAGCGATGAACTAAAAAGCGCCACGACTTAACAAGTCGTGGCGCTTTTGTTTTGATTCAATCTAATTGTTAGCAATAAGAGAGATTAGAACTCAACGCGGTAAACTGATGTGCTACCACTTACTTCGTTGCCAACCGCAATAAAGTGGTTACCAGAGCGAGTGAAATACTTGATTGACTCTGGTCCTAGGTCACCCGCTTTCGAGTTGTAAGTATCGTTGTCGCAATCACCGTCTTCATCAACTTTGGTACACACTGGTTGTGTAAAATCTCGGTTGTTCAAGTAGCTTATGAAACTTGCATTTTTAGGCTGTGTTACGTCGTAAACCATGATGCCACCTTGGCGCTCAAGGCCGATAAAGGCATAGTGCTTACCGTTGATCTCAGCCACTTCGATAGCTTCAGGTTCTACCCCTTTATCATCGCTGCGATCGTCACCACTTTGGTTGTTATCATTGGTGCTGTTGAAGTTTGCAGGATCTTGTTCAAGAACGATTCGAGCGAAATCATCACCGCTATCAAACACTAACTCGCCAGACTCATCCCAAATAGAGAAAGAGCGGCTACCGAATGCTTGAACCTTTTGGTCGGCAGCGAGTGTTCCTTGTGGCTTAATCACCTTTAGGCGAGCCAGTTGCTTGTTATCTTTCAACGCTCCAGCCAATGGGTGGTTAGCGTCAACATCTAGCTTCTTGCCACGTACTTCATCAACATAAGCGATACAAAAGTCTTTCTCTGTGGTGTAGTTTTCGGTGCCTTTATAGTCATCGCCATCCCACTCAAAGCCTTTATCGTCACACTCTTTTTGCGTTGTCTTGATGCCATACTCGCGGCCGTCACCTTCGTTCGCCGTCACGATGTAGGTATTGCCATCGACACTGTAGCTAGTGATGCTGTCTGGCATGTAAAGTCCTTCTAACATCGCGTAGTTTTGTAGGTTGCCGATATTTTTGTCTTTATTCGACGCATCCAATTGCGCGCTATCCCAAGGTTTGCCGCCTAAACCAAGAATCGCATCCACCTCTGCCGTTGCGACATCAATCGCTGCTAGTGCGTTGTTCTCTTGCAGAGCAACGTAGAGTTTGCCGTTGTCAGCAAACGTTAGGTATTCAGGCTCTAGGTCTTGAGCGACGGTCGCATCTGGAGCTGAAATTCGAACCTTATCGGTTAATTCCTGGTGACGAGGCTGACCTTGATTAAATGCCTTGAAATCAATCTGAGTGACCTTCGCTTGCATCGGGCCATTCGCTAAATCCACCAATGTCACCGAGCCTTCTGGGTCAATGGTGTAATCCGAGTTCGGCTCACCTTCATTTGCTGAAGCAATGTAACGACCGTCTTTAGAAAAGCTCACCATGTCTGGCAGTGCGCCCGTCGTGTACGTGGTAATTAGTTCTAAAGTATCTGAGCGATACAGAGCAATAATGCCATTTTGTTGTTTGTCGGCGTTTTCAATCGCGACTGCAACTAATCCTTGATGTGTCGAGACACTATTTGCCGCTCCGATATTGATACCAGAAGCTAACGCGGCAGATTGAAGATCAATCGAGCCTTCCGAGTTTGGCGAGCTATCGGCATTCATCGATAGCACGTCAACTTTCTTTGCTTGAGCATTTACGACATACAATTTATCGGTACATGAATCGTAGCTGACAATTTCTGCTGCGGAAGTTGCGAAAGGAGCGCCGGCAATGGAACTGCCAACCAAAGTAAGCCCGGTAACCTTAGCATCGCTTGCAATTGGCTGTTGGCTGGATTGGCATTGGAGGCTCAAAGCATCAAATGAGGTTGGAGAGAGTGCACTAGCCGTAGATGAAGTTGACTGAGAACATCCAGCAAGAGCAGAACTCACTGCGATAGGTAGTAATAAAGTCAGCTTATTGATTTTGCGATTCATATATCCTCCATAATTTGAATCGCGATTTTATGAGGTGGTTATGACAGCTATCTTTCTGTTTTGTTAATAATAGATGACGACAATAGGTCTACTTTACCGATAACAACAAAGCGTTACAGTGACTAATTCATTAACAATAAAAAAAGGCGCACAAGCTGGCTGGTGCTTGAGCGCCTTAGTAAACTGAATCATGGATTAGAAGTTGTAACCACCACCGATCATGAATACCCATGGGTCGATATCAACGTCTGTTGAAAATTGTTGGCCGTTAAGCTTATATTTTGCAGTAGTACCGATATCTGCATACCAAACCGATGCGTTCAGGAACCAATCTTCATTGATCATGTAATCCATACCAATGTTTGCTGCCAAACCCCAAGAGTCATCAAGAGACAGATCGCTTAAACCTAGATCTTTCGCTCCTTGATTTAGTGACTCATCGAAGAATACAGTGTAGTTGATACCAGCACCTACGTAAGGGCGGAAGTCACTGTTTGCTTGGCCAAAGTAATACTGAACCATAAACGTTGGTGGTAGGTGTTTAGTATCAGCAATTTCACCTAGACCAGTTGCAGAAATGTTGTGAGAAAATGGGCTTGCCGCTAGTACTTCAAAGCTGATGTTATCTGTAAACATGTAGCCAAAAGTCAAACCAAGTTGAGTGTTTGAGTCTACAGAAAATTCTGTATTTGGATCATTCAACACAGCGCCGCTGCTGTCATTTGGAGATACTGTTGCTGCACCTGCACGGATGATGAAATCACCTTCTTTATGAGCAAGAACATTCGTCGACATAAGAGCCGTAATAACCGCAATACCACATACTGTTTTTTTCATTATTATTTCCTTGAGGGCTTCATTTTATTGGTGAATGAGTAATCATTTCTTATTTTGCGTGCAAGTTATCACAGAATACCCCTACTTTATTGATGGAAATCAATTTGTGAAAGGTTATGATTATTTGTGTAAATTTATATCGGCCCGATCACTTTATTCCTTCATTTTATTGACAGTTTTGTAATGCGACTTTTCCGTGCATCATTTTGTTAACTCTACCTTTTCACTTTGCTCGGGTCTCTTTGGATCAAAATAGAGCAAGCCAATATCTCGTACGCTTCAATTTGGTGCAGTCCCGAAAAATTCATTGCCACCTTGTTTAATATTCAATGAGTTACATTTGGCTCAGTGCTTGCAGGACCATATGCATAATCATAAATACATTGAGGTTCTGACTATGCAAGACACTCTAACAATCGTTCTGGCCGGCGGTGTTGGCTCTCGGCTTTCTCCCCTAACCGATAACCGCGCAAAGCCTGCGGTGCCTTTTGGTGGCAAATATCGAATCATCGATTTCACGCTCGCGAACTGCCTACACTCCGGGCTTCGCCAAATTCTGGTGCTGACTCAGTACAAGTCTCACTCTTTGCAGAAACACTTACGTGATGGTTGGTCGGTGCTTAACCCCGAGCTCGGCGAATACATCACCAATGTTCCCCCACAAATGCGAACCGGTGATAGCTGGTACAGCGGCACTGCCGATGCGATTTATCAAAACTTGTATTTGCTTTCTCGCAGTGAAGCCAAGCATGTGGTGGTGTTATCCGGTGACCATATCTATCGCATGGACTACGCTCCAATGCTCAAGCAGCACAAAAAGAACGAGGCCGACCTAACTGTGGCGTGCATGGAGGTTTCGATTGACGAAGCCAAAGAGTTTGGTGTGATGGAGATAGATGAGTCCCTACAAATCAATAACTTTACCGAGAAACCACGTTACCCCGCGTGTGTACCCGGTAGACCGACCCGAAGCATGGCTTCAATGGGAATTTACATCTTTGATAAAGAAGTACTGACACAGGCATTATTGGCAGACGCAGAAGATCCAGACTCAAGCCACGATTTCGGTAAAGACATCATTCCCAAGTTAGTCGGCAACAACAGTGTTTACGCGTATAAGTTTGGTGACGAAGAAGGGCGCGTAACCCAAGATGCTTACTGGAGAGATGTGGGTACGATCGACTCTTATTATCAATCGAACATGGATTTGTTAAAGCCAACTTCGCCAATCGATTTGTATCAGCCAGATTGGGCGATTCGCACCTATGAGCCGCAACTACCGCCCGCACGCACCATCGCTTCGATAGAGGGGAATCAAGGGATTTTCATCAACTCGATGATCGCAAATGGCGTAGTGATTGAAGGTGGTTCAGCGCAAAACTCTATCTTTTTCCCCAAGGTAAAAGTCAGCAATGCCGCGATTGTGATTGATAGTATTCTGTTTGAAGATGTTGAGATTGGAAAAAATTGCCACATTCAAAACTGCATTATAGATAAGAACGTGAAAGTACCAGATGGAACCCAAATTGGTCTTGATAGCCTTGCTGACGCCAAGCGTTTCCACATTTCGAAACAGGGTGTCATCGTCGTCCCCTCCTCTTATCAGTTTGAAGAGTGATGCTCTATCTCGGTTAACTTCACCTCGAACGAAAAAGGCAGCGAATTCGCTGCCTTTGTATTTGGTTGGATGTTTTCAAGCAAAGCTATCCGATTAAAAGCCCAAGCCTTAGAATGGACCTAACTCCATCATTTGAGCAATCACGACTGAAATCAGAGCGCCCACCGACCAGAACAAGAATAGCGGTAAGAAGAAACGCACCCACTTACCATAAGGGACTTTCGCAATCGCCAGTACCGCCAGCAAGCCACCGTTGGTTGGATAAATGTAATTCGAGATACCGTCACCCAATTGCGATGCCAACGCCGCAACTTGACGAGTCACTTCACCAATATCTGCCAGTGGAATGATAATTGGCATAGTAATCACCGCTTGACCACTGCCCGACGGGATAAACAGGTTAATCGCGGCTTGTGAGAAGTAGATACCTGCCGCCGCAACAAGCTTAGAGCTGCCTGAAATGATCTGCGCAAGATAGTAGATAATCGAGTCGACAATCTTCGCGTCTTCCATGATGGTCAACACCGAACGCGCAAAGAAGATGATCAACACCGCAACCAATACATCGCTGACACCTTTGGTCCAATATTCACAAATCTTGTTAGGAGACAATCCTGCCACCAAGCCAGGAATGATCGCCATTGCCACAAACGCACCTGCGATCTCAGTAAAGCCAAAGCCCATCGTCAGAGTACCGAAGATCATGTATGCGAACACGCCTAAGAATGCGATACCTGCTAGCTTCTCACGAACCGTCAGAGACTTAGCTTCAACGTTTGATTCGTAGTGGTAACCCGTGCCGTGTAACAAGCCGTTAGTTGGATCTTGTTTTACTTTTCTTGCGTAATTCAACACATACCAAGCACCGGTCAGCAGCATAAACATGCCGACAATAAAGCGATACCACATGCCTGAATACAAAGGCAGCTCAGCGATAGTATGTGCAATCCCCGTGAAAAATGGGTTCGCCAACGCCGCAGCAAAACCCGCACAACTTGCCAGTAGCACAACACCTAACGCTGTGATCGCATCGTATCCAAGCTTGATACAGATCGGAATCATCAACGAGATGAAAATAACATCCAATTCACGCATACCAGTGAAGGTTACGTTGAAGAAGATCGCCGTCATGATCACTGGTGCGATCACATACAAGCCTTGCTTTTTAAGCTTAGTGGTAAGCGCGACGACCGAAGCGTCTAGCAGACCCATGTGTTTGATGATACCGAAAGCACCACCAACAAACACCACAACACCCATCACGCCAGAAGCGGATTTGAAGCCTTTAAAAAATGATTCGAAAAAAGAGGCTAATGTTGTTGGGTTGCTTGCCAATAGTGTATAGCTGTCTGGGTCGATCACCGTGCGGCCATTCATAACCACTCGTTCAAACTCGCCTGCAGGGATAAAGTAGGTTGCGATTGCTGCAACGATTACCATGATGACCAAAGAAAGAAATGGATGGTTTACTTCTTTCTCTGTCGAAGCTGTATTACCAGCTGGAGATGTAGGTACGGATGTAGATACCGTAGACGTCATATAGACTCCTTACTTGTCAGCAACCAAGCAATACTTGGCGCCAGGGGGATTTTTGGAAAAACGAAACCCTTCACGCAGAACATAGTTCGCGCTAACTAGGCTGTTTCTAAAAGGCCTTTGATAGATGGCGCTCTCAAATGTACATAGTGAAGTAGTGAGAACTACTCTCTTTGCGTCCGAGCAAAATGCAGATGTTCGGCCAAGTCAGGCCAAACTGAATGAGGTCATTACAAGCAGATAAACAGAAAAAGACTGTTTGGGTAATGCGTTTTTTATCAATTACAAAGACAAGCGGCGCATACTAGCATAACGAGCAGTAAAACGTCAGAAAAGTGTGAGTTAAGTCATGTTTTGGTGGGGGGTATAAAAAGCGCCCTGCAAACCAGAGCGCTTTTCGGAAATGGAATAAAACTACTTAGGTGCTAGCTCGTAGTTCTCTTGCATCTCATGAGGGGCAATACCGTACTCATAATCCGCTAAGTAACCGTCCTTATAAACCTTCATCCCTTTTTCATCCCAACTCACTTTAATCACGGCTGTTTTGCCATCTTCGCTGCCCATTAGTTCAAGCATTTCAGCATCAATCTTAATCGCTTTGATGGTTTTAATTCGCTTAAACGGCTTGAACTCAGTGGTCGACGTTGGCAGTGAACCATAGCTACTGATCCACGTCTCTTTTGGTACCAACCATTGGTTGAAAACATCATCAACAATCGCCTTAGGCATGCTTGCAATAACTACATCATCCGTCATCACGTTGTTGGTTTCTAAGCTGTAACCACCCTTTCCGTCAGAAACGTAGGTCGGGAATTCAGTGCCTATTTCAGATTCAGCAGGCAAACGGCCTAGCGTCACAGACTTTTTAACGTACAGCTCTGCAGTTTCAAATTGCTGCATGATTTCTGGAATTTTCTGAAACTCAACAGGCGCAGCAAAAGCATTAAAAGCGAAAGAAAGTGAAGCTGCAACAGCAGCCAATTTAACAGGCATTTTCATGGTAACGGATCCAAATTTAACGACGGTGTTATGGTATCCCGTACTAACAGGTATCTCAATAAACTACCGCAGTCCTTGATGGTAATTGTGATATTGAGTGACGAATGCATAAATAGTTAGTGCGTTACTCAGATCTGTCGGAGTTTTGAAGCAAGTTTCAATATGGAGTGGGCTGTTGAGTGTCTATAAATTAGAGTCTAGTGGTAACTTATTTATCAAAAACGAAAGAAGTTAGCCAAGTGACAAGTTCGGAATTATAAAGCCGATGAAGAGATATTCACTAGAGTGACGCTCATAATTAGAGCAAATCATCAAGGATGGAGTATTTTTGAACATGTCTCGAAAACACGAAACATAATATGCGATCAGTTATTCGGACTTTCAAGGGAGTAAGTAGAGATTATTTGATAACACTGAAGTCAATCACACATGTGTACTTTCTCTATTGGTTAATCTATCCGATGTTTGCTACGTTTAAATGACACAGTCATTGGAAAGGTATGATTTATGAAAATAAACGTTCAAACACATCACGTATCAATTAACGACGACTCACGTAAAGACATCGAAGGTAAGTTCGAAAAGATATCTAACCATTTTCCATCACTGATCAGCTGCGACATCATCATTACCAAAGAACATGGTCAACATCAGGTTGAAGTGTTCACCAACTACGAAGGTGTGAGTGTAAACGCAAAAGCGACAGATGACGTAATGTACCCAGCTATTTCTTCAGCAATCAAGAAGCTAGAAGCAGGCCTAAGTAACCGTAAGGGACAATTAAAAGCAGACCTACACGAGAAACCAACAAGTACCAAGCCAGAGATTGCTTCGGACATCATCCAAGAGATGAAACTGGTATAACTCCTCAAGTAGTCAAAGCTTACCGATAAAAGAAGCTTATTAAGAATTTCAAAGCCAGCACATGTTGCTGGCTTTTTCGATCTTGAGACTCCGTCATCCCTTCTCGTTACCAAATCGCGACTTCAGCTCAAATCTATATCGCCGGCCCCTGATAGCTATGACAATCATCAGTAGTATTTGATAGAGTTATCCGAAATCTAGCCCAAACGGAATATTTGTTATGAAGAAAGTCACGTTGATCCTTTTCCTAGCCACTCAATTAATGGCTTGTACAGAAGTTGGCAGTGAAGCTTGGTGTGAAGATATGAAAGAGAAACCAAAAGGTGACTGGACGGCGAATGAAGCGGGTGATTTTGCTAAACACTGTATTTTCTAAGCGCTCGCTCTCCGTTAAATACAGTTTGATACAGAACACACCGCATAAAATAACGACCGCTAGGTAGACCGAATTACCTAGGGTCGTTTGAGCTTTAAAATGCTAGATAGGCAAGCTCTCAACTTTCACACGAAACACATGTCATAAAAAACATAGTGAACACAACACACCGATTAAATCAGTTTGTTACGGATGTGGATAACCACCGCTTCTGCAACGATAACCACCGCAAAAATACTCACTAATACCATCGAAACTTTTTGCCATTCAAAAAGGTTTTGCGCATCGTTAAGCACCACGCCAATACCACCAGCGCCCACCAAACCCAATACCGCAGATTCACGAACGTTGATGTCCCAACGGAATAACACGATTGAGTAGAACGCTGGCATCACTTGTGGCCAATACCCTTTCAACAAGATACTCATCCACGAAGCACCCGTTGCGCGTAAGGCTTCAATAGGCCCCATGTTCACTTCGGCAATGGCTTCCGCTAACAGCTTCCCTACAAAGCCGATACTACGAATTGCAATTGCCATGATGCCGGCGAGAACACCGGGGCCAAACAGTGCGATAAACAGTAATGCCCATACCAGTGAGTTCACCGAACGTGAAGACACAAGGAAAAATTGAGCAAACCAGTTCAACGCCTTATTGGGAGTAATGTTTGGTGCATTCAACAACGCTAAAGGAATCGCGAACACCAAAGTAAACAGCGTACCCAAGGTCGCGATGTGCAACGTTTCAATCATCGCGGCATGGATCGTTTGTGGGTAAAAAGCGTAATCCATTGGCACCATACGCTGAAACATATCAGCGAACTGAGCAGGCGCGTCATAAAGAAATTCAGGAATCACTTCCACCGTCTGCCAAGACCAAACAATGGCACACACTAGGCTAAGGTAAACGGCGAATCGAGCCACACGTTCATTAGGTGTAAAACGCTGCCACTCTCTATCGATAGATGCAGTTGTCATTAGAAGATTCTCCTAACAATGTTGGAAAGGAATTCACCGACAAGAATCAGTGCGATAATGGTGAGCAAGATAGCGGCAACGAAGTCATAATCGAAACGTTGGAATGCAGAGAAAAGTGTTCCGCCAAGGCCGCCTGCCCCCACAATGCCCACCATAGTCGAATTACGCAGATTAGAATCCAACTGATAGCTTGCAAAGCCAATAAATCGCGTGAAAACCTGCGGCATCACGGCATACAGAATGACACTTACAAAGCTAGCGCCAGTCGCTTTAATTGCTTCAACCGGTTTAAAAGAGATCTCTTCAATCGCTTCAGCGAAAAGCTTAGCGATGAAGCCTATCGACGCAAACACTAAGGTCAAGATGCCAGCTAGCGCCCCAAAGCCCACCGCTTTTACAAATAAGATGGCGATGATCACTGGATGAAAAGAGCGACATAAGGCGATAAAAGCACGGACCGGCGTTGAGACGATCGCTGGCATCATATTTCTTGCAGCAAGTAGACCAAGGAATAATGAAATCACAATGCCAAAGAAGCTCGAAATAATCGCAATCTGCAAGCTCTCTGCGAGACCACTCAATAGCAAACTGGTACGTGAAAAGTCAGGCGGGAACATTCGAGATAGTAATCGTTCACTTTCACCAAAGCCGATGATCAAACGCTCAAACGTCAGCCCCAAAGTCGAAAAGCTATAGAACAAATAAGCGATAACACCGGCGATGATCGCACGGTTCGTCCACGACGCTTTAAACGGGTTTTCACGGTTAGCTTGCGAAAGACTTGGCGACGAACTTGGGTTTAATCCAACCATGACTCACCTCCGTAGATGATTTTCAGATCTTCCTCTGAGATGCCTTCTGGGCTGCCATCGTAATGCACCTTGCCATTACACATACCAATGATACGTTTGGCATAACGCTTGGCTAAGTTCACATCGTGGATATTCACCAACACCGGGATGTTTTTCTGTTCGGCAAAGGTTTCCATCAACTCCATGATCTCAACCGCGGTTTTCGGGTCAAGTGATGAGGTTGGTTCATCAGCAAGAAGGATATAAGGGTCTTGCATTACTGCACGAGCAATACCAACACGCTGCCTTTGACCGCCAGATAAGCTGTCGGCACGTTGGTTTGCAAAATCTTGCAGACCAACAAATTCCAGTAACTCAAACGCTTTTGCTAAGTCTTGTGCTGAGTAGTTACGGCGCCACGCATTCCAAGCGGTCATGTAACCTAAACGCCCACTCAACACGTTTTCGATAACCGTTAAACGCTCTACCAAGTTGTACTCTTGAAAGACCATGCCGATATGACGGCGCTGTTTACGAAGTGCTTGGCCTTTTAGTTGAGTCAGGTCGGCACCATCAAAAATGATCTCCCCTTGGCTAGGGTCATTAAGACGGTTAATACAACGTAGAAGCGTGCTTTTACCGGTACCTGACGGTCCGATAATCGCGATGATACCAGGCTCGTCGATATCAATATTAATGCCTTTAAGGATTGGCTTGCCTGCCACATATTCATGAAATAGGTTGTTGATCTTTATTCCGTCATAGCTTGCTACGGCCATACTGCATTTCCTTGTGCGAATTTTAGAATGATCTATGCCCTACCCGCGAGGGCATAGATACTGGTACCAATCGTAGTAAGTAACTGGTATTGGTTGAGGTAAGTGTTCTGAAAACTAAGGGTTAGCCGTTGTTTGCTTGTTTCGCTAACTCAGCGGCTTTTTTCTTTGCGCGTTTAGCAGCGTCTTTTTCAGCCAGCTTTTTCAAACCTGCTTTGGTGTAAGCCGTGCCTGTCGCATGAGCGATATCACGAATTACGCCCCACTCTTCCTTATAGCTGATTGGCGAGAAACGGTCTGCACCTTTGAATGATGCACTCATCTCCGGTGTGAAGCGGTAGCTGAAGAAGGCTTCGTTGATCTTCTCAACTAGCTCTGGTTTTAGGTTGTAAGCGTAACCGAAAGCAGACGTTGGGAATCGTGGGCTGCGGTAGATGATCTTAAGCTCAGAATCATCAACACGACCTGCTGCTACCATACGATCGTACACGTCAGATGCCACAGGTGCTGCATCATAGTCTCCATTGAAGACACCTAGGATAGATTGGTCGTGTTTACCTGAGTACAGCACTTTGTAGTCTTCATCTGGCACTAACCCTTTAGCTGGGAATAACGCACGAGGAGCTAGGTTGCCAGAGTTTGATGATGCAGAAGTGTGTGCAACCTTTTTACCTTTAAGATCAGCCATGGTGTTGATGCCACTGTCTTTGCGCACAATGGTGATCAGATTGTAACCTTGGAAACCAGACTCATCGCCTTTCACTGCAATTGGAACGTAACCCGCTAGGTTAACCGCGTAACCAGTTGGCCCCGTAGAGAAACCAGCAACGTGCAAACGACCAGAACGCATCGCTTCTACTTGTGCAGAGTTCGAGTGCACCGTATAGTAGATCACTCGCTTACCTGTGATTTTACTTAGGTGAGCTTGGAAGTCGGCAAACGCATCTTTGTATAGCGCTGGGTCTTCTACTGGTGTGTAGGTAAACACAAGCGTACTTGGGTCATTCCACTCGTCTGGATTCTTTGGTGAATCTGCCACCAAATCTTGGTTTTCATCACAGTATCGATCGTCTAACACACCACGGCTAGAGCAGTCGCTTGCCATAGCCATTGAAGGAAGTAGTAATGAGCTAGCGATTAACAGTCCTTTAACACTGATTTTCATATTCAAACCTTACTTTTACTTATTGTTGAAAGTCGCCTTCACTATTGCAGCCTTTATGCCATGTTTTTATTTATTTAAATTCAACAACTTACTAAAAAACTCAAATTCAACAATCTATTTTGAGTCATTCATGTCCACCCCAAAAGCTTACATTTGGGTCATTTATGTCCCATCAATTTTAACGGTAAAAAAAGAGCCCGAAGGCTCTTTGGTTCACTGCTTTTTCTTTTATTATTCTTCAATAATCCAGATAACTTAGGCGTCGCTGTCCATGCAGTTTGCGTAGTAAGTTACCGTTGCAGGCCAGTCACTGAACACGCCCATCACACCTACATCTTGTGCCAACACATCGAGCATTTTCATCATGTCGCCATCATTGTTGATGCCATCTTTCACGCTCTTGTAGTACCAACCGCCGCCTTGCGCTAGTGGGCCTGAACGCTCCAGAGTCCATGCGATAATCTCGAGGTCTGCATCTTTAGCGAGTTTGGCGTAGTTAGACGCAACCAGTTCATTGTTCTCATCTAAATCAACCAGAGCAAACAGGGGTGGCGCGATGATGTTTACACCCGCATCGTGCAGCTCTTTCATGTTCTCAACAGAAGCGACAAAGTCCGCTTGCTCGTAAACACGGTCATCAAGATAAACGGCTTGTTTACCGAATTTTGGTGCTGCTTTGATCCAGTACTTCACATCATCTAGGTTGAACGATTGCAAGTAAGTCTCTGAAGGTGCAAAGCCCGCATCTTTTAGTTCATCCACCAGCTTTTGCGCGTACATCTCTTGGCTGAAGCCATTGAAAGGCATCTCAACCGCTGCCGATTTCAATTCAGGTGTCACCTTCACACCGTGTTCTTTAAACAGCGCCGCACTTTCTGCGTGTGTCATCAACGTCCCGCTCTGGCTGTATAGATCCGTTCGCCAACCCGGAGTGCCGTTCATGTACTCTTCGACTGTGGTTGCTTTCGGGTTCGCCCCATTCATTTTTCCTTTTAACGTCTTAAACTCCGCCAGCGTGAAATCGGAAGTACGACACTCAACCTGAGCATCTTCGCCTGTCGCAGGGTTCGCCGGTTTAAATGGAACTGAACACTTCTTAGCAAGCTCTGGGTGAGCCAATACATCGGTTGTGGTGTGCAGGTCACTTTGAGAATGTCGACACACCAATTCCTTATCTTTAGTGAAAGTAACATCACACTCTACGACACCGGCTCCCATCTGAATCGCCGCTAAGTAAGATTCTTTAGTGTGCTCGGGAAACTGCATTGCAGCTCCACGATGCCCAATAGAAAAATCACTACGATGAAAAGGCCCTTCGCTACAGCTGAGCAGCTTGGTTTTCAAAGGGCTCTCGTCCATATTGTTGACTAAAAAGAGGGGACGAGGTCCTAGGTTTGCTGACTCTGTCGCCGCCCATGCTGTCATTGAGCTAACGCCGAGTATCAGAGCAATCGAACCTTTCAGTATTTGCTTCATGTTTGTATCTCCTTGCAACAAGCAATTATTTTTCTAATTTCCTTAATCCGGCCATTTCTACTTTCTGTGAGATGACCTCATTTGGGCTGATGCCACAATGTTGGGGTTGCACGCTTTGTGCCAAATGTTAAAACTCTTTTATTACAATCACTTGAAAAGGTTAGTCATTCGACTAAATGATAAATGGGTCATTGTTGTCTTGTGCTTTTTCTTCCGCTTTGTCTTTTGGTTTATGTTTGCTCTTTGCTCCTCAAGAACCAAGTTAATGAGTTAGGCTTTAAAGCTCTCTTTATCCAACTGGTGTTTCTTCATTTTTCGATAAAGCGTTTTTCGGGGCAGATTCAGCTTGCTTGATACCTCATTGATATTGCCTGCGCTCTCTATCAAGGCTTCGGTTAATACATTTCTCTCGTACTGCTCCATCTGCTTTTCAAAGGCGAAATCTTCCCCAGTCGATTCACAAATTGGCGATTGCAGATCAAAGCCATCGCCGACAATACCGAGTACAAATCGGTCGGCAACATTACGTAACTCACGCACGTTTCCGGGCCATTCATGTCGGCACAACTGTTGTATCTGTTCTGGATAAATCGTCGAAGGACGCGTCTTGTATTTGTGGCTTGCTTGAATCACAAAGTGACGGAACAACACCTGAATGTCCTCTTTGCGTTGGCGCAGTGCCGGAAGATTTAAGCTGGCAATATTTAAGCGATAGAAGAGATCGGCTCTAAATTCACCGGATTCACTGAGGCTTGCGAGGTCAGCTTTACTGGCAGCGACGACTACAATATCGACAGGTATCAATTCATTGCCACCAACACGCTCGATCACTCGTTCTTGAATCACACGTAGCAACTTAATCTGCACTGCAATCGGCATGCTTTCAATTTCATCAAGGAAAAGAGTGCCACCATTGGCTTGTTCTATTTTGCCGATGCGTTTCTTATTGGCGCTGGTAAACGAGCCCGCTTCATGACCAAACAGCTCACTCTCAATAATGCTCTCTGTCATGCCACCACAGTTTATTGCGACAAACGGCTTTGCCTTACGACGACTAAATTGATGCAAGGCGCGAGCAATTACCTCTTTGCCTGTGCCTGTCTCACCATTAATGATGGTGTCGACGCCAGTATGAGATAGAGCAAGCACTTGCTTACGTATGGTGTCCATCGCTTTGGATTGCCCGATAACCACAGATTCAATCGGTAGTTCTGTATCCTGTTCGTCGTCTAACGTTGCAGGGCTGTTGTGCTGACACTGTGCCAACGCCAAGTCGAGCTTTTCTACCAACTCACTGGCATTGAGGGGCTTTTCCAGAAAATCGAACGCACCCAACTTCATCGCCTCTATCGCCATCGGAATATCACCATGCCCGCTCATCAGTAATACCGGAACATTGGCTGCGCGATGTTGGATTGAGCTCAACAACGTAAGCCCGTCGACTTGTGGCATTCGCACATCACACAACACCACCGACTGACTATTTGCTTTGAGGGATTTTAGGCCAAGGTTTGGGTCGGTAAAGCTCGTGACACGGAAACCCTCGAGTTCCAACATTTCACTCACGGCTTCAACAACGTCGGTTTCATCGTCGATAAGAACTATATGTTTTTCTGAAGTCATGAGTTTGTGCCTTTTGGTAGAGTGACGATAAAGGTGGTGCCTTGGTGTTCAATCGATTCGACGTGAATCGAGCCGCCAAAGTCTTTAATTATGTTGTATGCGATAGACAAACCGAGCCCGAGCCCCTTACCGGTTGTCTTACGGGTATAAAATGGGTCGAACAGATAAGGAATGTCCTCTTCGGGTATTCCTAATCCATTGTCCTTAACTGCAATTTGAATAGTGTTCGGATACTCTTGAGTGGAGATGCTGAGCTGGGGCCGCTCCCTGTGTTCAACGGCATCCAACGCATTGCTGATTAAATTCACCAGCACCTGCTCTAAGCGAATGCTGTTGGCTCGCACCATTTGATCGCTTTGTAGGAAATACTGAATTGACACCCTACTCTGCCGAGTTTCAAAGAGGTCGATCGCATCGCCAATCACCTTATCCACCTCGACGTTATCAATTTTGCCGTCACTCTTGCGTGAGAAGGCTTTCAAGTGACGTGTAATCGCAGCCACTTTGTCTAATAAGATCTCGATCTTTTTCAGGTTCTCTTCTGCTCTGTCTGGCCTTTGCTTACCTAACCATAATTGAGCACTTCGAACGTGACTGTTTACTGCGGTCAGAGGTTGATTGATCTCGTGAGTAATGCCGACACTTAACTGCCCCAACGCGGCCAGTTTTCCAGCTTGAATGAGCTCATCCTGAGTAACACGCAGCTTGGCCTCGGCTAAGGTACGTTCTTCCACCTCTGCCTCCAATTTACGGTTGGTTTGCTTGACGACTTTGGCGGTGGTTTGAAATACCTTTAAGTACTTAGCCATTTGCGTCACTTCGTCTTTGCCACGAATCGCGACTTCGGTATCTAAATGGCCCGTAGAAATCGCGAACATGTTGTCTTTAAGCTGTAATAGCCTTTCCAAAATACTCTTGCGCACATAGAACCATGAGATAGCCGCGGCAGCTAACACACTAAAAAGGGAGAGAAAAAGTGACAAACGTTGGTTCGATTGCAAAGAGTGTTGCGCCTGCTGAATCGACTGATCAATATTGCGGTTCACTTGGCTAGTGTTACGTTCGATTTGTACCGTTAACTGATTCAAATGCTCACGGCTGTTTTGTAAGAAATATTGCTCTTGATAGAGATGGTCGAGCGCTTTGTTTTTCAGCCCATACAAGCTGCTATCACTTGAGGCTAGGTTGTAAATCACGGTAAGTTGATTGTCCAATGTTGGAAAATCACTTCTTAGATCGCCACTTACCCATAGCTGCCACCATTCTTCTCCAACCTGCTCAAGTCGTAAACTGGTGTAATCCAGCTCATTAAAACTGGCGTCGTTATACAGTTTTTCTACCAAGCCTAATTGGTAGTACAGCAGGGACTTTAATTGCGTGAATTGAACCTGCTCTTTGGCTGAATCAGGCAAGCTATCGAGTGAATCACTGGCTTGCTGCAATAGCGGGTAAAAGCCTTCGAGTAGATTTCGAAGTTCTTGGTTGAGCTGTTCAGATTCAATCTCACTTTGGTACAACAGACTGAGGCTATTGTTAACTTGAGCAATAAGATCTTTAAAATAGGAGTGATAATCCGGAAATTGCACCATAACGCTATTCATAACTGAAATAGCATCTTCAATTTTAAGCATCGCTTGTTTACGCTCTAAATTGGATTCCGCATCACTGAGTTGAGATGAGGTTGTGATAATGACACGCACCATGTCATTTAAGCGAGCTGCGTTATCTAAAGCGGGGATTTCACTCTCTTTTAGCTCAACAAGGCGTTGATTTAGGTTATCAAAGGTGAAACTGGAGACTACCGAGAGGAAGATGGTAGTCATCGATAACATGGCTAACGCCAGCACCAAACGTAGCTCTATGCCTTTCCAGCCAAACCACTTACGACGCGGAATCTTTATCGGAAATGGACGTTCAAAACGGTCCTTGTTGTCTATCACCTCTGAGACACGACTACTCACTCGCCCCACCTTCTTCTCATCAAAAACCAACAGTAAAGGTCAATGATTCAATCAGTTAGGTGGTTAGCCCGACTTAAAGCCACTTCAAATAGTTTTAGTGAAACTATGAAAACAAGAGTAATCATTAACATTTCACATAAAACACCATAACAATTATTTTATAAACCCCAGACTGTCTGTTTTGAGAGAGAAGAAGGTGACTTCACCGACAGAAACGTGATTACTCTATCAATATAAAAAAAATCGCATAAGCTTTCACCTATGCGATTTCATCAATATCACGTCAATTTAATAGCCGAGACTCAACGAGTTAAAGAATGATCATCCCATCTCGATAAGTCAGTGCTGGCGACACGTCTTGACCAAGTAATACAGGGCCGTCGAGGTCGACAATTTCAGATTGCACAGCGATTGGCAGCGCTGCACGCATTGCCAATGAAGTGCCAAGCATACAGCCCGACATAAGAGTGAAGCCAAGCCTTTGCGCTTCTTCGGCAAGGGCTAACGCTTCTGTCAGACCACCGGTTTTATCAAGCTTGATGTTGACCATTTCATACTTGCCCAATAGCGACGAAAGCTGCGACGTGGTGTGGCAGCTTTCATCAGCACACAGTGGGATAGGATGCTTGATGTGTGCCAACGAGGCATCATGCTGCTGTGGTAGCGGCTGTTCTATCATCGCGATATCAAACTCAGCCAACTGATTGAACAGCTCTTCGAGATTCAATCCAGTCCAAGCTTCATTAGCATCCAGTACAATTTTAACCCCAGGAGCCGCTTCTCGGACAGCGCGCACACGCTCTACTACTTGCTCACCATCAAGCTTCACTTTTAGAAGTTTCGCACCGTTCGCCACATAATCTCGAGCTTGTGTTGCCATCGCTTCTGGTGTGCCAATCGAAACTGTCATTGCGGTAACAATCTGCTTAGGTAACTCGAACAAGCTATTCGGAAAGATCTGGTCGTTCTGCTGCGATTGATAATCCCAAAGCGCACAATCGATAGCATTACGTGCAGCCCCTCCAGTCAATAAAGATTGGAGATGATCTCGTAATTCTTCAGGATCGGTCATACCACGCTCAAAAGCCGTTTCAAGAGAGCTAGCAGCTTGTTGAATTTGCGCCAACACTGACTCGGATGACTCACCATAACGTGGATAAGGCGTGCACTCGCCTTGCGCTTGTTTACCATTATGTTCGATGTAGACGCGAACAACATGACACTCTGTTCGGCTGCCTCGAGAGATGCGAAAAGGCGTTTGCATCGCGATAGTAATTGGTTCTGCTGTAATCTTCATAATTTCACTCGGTTGATGTTCGCTTTAACAAATGGAAACGTAGAAATGATGAAATCGTTAAAGTGAATGTCGCAAATGATCAGTAATGTGTTGTACACCAAATCGCACCGGATCCGTCACTGGTACTCGATAAAGTGTGGTCCATTCTTGGCACAATGTCTCAGCCTCTTCAATGCTAATCGCAGATGTGTTCAGGCAGATACCCACTAGCTTCACGTCTGGATTTGTTAATTTCGCGGCTTGTAAATTTGCATCAATAGTTTGTTCTATTGTCGGCAATTTGGCATGCGGAAGGTTACGAATATGTGGGCGCCCTACTTCATGACATAGCACTAAAGCATCAGCTTGCGCACCATGCAATAAACCCAAACTCACGCCTGCAAAAGAAGGGTTAAATAAAGAGCCCTGCCCTTCAATGATGTCCCATTGATGGTCGGTAAATTCAGGGCTGATCGCTTCAACCGCGCCAGAAATGAAATCCGCAACCACTGCATCAATCGAAATACCGCTGCCTTCAATCAAGATGCCAGTCTGCCCTGTCGCTTTGAATTGAGCAGATATTCCCGCTTCTTTAAGCGATTTTTCTATCGCCAATGCAGAAAACATCTTGCCTACCGAGCAATCGGTTCCGACAGTGAGCAGACGCTTGCCTTGGCGAAGCTTGCCATTACCCACGTTGAGGACACCATCAAAATGGCGCACATCATGAAGCTTAGTCAATCCTCGCTGCTGCATGTCAGCAAGCGGTGAAAATTCACTCAAGCGCTGGTGCATGCCCGATGCAATCTCAAATCCCATTTCTGCAGCAGCTAGTATCGTAGGTTGCCATGAGTCAGGGATCACGCCGCCTGGATTGGCTGTACCAATAACTAGCGTTTTCGCTCCCTGCGCTTGTGCCTCTTGCAAGGTCATATCCGTCAAACCAAGAGAAACTGTCTCTTCTGTTAAACGTAATTGGCCGAGGCAGATTTCAGGGCGCCATTGGTGAATACCACGAGCGGTTTTTGCGGCCAATGGGTCAGTAACATCCCCAAGAAAAAGAAGGTAAGGTTGAGCGATAGACATGAGCGTTCCTAATTATTAAGTCCTTGTATGGACTTACTTTAATTAAGAAGCTGAGCCCTGCCGAATACCAATTCATGGCGTGCCTATAACGTGATGTTATAGGTTGTAAACTGAGCGAAAAATATGGTGATAGGTAAAGTTAATCGTTCCCTAACAAGAACCCTTCAGCGCTGTAATGAACTGCTTGGCAACAATCGACTGCGGCGTGTGCTCGGCATACAAAGTCGATACTGAGAATGGAATCTCAGGCTGCAGTGACAACACACAAACAGCATCCTCATTTTGGTACTGTTCCGCCGTCCACGGATCGACAATCGCAAAACCTGCTTGGTGCTTAACCAGCTCCGCCGCAGCGCTGTATCCACGTACGGATATGGGGTGGTGATAATGCTCATCGCGTGTAATCAAGCTTTGATGGAGCAGCAAGCCCAGTGGATCACGACTATCAAGCCCGATGATTGGTAACGGATAATTGATTAAGTCATCAAGGGTTAACTCTGTCGGTAGATGCTCTACAGTGTTAGATGGGACTAGAACTTGGAGAGATTTGGTTAATAACGTTTCTGACAATATCGCAGGCGGTGCTTCGTCGCCAAATGCGATAGCAATATCAAGCTCATGCTTTAATAGCCCAGCACATAGTTCGTCACGGTTGGCAGTCAGCAATTCAAAAGAAAGCTCTTGTTTACTGGAATATTGCTCACGAGACATTTGGGCGACTACCGGAGTCAGCAATTTGGTCGCTAGAATCGGTGGCGCACCAATACGTAAATGCTGATGGCCTTGCTTCACTTTGTTAGTCAAAGAACGGAATTGCCCCAGTTGTTGGTAGACCTTCTCCGCTTCTGGTAACAAGGTTTTCGCTTCAACCGTTGGTACCAATCGACCTTTGACACGCTCGAACAAGCCAAACCCCAACTGCTGCTCGGTGTGCGCCAAAATACGTGTCACATTAGGCTGGGACACATGCAAGCTACGTGCAGCCCCAGATACGGTTCCGGTCTGCATAATGGCGTAAAAGACTTCCAGTTGTCTTAGGTTCAAATTGATGTCCTTATGATTCTCGAGCGCAATTAAGCCACTAGGCTAACATATACATTATTATTAAAGGCTGACATAAACGAAGGTTACATAGTCTCCGCGTTGGATGTGTTGGTCATGTAATTCATTGGTGTCATGCCTGTTTTCCGACGAAAGAAATGAATAAATGCACTGTCACTGGAGAACTCCAACCTATCGGCGACATCCGATATGCGCATGCCACTCGACAGTAATTCAATCGCCCCCAATAAGCGCCACTGCTGCCGCCAACTTTGATATGGCATTCCGGTTTCTCTATTAAAGATCCGAGTGATCGTCTTTTCGCTCGCTCCAACAACCTCACTCAACTGTGCCAACGACGGTGCCATAAAATCTTGGTTATCAATATCAGATAACCAAGATTTGAGGCGGTGGTCTTGAGGTAACGGCAACGACAAGTACACCTCTTGCGAGTCGTTTAACTCTTCGATAAACAAATTCAACGTATTAATTTGCTCATTATTCGGCTTGTCAAATGCCCAAAATGCCATTCGTTCTATCAAGACTCTCATTAACGCAGTGATATCGAAAATCATCACACCTCTAGGCAAGCGCTCTGACAAGGATTGATCAAAGTACAGTGAGCGATATTGGGTAATGTTAGTCATCTGAGCATCGTGTTGAACGCCTTTCGGGATCCATGCAGCCCTCATTGGGGGCAAGACATACTTCACATCTTCTAATGTGATTGTCATGCATCCGTGCTTCGAAAACAGTAACTGGTCTTTTTCATGAAAATGTATGCCGGAAGCGTGATTAGAAACCTCAGCAGCAACACCAACGACTAACCCGTTATGGTCGTCTGCACAAAAGTCATCTTGTTCTGAAATCAATGCCATTGAGCAGCTTGTCCTTATTTCGATGTTTTATGTCTAAATCTCACTATAAGACATTAGCACATCATGCCTAGAATAGTACCTGTTCTGTTATCCCTCTGATTAAGAGGTTCAGGAAATAACTAAATCATTACGATGTTAATTAGAGGTATTTGAAAACAAAAAATGAATAAGATTATTGGAAAAATTTCTATCCCATTAGCGGTTGTGTTGCTGATGTTTCCACAAATAGTAGAAACCATGTATAGCCCGGCTCTGACTTCTGTAAAAAACCATTTTGGGGTTAGTAGTAGTGAAGCGGCACAAGCGATGTCTATATTCTTCATTGCTTTTGCATTCGGAGTCGTATTCTGGGGGCGCATGTGTGATGTATTAGGAAGACGAGTCTCTACTTTACTGGGGTTAGTCGTCTTTATCATTGCAGCTCTATTTACCATGTTAGCGCCGACATTCACTTTAATGCTCACGGGCTTTGGCTGCTGTGCTTTTGGTGCCGCTGTTGGTTCTGTTTGCACACAGACTATTATCCGTGATGGTTATCAAGGTAAAGAACTCAGCCACGTCTTCTCAATTGTGGGTACCTCTATTGGGATCAGCCCTGTTGTTGGGATGTTGGCTGGTAGTTGGTTGACGTCTGTAGGTGACTATAAATGGGTATTCATGGCGATGGTGGTACTTGTGGCTATCTTACTGATTTGGTCATTAGGTAAACTGCCAGAAACAAAGCCAGCAAATACAAAAAGAGACAGCCTAATCTCTGTTGCTATAAAAATGCTTACCGATGCACACATCTGGTACGTAACGTTAATGGTTGGGCTATTTAATATAGCGCTATTCTCGTACTACAGTATTGCCCCCTTTATGTTTGAGCAATTAGGGGCAAGTGTGAACTTTTTTGGTAATACCGGTTTTATTCTTGCGATGGGGTCAGTATTAGGCTCTGTTATTAATATGAAGCTAATTCGCATGCATTTAAGCCATGACAAAATTGTAGCGTTTGCGTCTTGCCTATTACTGGTTGCGGGCATTGGTGTATTTATCATGCAGGAATCCGTTTGGTTCTTCATCCCAATGGTATTTGTATCGTTATCATTCGGGCTTGCGTTACCTAATTTGCTCAGTGGCGCTTTGACTAAATATCACGACCATTTAGGCAGTGCCGGAGCTCTATTAGGCCTGTTTTATTACTTGATTATTGGCTTTGGCTTACACAGAGCAGCCGATTTCGCCGACCTAGCATTGACGCTTTTGGCTTGCGCAATTGTCGCCATTGTATTGGTTATCATGCACACACTGCATCAGATGACGCGTCAATAGCCTTACCTCTTAAAACAAAAAAACCACCTTTTTAGGTGGTTTTTTATTACTGACATACATTAACTAATATAAAGGCAACTGAAATGACAACATTACTTTATATCGCGTTATCTATTGCGGCCATCTTCTTCATATTTGCCATCGCTAAATATATTTTAAACCTGTTTATCTTCGACTTTAGCGATATTGAGTTTTAAAAATATCTAACCACGAGAGTCAGGTTAGCACTTCTCTTTGATAACTAAATGGTTGCGATTATCACGGCTTTTCTTAATCAGCTCGTTGCTCTCGTCCATTTCATCTGACTTCGCAAGGCGATCATAAAGCAGCACATTCACGGTTGCAGCCAAGTTCATGCAACCCACCGTTGGAACGTACACCACGTGATCTGCTCTATCGGCAACGTCTTGAGTAATAGAACCATCTTCTGGGCCGAAAATGTAAATCGCATTTTCTGGGTGTTTAAAACGTGGTAGTGGTGTAGCACCTTCCGCAAGTTCCACACAAACAATCTTGGTTTCAGGATCAAGGTTATCTAAAAACGACTCGACACCGGTCAGTGGGATTGTGCGCGTTGCACTCTTGGTATCGGTGTGGAACTTAGCGGCTTTTTCGTAGCGTTGCCCTGTGTATTTAACTTCATCGACCTGGTAACAACCAGCCGCACGCATAACAGCACCGACGTTTGTCGGGCTCTTCGGGTTAGTTAAACCAATAGTCACATGGCTTTTGTTCATGAATCTTTCTCACTTAACGAATAGACATAGCAGGGTGCTACAAAGCGTCGCATTCTAGCAAAGCAACGTTGAATTCAAAAGCATCGAAACAAATGAGTCGCATCTCCCTTAAGCCCCTAGTTGCAAGGGATGTCACATCAAAAATTTAACCGCCATCATATTTATAAAACAAAAACACTCTAGGGTAACAATTAAACAACAAGCCCATTTACATTTTGAAACCACATTAATAATGTGTTGAAAATTGCATGAGACAATCACACAGGAAGCGTGACATGACCCTAACCATCAAAAACCGCCTTTATATTCTCTCTTTCATTCCATTGCTGCTGATGGCAATTGGGATGATGAGTGTGACGTATATGAAGAGCACCGAGCTAACCGCACAACAAGTAGAATCGACGCGTAGCAATATGATGGCGATGAAAGAAAAGGAACTCAAAGCGTATCTGCAAATGGCCCAATCTTCTATCAGCCCGTTCTTAGAAAGAGGTGCGACATTAGAAGAGGCCTTGCCAACCTTAAAAACACTCGAGTATGGCGAATCGGGTTATATCTTTGGTTACGACTCTAAAGGTGTGAGGGTAGTTGTCGGACAGAATACAGACGGCATCGGCAAAAACTACTACGACCTACAAGACAAAAAAGGCAATTACCTGATTCGTGACCTCATCAAGAACTCAAAGCTTGGCGAATTCACGACGTACTATTTTCCGAAACTTGGTCAATCTGAAGCACTACCAAAACTCAGCTACTCGATATTCATTCCACAATGGGACTTGATGCTCGGCACTGGTTTTTACACCGACGACATTGATGCGGTTATCGCAGAGATGAAAGAGAGTTCAAATGCAGCACTTCAAAGTTCACTGACTGCGATCGCCCTTTTCTGTGGCTTGATCGCCCTAGTGGTTGCCGTGTTCGCTGTTGCTGTGAACCGGACCATCATGAAGCCGCTAGAACAGTTTGATCATTCAATTAGCGCATTCGCAAGTGGTGAAGCCGACTTAACGGCACGAATGGAAACCTTCAAAGCACCGGAATTCGCAAAGCTCAGCGAGAACTTCAATGCTTTTGTTGCTAGCCTTCAAACCATCATTCGCAGCGTAAGCGATGTTGGCCAGCAAGTGGTGGCTGAGACAAGCAGCATGTCTTCCCGCGCGGCACAGGTCGACGAAATTGCCACAGGTCAGCGCGAAGAAACAGAGCAAGTCGCTACCGCTATGACTGAGATGACAACAACGGCGCAAGAAATCTCAAGCAACGCTAGCCAAGCCGCAGATTCAGCCAAGCTTGCAGAAAGCAATGCCAAAGAAGCTCAACAGATCGTAAACGCAGCTGCTGATTCAGTAGCCGGCCTAGCGAGTGAAGTATCTGAAGCCAACACCGTGGTATCTCGATTAGAAGGCGATGTACAAAACATTTCCTCTTCGTTGGCTGTCATTCAAGACATTGCCGAGCAAACTAACTTATTAGCACTGAATGCCGCAATTGAAGCAGCTCGTGCAGGTGAACAAGGTCGTGGTTTTGCAGTAGTCGCCGATGAGGTTCGTAAGCTGGCAAGCCGAACTCAAGAAAGTACGGGCGACATTCACAAAATGATTGAACAGCTAAAAGCCGCTTCAGACGCTGCAGTCAAAGCGATGGATTCAAGCCAAAACCGCAGTGCTCAAACGGTAGAAGAAGCTAATGCTGCAGCGGCTGCATTGGCTAAGATCCAAGAGTCGATCGATACCATCATGGACATGAACTCACTGATTGCTACAGCAACTGAAGAACAGAACATTGTTGGTCAAGAGATATCTCAACGTATTGTCGTAATATCAGACCAAAGCTCTCAATCGGCATCACTAGCCAATCAAAACCGTGCTGGTAGCCAAAACCTCAATAACCGCGCGAATGAGCTCTACCACCTAGTGGATCGTTTCACGGTCTAACCTTTATCCTCTAAAATAAATTCGGGCTTTAGGTTCCCCAATCTGAAGCCCGAATTTCTCAGTCTCAACTCAAACCCTCCCCCCGTTCTTTGTTCTTCCTTTTTCATCAGCTTTAAGTGCCAATTTACAAAAGTCAGTTAAACTTAGTGAGTTGTAAGGTCATTGACTCGTAGGTAGGCAGATAAGATGTTTAATTCAGATAAGAAGAAGGTTCGTGATTTATTGATCGCCACGCGCTTTGGCGTATCCGCTTCAGAGATGAAAACCATAATTGGTGTTGAACAGAGCAAAGCAATGAAGTGCATTCTTCAACTCAAAGAGGAAGGTGAAGACATTCACACACTTGGAGAAGGCAACAACCCCGAAGAGTTAGTTTTGTATTCCATCGGAGATATTGAGCCTTAAGCGAGTTAAATTTTAGTCTGAGTTCTAGCTTCGATACACATGCTGTTTAGCGGGCAATGTTGACACTTTGGCTTGGGGTTACAAAACTGCTGCCCATGCTCAACCAACAACCCATGGTAGTAGCCGTACCTTTTTGTATCCAGGGGGATCACGCTCTCCATCAAGGCTCGAAACTTCTCATACGATTTAGGCACATCGAGTCCGTTGCGAGTTAAGATTCTTCGCGCGTACGCATCAATGACGAAAGACGGCTTACCTATCGCATAGACCAAAATCGCATCAGCCGTTTCGCCACCAATCCCTTTCACTTCCAGTAACTCTTTACGAAGCTGATCTTTGTCTTGTTCACGAACCACAGACATGTCGTAGTGGTACTTCGAAAACCACTCCGTCACAGCCTTTAACTTGATGGCTTTCTGATTGTAGTAGCCACTGGAACGAATCTTTTGGGCAAGTTCATCAAGTTCGATGTCAGCAACCGACCTTGGATTGCATTTCTCACCTAAGTTAATGAGTGCTTTCTCTGCGTTCTTCCAGTTGGTGTTTTGAACCAAAATAGCGCCTAAAACAATCTCGTAAGGATCGTTCCTTTGCCACCAATCAAAATAGCCATAATGCTGTTCGAGTGTATCGAACACACTGAGTATCAACTCACTTTGACTTGCTGAATGACGCTCAATGTCGGTCATAGGATCAATCCAATTGCTCAGAAAGGAAGTCTACGAGCAAACGAACCTTTGAAGACAGATTACGGTTCTGCGGGTAGAGCGCCCAGATCCCCTCTTTATCGTCTCGGTAATCGGAAAGTACTTCGACCAACTCACCAGAATCAAGATCTTCACTCACGTAGTATTCAGGTAACTGCACCAAGCCTATACTCTGCTTCGCTGCATCTAACAAGGCTAAACCACTATTGCACTTGATACGTCCATTAACACGGACGGAGCGAGGGCGACCGTTTTCTTTAAAGCGCCAGTGCTCAAAGCCACCGACTAAACATTGATGGTTGGTCAATTCGGAGAGCGTATGAGGCTCACCATAATTCTCAATATATTCAGGGCTTGCGCATACGTAGAGCTGGCGTTGAGAAAGCTTTTTTGCGACGAGACTTGAATCTTCTAATCGACCAAGACGGATTGCGACATCAACACCCGAGTCGATCAAATCGAGCTTTTGGTTGGTCAGCATTAACTCTAGCTCGACTTGCGGGTGAAGCTTTAAAAATTGGTGCAGTATTGGGGCTAGTTGGCGCTCACCGTAGGTGACAGGAGCCGTTACTTTCAGAAGCCCCTTAGGTGTCGATTGCATTTGTGTTACCGCCAATTCCGCAATCTCTAAGCCCTCGACCAACAATTTACACTGTTGATAATAGAGTTGCCCTGCTTCTGTTAGCGAAACCTTTCGAGTCGTTCGATTGAGCAGTTTCACCGCGAGACGTTCCTCGAGGTTTGCTACTCTGCGACTGATTTGAGCGACCGATGTAGCAAGCTTCTGCGCAGCACCTGTAAAACTCTCACGCTCTGCGACTGCAACAAACTCACTTACCCCTTCCCAATTGGCCATGCCTTTACCTTGTGCTGAACTGTGGATACCCATGCAGTGTATTGAAGTTACCGAATTCTGTCACCTTGCTTGATATGCTTTGCGTATAACTCTCAACTAACAATCACTGTGGGACTAACTTCTTACATAAGTTCGTTTTTGTCCTAACATTATTCTTATCTACTGTTGGTAGGTTGAAAACTCGAATCATTGGTTACACAACAAAGTCAGGTACTCTTATGAAAAAATTAATCATACTTGCATCAACTCTTGTACTCAGCACCACAGCGTTCGCAGCCACTAAAACGACGATCCAAGAAACAACGCTAAAGTCTGATACCTTTGTTACTGAAGCGGAAGCATACGATGCAGGCACGAACCTTATGGATGAGCTAAGCACAAAGACACCGTTTGAGCTTTCAAGAGAACTGCCACAGTTCCAGCAAACAACAAAATACGATTCGTTCAAAATTGATGACGCGAATATGGAGGTGAAGAAAATCACCAACATGAACGGCGATGTTCACTACCAAGCAAACGTAAAAGTTGATTATCGTTACACATACCAAGACGGTCGTAGCAGCTAATCACTAGCAGCTCACGGTCAACAACGGATCATGTATCTAAAAAGAAAGCCCGAACTCAGGGAGTTCGGGCTTTCTGCTATTTCTTTGCGGCTAACGAGAACAAACCACGTTCATCTCAGCTCTAAGTGTTACACCTCGAACTGAGAAACTAGGCTATCAAGCGCCTCACATTGCTCGGCCAAAGCCATACACGCATTTTCAGCGCTGCTCGCCATCTCAACCATTTGCATCGTACTTTCTGCGATACGTTGAACATTTTTGTTCACTTCTTCAGACACTTGAGACTGCTGAGAAGCTGCCGTCGCAATCTGCGTGTTCATGTCATTCATCTTACCTATTGAATTACGAATCTCACTCAAAGAAGACGCTGCAGTCCCTGCTTGAATAATGGTTTTCTCGCCGCTGATTTTGCTCTCGCTCATCACGCCAACAGCATGCTTAGCCCCGATCTCTAAACGCTCAATCATCGCCTCGATTTCACCAGTGCTGTCTTGAGTTTTACTTGCCAATGCACGTACTTCGTCCGCGACTACAGCAAAACCACGACCTTGTTCGCCAGCACGTGCCGCTTCGATCGCTGCATTTAAGGCCAACAAATTAGTTTGTTCAGCAATACCTTTGATCACGCCAAGAATAGAGGCGATGTTTTTCACATCAGTATCCAACGCCTGAACCACACCACCCGCGTTCTCAATATCTTGAGCTAGACGTTCAATTGATGTCACAGTTAGACCAAGCGTAGTGTCTGCCGACTCCACTTCGTGATTCGCAACGTTACTTGCGGTAGCCGCATCTAGGGCATTACCACTCACCACTTCGCTAGTCGCCTGCATTTCATGAACAGCAGCCGCAACAACTTCACTCTCTCGCTGTTGGTTTGAAGAGAATTCAGCAACGCTTTGAGTGAGCGACTTAATATTTTCCATCTCAGCTCGAACAGCGTTTGACGTGAAAATTACTTGCTCAACCGTAACGTGGATTTTGCCAACAAACTTATTGAAAGCAGAGCTTAAACGAGCAATCTCGTCGTTCCCTTCCACCTTCATGCGCTGAGATAAGTCACCATCACCTGATGCGATCTCATTCATTGCTTTCTCAACGTTCTGAATTGGTTGAACAATGAAACGGTTCGATAACCACATCGCAAACAATGCGGCAAAAACAGCGACTGCCATTCCAACCTCAATGATCAACTTGCTTGATTCAATTGAGTCGCCCGCTTGCTGACGCAGCTCTTTCTGCTTCAACTCAATCAGGGTACGGATATCACGCAGTTGTTTACGGATAATCGCAAACTCAGCATCTAACGCTGGCGAGTAATCAATGTTGTATTGATGTGCATTCGCTGGGTCAGCAAACATAGGTTCGTGTAGCGCGACCCACTTACTCATCGCATTAACCAGTTTAGACAGTTCACCACGTGAAGAAGGATCTAACACACCAGCTCGATACAAAGTCTCAACACTTTCAAAGCGTGGAACCGCTTTATAAGCGTTGTCTTTGAATTCGAACTTTTGATAGTCAATCGCCGCCTGATCTTTCGCAAGTAACAAGCCTTGCGCTGAAGCGATGATTTGGTAGATATCGCGGTAGCCATCTTCTAGGTTATCTAGAACAGGTTGAACGACATTGTTGAGCTCGTTATTAATCGCAGCTTGAGCATTTGATCTGATAACGTTGAGCACGGTAACGGTAGAAAAAACAATCACAATCACCAACAGCGGGATCGCGATTTTACTCTTAATCGAAAGATTATTGATATTCATTGGGATTAATAACCACACTTCAAATAGGGATGCGCGCGCAATATACAGCACACATATGAAATCCCGCTAAGCTTTTGTGAGCCTCATCCCATAGCAAACGTTACCGCCTATCTACATGATGACAAATTAGCCAAAGGTTAACTTTTCGCCGCTAAGATATTCTCTGATTTAGACTTATTTTCGACGGATACACGCAAATACTGGAGAAGTGTTAGAAATAACACCATAATATAGGGCTCTAAAATAAGTAGGTAAGAACATGAAAATTTGTGGTGTTGAAATCAAAGGTAACGATGCAGTCATCTGTCTTCTTTCTCTGTCAGATGGTGTATTTAACATTCCTGATTGCCGAGTTTCTAAGGTTTCTATCAGCGACGCTAACGACACACAGAATATGAAAGACTTTCAATTCTCTTTTGCAAAGTTAATGGAAGATTACCAAGTAGAAAAAGTAGTGATTCGCCAACGCCAAACTAAAGGCAAATTTGCTGGCGGTGGCTTCGGCTTCAAACTAGAAGCAGCGATCCAATTGATCGACGGACTAAACGTTGAAGTAGTTTCTCCAGCAGACATCAAAGAAAGCCTGAAGCGTAACCCTCTAATGATGAAGTTCAAAGAGACTGGCCTAAAACAATACCAAGAAGCACCGTTTACAACGGCTTACGCATGCTTGATGAAGCGCTAATCGATAGTCGCTAGAAAGTTATTGATAGAGAAAGAGCCTGAATATTCAGGCTCTTTTTATTTTTAACGGTTTAAAGCTGCTTGTCTTCGGAACCTAATCAATTCGGGCTTCTTCACCACCAGATAAACCGCAGTGGCTGACAACGCAAAACCCATTGCGCCATAGATGTCGAACGACTCGCCGAAGATAAGCCACGCTTGAATTGCGGTTGTCGGCGGTACGAGATAAAACACCGATGCGACACTTGAAGACGCCCCATTCTCCACCATGTAAAGTAACAACAATATTGCGACACAAGATAGAACGACCACCAGCCAAATCAGCGTTAACGTAAATTCTACCGTCCAGTTCACTTGCATGGTTTCGTAGCGCATCGCAAAAGGCAGGAACAACGCTGCAGAAGCCAAGTATTGCACCATTGCACCGCCCACCATGTCTGTGCCCTTACAGAAACGCTTTTGATATAAAGTGCCGCAAGTAATACCTACCAATGACACTAAGCATAACAGTGTCGCCAAGCCTTTTTGGTCATCCGATTGCCATTCAATATTACCCATTAACACCAAGCTAATACCCGCAAAGCCAAGCGCTAAACCAAGCCATTGCGCAAAGTTAAAACGCTGTGAGGTGCAGCTGACCATGATCAGCGCGGTAAGAATAGGTTGCAGACCCACCAATAAAGAGCTCAAACCTGCAGGCATCCCCATATCAATCGCCAGATAGGTACCACCGAGGTAAAAACCATGAATCAATATCCCAACAACACACGCATGGAAGAATGCTCGACCACGAGGGATACGACGTTTAAGGATTGCAATCAAGACCAAGAACAGCGCTACGTTGGCTACCATCCTAAGTGAAAGTAACGTCGCGGGTTCAGCGTATTCAACACCAAGACGAGCGCCAACAAAGCCTGACGACCACAATATTACAAACACAAACGGAATCATTTTAATCAGCATTACAAACCTCTGGTCAACCCTTCATCAATGCTGTTACCTTAGTTGGGTACAGATAACTAATAAAGATACAGATATAACACTTTAAATGGTTACAGATTGAGAATCAGTAGAAGGGAGTGCAGTGTGGAAGTAGAAGTCAGCGGTAATAAATATCTCGCCACCGAGCAACATATTAAGGCTCAAATCGATAAGGGGCTCTTTCACCCTGACGATCGCTTACCCTCAATCCGACAACTAAGCGAGCAACTGGGTGTAAGCAAAAACACCGTGATTCGTGCCTATCAAGAGTTGGAAGCGACGGGCTGGGTATATTCCGTTCCCAAGTCGGGTTATCGCGTTAAAGCCCCCAACACCACAAGTTGGGATGCACCGAGCCAGCCGCAAAAAGTTGACCTTTTATCTGTCACTAAATCTGTACTCTCCCGCCCCAGTGGGCGTTTAAAGTTACAAGCAGGCTCTGCTCACCCAAACATTAACAACCCCGCCATTCGTAGTCTGTACGCTGAAATTGGTCGCCACAGCCGCTTGCAGACTCAACTTCCTGGCTATTACCAACTGCCGCCCGGCGACGAACAATTAGTAAAACAATTGTTAAAGATCACCCACGATCTGGGCGTACCTGCAGGATCGAAAGAGATTGCGATCACTCACGGCGCGCAGCAAGCGATCAGTTTAGCACTTCGCGCGTTAACCAAACCGGGCGATATCGTTGTAGTTGAGTCTCCATGCTACTTTGGTAACTTACTCCTATTGGAATCACTAGGCTTACAAGCACTTGAAATACCAAGCAGTGTGAGCCATGGAATCGATATTCAAGCACTACAAAATGCCTTAGATAAATGGGAAGTGAAAACGCTGCTGCTGACACCAAACTTTACCAACCCGACAGGATCTAGAATGCCACTTGCCAACCGAAAAGCATTATTAGAGATAACCGGATCTTTGCCGATTATTGAAGATGATGTGTTCGGGAGTTTGGCGTTTGATGCTCCGATTGCGAGCTTGAAAGAACTGGATGACCAAGAACGAGTGATCTACGTGAACTCTCTATCCAAGACTTTGGACTCTCGCTTGCGTGTTGGCTGGCTGCTTTCCGGTCGCTATCAACCTTTAATCGAAAAGTACCTACTGTGTGACAACATGGGTAGCTCCAACCTGATGCAATCAGCGGTCGGCCAGTTTCTCACCACTGGCAAATATCGCAGTCATTTATCTAAGATGAAGCGACTCTATCAAACCAACCAAAAGCAATTTCAAAGCCTTTTGATTCAAGCCTTAGATAGCTACCCTCATCTTGTAGGACGCTACCATCTTTCCAAACCTGAGGGAGCATTTATAAACTGGATAACGCTCCCCGAATCACTCGACAGCTATGCCGTCTACCAAGATTGTTTGAAGCATAAGTTAGGTATCTTACCCGGCACTGTGTTTGGCACCCACGACCAATACAAACATTGCCTGCGCTTTACTGTCGCGAACATTGAAGAGAACAAGGACTGGAAAGAAGGAGTTGTGACGCTGGCGAAGTTGATCGCCAAACATACACGTTAACTGCTCCACCAAAACAGGCTAAACCCTGAACATAACAAAGCCCCGCTCAACTAAGCGGGGCTTTCATCATTATCATTCCTGGCTTAATTAAAAGCGATTAACCTTGCCAAGCGAACTGCTCAAATACTTTGTCTACTGGCGTTTCAGCAACGTGGTTTACGTAGTTACTGATCACTTTCTGTGACAGGCCAAGAATCACTTCTAAAACTTGCTGTTGGCCGTAACCCGCAGCGAAGAATGCTTCCATTTCGTTTGCTGGCACATTGCCACGGTTACGAACCATACTTAGCGTGAAGTCGTGTAGAGCTTGCAGCTTTTCTGTTGGAAGTGCCGTGCGATTACGCAGTGCTTCAGTAATTGCCGGGTCAACCTTCATTGAGTGTGCAATGCCAGTATGAGCAGGGACGCAGTAGTGACATTCGTGCTCAACGTTAATGGTTTGCCAAACCACTGTCAGTTCTTCTGCATCGAAAGATGAGTCACTAAATGCCTGATGAAGCTGAGTATAAGCCTTGAGTGTATTCGGTGATTCCGCTAACACACCAAATAAACCTGGAACTCGCCCCATCTGTTTTTTAGCGCCTTCAAGAATAGGTTTGCTCTGCGCGGGTGCTGATTCTATTGAGTGAATTTTGAAATTGCTCATCGTTCTATTCCTATAAATTCTGATTCTAAATTTGGTCATTTACGGAGATTTAGTGACTGCTCTCCGTTGGTGTGGAAACAATATAAATCAAATTAGAACGATCGTTCAAGTTATATTTTGAACAATCGTTCAAAGTCAATATCGAGTAAGAAATTAAAAGGAAGAATAGACTATTAAAAATCGAGTCATTGTTAACTTATCCTTTTGATTAAAAATAAAAAAGCCCATCAAGTGAACCTGATGGGCTTTCATTCATTTAAGATTTTATTTTTGAATTACTACCAGTACTCAGCGTGAGCCAAAGCTTCAACACAGCTAGACTGTTCGCTCGCCACTTTGATTTCACCGCCAGTCAGCGATTGAGCGATCCAACCGTGAGAGTAGCTCAACTCAAATGGCGCAGGGATTTGTTCAACAGTGATTTGCTCAAAGCCCACTCTTGAATAATAACTAGGATCACCGTATGTCACTGCAAGCTCGACACCCTGCTCTTTTAGAGTCTCTAAGCCGAAGTTAATCAGTTGTTGGCCGATACCACGCTTTTGAACCTGTGTGCTCACCGCTACTGGTGAAAGTAAATACGCCTTGGTTTCATCGTCAAATGAAAGCGGAGTAAAGATAATCGCACCAACGATCGTACTATCCGTATCCGACTCACTAGAACCGTCTTCCGCAACAAAGCAAAGTAACTCTGCTGGAGCCGTGGTCGTTAAAAGATCATTGGCAAGCTTACCTACAGTTTTACCTTCATTTTCACCTTCTGAATCAGTAAAGGTTTGAGTAAAAAGCTGAGTGATCGTTTCGATCTCGCTTGAATCGTATTGTCTAAATTTCATAGTGTTCTTCACTTACTGTACTTTCTTCAACACAAAAAAGTGATAGTCAAAATCACGCTTCACAGAGCCTTGAGAGCCTTCCACAAGTTTGCTGTTATTGAAGAATTGCTTAATTTCATTGTCGCAATCTACGAGCGCTTTTGAGTTTGGCATCGTCGCTTTCAGAGCTTCAACTTGCTTTTGCAAAGGCTGATAATAGGCAAGCCAACCGGCATCACTCATCGCAAAGTCATTCAGGACTTGATAGCCCGCTGCTTTTGCCTGTTTAATGCGCTCAGAAACCGTCGTCATATCTGGGTACTCTTTCTGCCAGAACACTTCGGCTGATTCGCTAGGGTTCTCGGTGTTCCAGACCAAGTCATTCACGACTAATATGCCATCATCGGCGAGTAACTTTCGCCACTGCTTAAGTGCCTTCTGGACACCCATGATGTAAGCACTACCCTCTGACCAGATTAAGTCGAATGACTTAGCTTCAAACGGTAAATCCATCATGCTTGCACATACCGTTTTGATGTTACTTTCCAGACCAAGTTCTAGTGCTTGCTGATTTAGAATATCCAAACACGGTTGATCATTATCTACCGCAGTGACCTGCACTTCAGCCTGATGTTTTTTCATCGCATTCGTTAATACGGCGGTTGCAATGCCTTTACCACAACCAATTTCAAGGACGCGCTTCGGTGCTTCCGAAACGTAGGAAAGCGCGGTAAGCGTGTCCTCATTCGTTCCGGGACCTAAACGTTCTAGTCCCTCAAAAATGACGCCGAAATCCGCCATATATTGTTCATGTTCATTCATGTCTTTCGATAACCACTTCAATCGCAGAGCCTGTTTCTCATCAAAGCCCTGCTTAATTAACCAATCGAGGTGTGCATCTGGCGCAAGCTTATCCATCGACTCATGCCACTCTTCTAATCCGCTTTCGCCTAACATTGCTGCTAATAGATCTCGTGAACGCTGTTTTTGCAGTAGCTCTTCGTCCAACTGCTTGAGTCTATTTTCCAACAAACTACGTTCGATCTTTGCATCTAAGCAGGCTTGGCACTCTTTGAGCGTCAACCCACCCGCTTGCAATTGCTGTAACAAGCGAACACGTTGTAGATCCTTTTCAGAATAAAGACGATAGCCATTGCTCTGACGCTGAGCTTCAATCAAACCTAGCTTGCCGTAATACAACAATGTAGAACGACTCAGCCCAACTAATTCGGCCAGTTCAGAGATACGATACATGCACTCCCCCTCTCATTTCGGTAGCAAAGATAAACTATGAAGTTGTAGTCAGGTCAACAGAATTTTAGACACTTTTCACGTCTTTTACCTGTTTTCCTTCAAACTGGTAAAGCGATCTGAGTGTGTCTTTTAGCCATAAAACGAGCGGATTATAGGCATTGCGTTTATGCCAAATCATAGTGAAAGGAATTAGCAATTTATTGGCATGTTCTTCGTCTAACGGAATAGGTAAGCAGGTTAGGTTGGGGTGAAGTTGCTCTGCGTAACGTCGGCAGTAGTTGGGCGCAACCGTCGTCATAGAGTGATTTGATTGAGCCGCCATAAACAGAGACTGCTCAAAGCCTGCAAGAGTTAGAGCAATGTTTCGGTCTAGTTGTAGATCGGTTAACACTTCATCCAGCGCCCACGTTTCGCTTTTTTCCCACACGATATTGATATGAGGGTATTTGAGAAAAGCCTCAAGGTTCCACTCTTCCTGTAAGGCAGGATGATCTTTTCTGAGATACACCACTGGC
This sequence comes from Vibrio sp. 070316B, assembly GCF_013114115.1. Taxonomy (NCBI): domain Bacteria; kingdom Pseudomonadati; phylum Pseudomonadota; class Gammaproteobacteria; order Vibrionales; family Vibrionaceae; genus Vibrio; species Vibrio sp. 070316B. The sequence continues at coordinate 30,175 of NZ_VTYC01000022.1, read as the reverse complement.
ATGTCGTGAAACAAAACCTCGAAATCGATGAAGTACGGCAGCGCGTCTAGAGACTCTTTCGAGCGCGGATGGCTTTCTCGCCCTGAAAAACCAATATCAGATTCGCCACGAACAATAGAGTCTATCGAGTCATAATCCCAGTTACGCATTTTGATCTTCGCATTCGGATAGCGTTGATACACGCTTTGCGTCAGCTCATTGAGCATAATCAGTGACAGCGGGGATTCCGCCTCTAGATTCAATCGCACATCTTTGGGCGCATCATCACCACGAGTCGTGAGAATTTGGCTACCAATCTGCAGCCACTCTTGAAGATCTTTCACCATGCTGAGCGCAAGTGGTGTCGGCGTTAAACCTCTTGGCGTTTTTACAAACAGAGGATCATCAAACCAGTCTCTAAGCTTAGTCAGTGATTTACTCACCGTTGAGGGCGTAACGTTAAGCTTTTTGGCAGCTTTTGAGACACTCTGCTCTTGCAGCAGCAATTGCAGAGTGAACAACAGGTTGAGATCAAGACGGGCTAGTGGCTTCTTCATAATCACTTTTCACTTGGGAAGGACCTACCCATAGTATTAGAGCAATACTGATAACTCCACCAGCAGCCAGTATAAATACCAACATATTCAATGCACTTAGCCCAATCACGCCCATCAACCAGATAAACAGTGCCGACGTGCACACCTGAGAAACGCCCAATATTGAGCTCGCAACGCCTGCTCGTTGTGAATAACAGCTCAATGCTTGGCTCATCGCGACACCAAAACCTAACGAGAAACCACCACACACAAAAGCAAAGCCTAGCAGGGTTACATAATGCCCTAGCCCACCATCAATCGATGCGAGCAACAAGATAGCTGCAATCACAAAGCACGTTTGAGATGTCAGCATGAGGCTTTTTTGTTTAAACACATTCAAGGCAAACGGCGCGGAGAAAGACACCAGCATACTGACTAATGCAGTGAGAGCCATGGTATATGAGTATTGACCACGGTCGAAGCCAAGCTCTGTCATGATCAGCATCGGAGAAACATTCACGTAAGTCAGAATCGCCGTTACGCCCAAGCTGGTCATGACCACTCGGCTGATAAACAAGGGTTCCTTAAAAGTTTCGGTTGAAGATGATTGAGACACAGAAGCTTTTGCGACTTTCGAGCCTTTGCTATTCGGCTTAGTTTCTCTTAGTACTAACACCGACAGCAAACACACCACTACGCCCATACTTGCCATGGTCGTGAACAGGCTTGGCCAAGGGTACACCGTCATGATTAAGTGACCGATAACCGGTGCAAGCACTGGCACGATACAGGTAATGCCATTCATCATTGACAACACCTTAGCGCGCTTTTGATCGTCTAACACATCTCGCAAAATAGCGAATGCCACTACATAACATGAACCCGCACCAACACCTTGGAAAAAGCGTACCGCTAGAAACGGTTCCGCGCTAGTCACAATGCCACCGAACATTGAAGAGATAGCAAAGACAATCGCACCGAAAATAGCGACAGGCTTTCTTCCTACCTTGTCGGCAAATTTACCTGCGAACAGCATAGTAGTTGCCATGCCCGCAAGATAGATAGAAAACACCACATGGAGCTGTGCCTCCGAGGCATTTAAATCAGCAGCGATTTGAGGCAAGCCAACCAAATACAAATCAATCGCCGTTGGATACAAGAGAACAAGCGCGAAACTACAAAACAGAAAACGATACATAACACCCCCACATAATTGGTGTGAGGATAATAAGAGCGAAACGCCAAACTACCGAGTGGCATCTACGACAACGGATCTTTCCATTTACGACAAACCGTCAGTATGTGGAAAAGGCGAAAGACAAGGATTCACTCAATAAGCAAGGTTTTGACTTAAATCAGCTGAAATTAAGACACCGATTTATCAGCTATAAAGCGCTACCTATTAATCGGTGAACAATTTACAAAAGTTATCAGAACGATAAATAAAATCATCGAATGAATACTTAAATCAACCACTCATACCCACCATAAATTCCTGCTTAAATTTTTTAGAAAAATTCAAAAATAATTAGAATTTAACCCCTAACTTTACTGAGTAATTTGTTAGGCTTGGCAACAAATATTTACAATCCAACTAAAAACTAATTGGATACTTAGAGGTTGCTTTTTTGAATATGAAATTATTCGGCAGTTCTTTGATTCTTTCAGGAACTGCATTAGGGGCTGGCATGCTCGCTATTCCCATGGTGTTGGCTCAATTTGGCTTCATGATCAGCTCAGTGCTGATGCTACTTATCTTTATCGGCACCACATACTCAGCTCTCCTATTGGCAGAAGCGTGTACTAAAACTAAAGACAACAGTGGCATGAGCAGTGTTGCTTACCTCACTCTGGGCAGCAAAGGAAAACACTTTATCAATGCACTCTTTTACCTACTGCTAGTATGCATGCTGATCGCTTATATCTTGGGCGTGGGTGACATCATCCATAAGCTACTGCTCGATGTTGGCGTAAACATCTCTGCATCTGCTGCTTATACCGTTTTCAGCCTATTTATGGGTGTGATTGTGGTAGCGGGTAAGTCTTATATCGATAAGTTGAACCGTGGCCTATTCATCATGATGGTGGTGATGCTATTTATTGTTATCGCTTCTCTGTTTAGCAATATCCGTCTTGATTACCTCACTCAAACTAGCCAATACACGGCCAATGATGTGGTGCAATACAGCGCGGTTATCTTTACCAGCTTTGCCTCTATGGTGGTGATCCCGTCACTGGTTATCTACAACCGTGAAGCGACTCAAAGGCAGATCCGCAATATGATTCTGTTAGGTTCAGTGATTCCGCTCGTGTGCTACCTCACTTGGTTGTTCGCGATTATCGGTAACCTTGGCACAGACGCGATCAGCCAGTTCCACAACATTTCAGAACTGATCTCTGCGTTTAGCGGACAATCTGCTTGGTTAAAAGTAGTGATTGCTCTGTTCTCTGCACTGGCATTGGTGACTTCTTTCCTCGGCGTGTCCATGGCGCTGTATGACCAAAACAAAGACGCGGTAACCAACAACCAGCTAATGGCTTACGCTCTGACCTTTGTGTTGCCTTTGGTATTGGCTGAGTTGTTTGCTAGCCAATTCGTCAGCATGCTCGACTATGCAGGCATGGTGCTGGTGTTCCTAGCTATTTGGGGACCACTCGCAATGGTAGTTAAAGTTCGTAGACCTGACTTCCCTCACCTACAAACCGAGGGCAGCTACACAGCTGCGGGTGGCGACACCGCACTAATGGCGACATTCGGTTTTGGCGCGTTGATTTTCGTGTCTTGGTTTATGGGTTAAATAGAAGCACAGTATCAACCGCTGCCGTGGTGATATGTATGTGTTTATGGGTGAAGACTAAACAAGTACCTCACACTCACATCAAAACACAAAAAGCCAGGAGTATCTGCTATTGACAGTAGATACTCACTGGCTTTTTCAGTATTTGAACGTTATTACTGAGAATTAAAGAGACGTTCTTATTGAGTTAAGTTGTCAAGCAACTGCTCACATTGCGCTTTGAGCGATTTAAGTTCGTTTTCATTCATCTTAGACAAACAAAATATCTCTTCTGGGACAGTTTGCGCGCGCTCTTTAAGTTCAGTCCCTACAGGAGTTAGCGTAATTACTCGCACTCGTTCATCTTCAGCACTACGTTTACGAAGCACATAACCTTTTGCTTCTAAACGCTTAAGTAATGGAGTCAAGGTTCCTGAATCTAAATGTGTTTTAGCGCCTAACGCTTTGACATTTATCTCTTGTTGCTCCCAAAGCACCATCATCACAATGTACTGTAAATAAGTAAGATCAAGCGCTTTCAGCAGAGGTTGATAAGCTCGACTCATTGCATTTGAAGCACTGTAAAGTGCAAAGCACACCTGATTATCTAACTTTAGATATTCATCTTGGTCGCTCACGATCACCTCATCAATAAATTAAATTGCACACAATATACTTGCGCACATAAGTTTTATCAATTAAGCTCACCTAAAAATAAAGTTGCGCACAATTTAATTTTACACAACTATTTTAAGGATTAAGAAAATGACAACACTCTACACTACTTCTGCTACTGCAATTGCTGGTCGTAACGGCCAAGTTTCTACTGACGATAATTTGCTTTCTGTTGCATTAAGCTACCCGAAGGAAATGGGCGGTTCAGGTGAAGCAACGAACCCTGAGCAACTGTTTGCTGCGGGCTACTCTGCGTGTTTCTCAAATGCTCTACTTCACGTAGCGAAAGAAATGAAAATCAAGATTGCATCGGCGCCAACAACTGCAACGGTTGGTATCGGTCCAAATGAAAATGGTGGTTTTGCTTTAACCGTTTCATTAGCGATTGAGCTCGACTTGGCTCAAGAAGAGGCTGTTACGCTGGTAAAAACCGCTCACCAAATTTGCCCATATTCAAATGCGGTTCGTGGCAACATTGATGTGAAACTGTCGGTTAACGGACAAGCGCTTTAGTCGCTTTACCCAAAAATATCCCACTAAAAAAAATGTCCCGCATTAGGCGGGACATTTTTATATAAGATGGAAAACTTTTAACTCTGAAAGATTAACTCTTAAACGTACTAGCGATCTCTTTCAATGAAGCCGCCAGTTCAGCTTGCTCTTTGGCGGTTGCTGCAATTTGAGTTGCGCCTGTGGTCGACTCTGTCGATTTCTGCTCAACCGCCATCACGTTTTGCGCGATATCTTGAGTTACGACGGCTTGCTCTTCTGTCGCTGTAGCGATCTGTTCGGTCATGCTAAATATCTCGCTTACCGATGCTGAGATACCTTGTAAGGTGTTCTCAACCTCTTTTGAATCCTCAACCGCTTTAGACGACATCTTCTGGCTGTTATCAATAACATTGAACGCCGTCTGCACATCAGACTGTAGCGAGCTGATAAAGCCTTCAATTTCAGCTGTCGATTGCTGGGTGCGCTGCGCCAGTGTACGAACTTCATCGGCTACGACCGCAAAACCACGACCTTGCTCACCCGCTCTTGCCGCTTCAATTGCCGCGTTCAATGCTAACAAGTTAGTCTGTTCAGCGACGGACTTAATCACATCAATCACACTGTTGATGTTATTACTGCTCTCATGTAAGTGCGTGATCTTTTCCGCTAGATCATTAATTTCAGATGCCAGTTTTTCAATCGAGTGATAAGAATCCTGAACTGTACTCAAACCTTCTTGTGACTGCTCATCGACCATTTTAGCAGAGCTGGCTGTCTGCTGAGTTTTTGCCGCGACTTCATTTACCGTAGCCGATAACTCTTCTGTCGCCGTCGCAACTAAACCGATTTGATCTTGTTGTTGAACTAGCGTATTCGAGTTGTAATGGCAAGTTTGTGAGGTTTCTTCAGCGGCTGAAGCCAAAGTAAGGCTCGATTGAGACAGGTTGTCGATAACGTTTGAAAACTTCTCTAGCGTTTCGTTCAGTGCCGAAGAGATCTGTCCAAGTTCGCTGTTACCAACGTACTTAGCACGAACCGTTAGATCGTTGTCATTACGAACTCTAGACAACATCACTGTCAAGTCTTTCACTCTCATCGTCAGGTCGCTGATCGCTTTAAAGCTCACGAAAGTCGCAAACAACGTAATCAAAGCAAATAGACCGATACTCATCATCATCGCAGACTGCGCCTGTGACATCTTTTTCTCAGTCAACGCAATCAGTGACTCAGCAAGGTGGTTTTCTGTTTTCTTTAGCTGAACAATACGAGCGGTAGATTGAGAGAACCAGTACACAGGGTCGACATCAAAGCCACTCATCTTAGATTCAGCCAAACTACGAAGTTTTTCTACTTCTGCTATAGAGCGATCGTTTAACTGTTGCTCAAAGAAACGAACGTTCGCTGGGTTGCTCAACACTTCAAAATTCGAAAAGTAGGTATTCTGCTCTGTCACCAAAGAGATGAATTTCACCAGCATACCCGGACCAAATTCATTTTTAGAAAAGGTGTTATTTAGAACTGCACGCTCAATACCCGCTCGCTCTTTACCTTGCAAGAAGTTGTAGTAAGCGATGGTTTCTGTAGTGATGGTGGCATCAGAACTTAACTCAGCAATCAATGCAGATACGCTTAGTAGCTTGGCATTCAGTTGGGTGTAGTAACCCAAGGCCTCAGAAAGTGAGATAGATTTAGAATCTACTCGATTACGAATCGTCGTGATCTGATTAAGGCTTTGGCTTATCTCTGTGTTCAGGCGATTTATCTGTGGCAGGTTGATATTGGCAGACTGCCAGTAATCGTTTCTTTCATTACGTCGGTTGTCGGCATTGGTTCTCTGCGCAGCTAATTCACTGACAAACTTGGCTCCTTGAGATCCAATAAAGCCAGCGGTCATGCCTCGCTCTTTTTGTAATTCATGCACTAACTCACTGTACACAACCGAAAGGCGTGTCAGTTGATTTAATGAGGACATTTCACTCTTAGTTTCTACACCCTTGGATATCGCAGAAACACTGAGCCAGAGAAACCCTAAGATCGGTAAAATAAGCAAAGCGATGATTTTTTGCTTAAAAGACATATCGGTTAATTTCATTTTTATTTCCTAGCAGCTGACGAATCTTTATCTGTCATGTTATTCGACACACTTCAAAAATGGTGTGCCTGTACTGATTAGTTTTATCAATTACCGTGCCATATCGGACGACAATCGATAACGCTAGCATTTAACCTTACAAAATTCATTGGTTTATTTATAAATTTGTTAGCTATGCAGCTTTAGAAAACACAAAAAACGTGCAACAACGTTTTTCCGACGCAAGTGACTGAAAAACGACAGTTTTTTCATAACCCTAAAGAGGTACAAGCACACCCTTTATCACCTCAGTTGTCGCTACATGTTCAGCGCCAACTATGTATAATGCCGGACTCAAAAAGTTACGAATTCAACTAACGTAGAAGCATAATTAGAGGTTTTATGGATTGTCCCGCTTGCGAAGAACATATTGGATGGGAATGGGTAGAAGAAGCAGCAATCGAACCCAATGAAGAATTCGATTGCCCAGAGTGTGAAGAAACACTGATGTACACTATCGATGAAGGCACCTATTACGGCGCACAGCATAAAACCGTCGAAGTGGTCGACGACTAGCGTTTAGCAAACATTGAGCAATATTCCATAGTAAAAGCAGCGAAAGCTTGTCATAAATTGCATTCAATAGAGCGCCTTATGCACCAGTAAGGTGCAAGAACGACAATTAAGTCGAGCAAAACACACCTTTACTAGAACGAACGTTCAGCATAAAATATTGAACATATGTTCAGATTAATGAAGTAGATGTTATGGCCAAGACAGCGAAGTTCGATAGACAAGACGTAGTAGATAAAGCAACGAACCTATATTGGGAAAAGGGCTTTCACGCGACTTCTATGCGTAACCTGCAAGACGTGATTGATATGCGTCCGGGTAGCATCTACGCGACATTTGGCAGCAAAGAAGGTTTGTTTAAAGAGACTCTTGCTCGCTATACCGAACTTGGCATTCTCAACCTGAACCGCTTTCGCAGCGAAACAGACTCACCAATCAAGGCGCTTGAAAGCTTCGTAAAACGTGCTGTGGTCGAATCAAAACAAAGTTCGCCAAATGGCATGTGTATGCTGGCAAAAACGGTAGCAGAACTGACTGATGAACACGCCGAATTATTAGAAGAAGCGAAGAAATCACTGAAGATCATGGAAGGTGAGTTCGCTAAGCTGATTGCCGAGGCTCAAGAGCTCGGTGAGATAAACAAGGAACGTGAACCGACTCAACTTGCTCGACATGTTCAAGTTCAGATCGCAGGCCTGCGTACCTACGCGAAAACCTGTGACGACATCGATCTACTTAACTCAATGGTTGAAGACGTATTTAAGTATCATCCTTTTTAAAAACTGAACTTGTTTTAGAAGCCATACAAAAAGACTCCACTGTTAGCCTAGAGCGCTAGAGCGGAGTCTTTTTAGTTTTGATCTAGTTAACTTAATAGATGATTAACTTTCGTGTTTAAGGGTTACACCTTTCTCATGATCAACGCCTGCGCATTAAGCATCGCCTCTTTGGTGCTGACATCTAACGTTTTGACGTTCGCAAAGCGCTCGACTTCTTTAATCGCCACATCGTGAGCGAAGATCACCAACCTCGCCCTTTCGATGTCTTTTGGTGTGATGCGATTACCAATCCCGTTAGCACCTTGTGTTTCGACTTTAATCCGAACCCCGAGATGATGCGCCGCTTTTTCTAAAGACTTAGCCGCCAAGAAAGTATGAGCAACACCTGATGGGCATGAAGTAATTGCCAACACATCCGCTTGCCCTTCTTCTGTTACCGAACCACCTGCAGACTGATAAGAAAGTTCGTCACCTTCTACCACATTCTTTTTAAGCAGTATCACGATGAATGCCGTGGTTAGCGCCCCCGCAAGTGTGCCAATAATGTAGCCAAGTTTGCCATCAACCACAGGCAGAACAATCCAACCGCCCCATGGTGCATGGTTTACCACATGGAACATAAAACCAACCACATTACCGACAATGCCACCAGCAACCACAGCAGGCAGCACTCGCGCAGGGTCGGCGGCAGCAAAAGGAATCGCACCTTCACTGATACCAATCATACCCATGATACCTGCGGCTTTGCCTGCTTCACGTTCGTCTCGCTTGAACTTCTTCGGTGAAAGGAAAGTCGCCAAAGCCATACCCAGTGGCGGCGTACAAATCGCAATGCCAACGCCACCCATCAACCAAGGCTGAGTATTCACCTGCGTTTGAGCAAACAGTGTAGCGACCTTGTTGATTGGGCCGCCCATATCAAAGGCCGTCATCGCGCCTAAAATACTACCGAGTACCATTTTTCCTGAGCCAGCCATACCCGTCAGCATTTGATTCATCTCAAGCATCACTTGGGCTATCGGGGAACCAATCACCCACATCACAGCACCACAGGTTACAAAGGTGCCAACTAACGGATAAATGAAAATAGAGCTCAGCGAGATCATGCTGTCTGGCAGCTTGATCCTTTTAAGTAGATTCACCACAAAGCCAGCAAAGAAACCGACCACTATCGCCCCAAGAAAACCAGTGTTGTATTGGTTCACCGCAACCCAAGAACCAATCATACCGGGCGCTAAACCCGGTTTGTCGGCCATTGAGTACGCAATGTAGCCGCCTAGAACCGCAGTAAACAAGGTTAAGCCAGCGATACCCATCTGCGCGATATCTGCCAACACACCACTTTCAGGAACCGCACCATGACCAGATATCATAACCGACAAAGACAAAAGCACACCGCCCGCGACTACGAACGGAATCATGTGCGAAGTGCCATATAGCAAATGCTCTTTCAAGCGATTAAGAGACTGCGCCCAAGGACTGAGCGGCTCAACGTACACTTCATGATGGCTAGAGGCATAGCTATCGAAAGAGTCGGAATTGGCTTCAAGAAACAGCTCTTGAGCCTCTTCGACCGACTCGACAGCCTTTAATTTTGTAACAAAGTCATCTTCAATCAGTTTGGTCGAGATCTGAGCCAGCACCTCGATATGGTGATCGTCATTGTTGTCTGGCGAAGCGAGCATAAAAAACACATCAGACAGCTCACCGCCATCGGCACCATAATCAATCCCCGTTCGACTGATACCTACAGCAACAGCAGGTTTAGCAACGGCAGTACTTTTCGCATGTGGAATCGCAATACCATCATCAAATCCCGTATTGCCAATAGCCTCACGCTTCCAGATATCATCAAGGAATTCACTTTTATTCGAGAGCTTACCAGCACGATCGAGTAGTTCGACAAGCTCTTCAAATACCGCCTGTTTAGAGTCTGCTTGTAGTTCCAAGCAGATAATCTCGGGCTCTATAATGTTAGTGATATCCATGGTTTACTCTGCCTCGCCTGATTTCAGACTGAAGTAATTAGGTTCTTCCGACCTAAATTAAAATTCGATGTTAATAGGATGAAAAGATTAGCGGTGTGTCGTTGATCATCATATAGGACGAAAGGTGCATTAACTGGATTATTGTAACCAAGAGCTCAGAGTGTGACGTCCACCTTAGAATAAAAAACGGCAATCCATAAAATCCACAGAACCCATAAACGTATCGCCCCTACGGTATGCTCCCAGTCTATACTGGTTTTTCCCATACCAGGTAGTAAAATGACGACATTAAGCCGAGAATAATAATGAGAATTGTAGCGGTAACTGCGTGCCCTACAGGCATTGCACACACCTATATGGCAGCTGATGCATTAAATAAAACAGCCCCTAAATTCAATGTTTCAATCAAGGTTGAAACACAAGGTGCTATGGGTATTGAAAACTTACTCTCTGCACAGGACATTACTCTCGCAGACAAAGTGTTGATCGTTTCAGATATCGACATCGAACAACCAAGCCGATTCGACCCAGTTAAAACCGTATTCATTCCTATGGAAGAAGTATTATTGAGTGTCGATAAGGTTTTCATCAAGCATTGTCGGGCTTAAGCCTTTCATGAACGAATATCAGATCACCTTCTTTGTTGCCGACCCAACGGCGAACTCACATGTCGCCCAGCCGCTTGCTCGCTTAGCGAAAAAGTTCAAAAGCAACATCCGCATTATCAACATCACTCAAAACCGAACCGCTGATCTATCCAAATCCGTCGCGATGCTGCAAGTAGGTTTACTTCGTGGTGATTTGTGTCAGATAACCGCGGTCGGTATTGATGCTGAGCTGGCCTGTTTCGTTCTCAAAGACGTAATTGCCGAGCATTACGATATGGTTGGCTCGCAAGTTAACCATGAGTTCTCTAACGCTCTAATTCAGCGAATGCCACAGATATGCCCACCTTGTGACATCAAATGGCACCACGCCAAGGCGCAAACTCAACTGACAAAATTTGAGTGCTTGAAAGGGCTCGCTCACCTTGTTTATCCAGAAAACCCAGATGAACTAATTCTGGCATTCATTAAGCGAGAAGAACGCTCGTCTACATGTGTGTCACCAGGTATCGCACTGCCGCATGTGATGTTTGAATCTACCCAAGACCTCTCGATTGCGGTTATCGTCAGTGACGACCCAATTGACTGGGCATCACGTATCGGCGAAGTGCATGTAGCCATTGCTTTGGTACTGCCTACCAAGCCACAGCGAGAGCATATTGTGGCGGCTACCAACCTAACCAGAAACCTGCTTCACGATCAGGTCAATGAGCGTCTGCAAAAGACCCGAAGCAGTGTCGACCTGCAAGCCTTGTTGATGTATATCTCTTCACGTCTTATTTAGTTACCAGCTCGTTAGAGCTAGATTGATCCTCGATACTCGGTCGGTGTTCTTCCGGTGCGGTTTTTGAAAACTCGGCAGAAGTAGTTCACGTCTTTAAAGCCACAACGTACCGACACTTCATTGAGCTTGAAATTGTATTTCTTAAGCATGAACTTGGCACGGTCGACTCGTACGCGTGTAATGTACTCAGCCAGCGTCATGTGACCTTGCTGACGGAACATGCGCGACAAATGGTTGGAGGAAATACTAAAGCGTGATGCAATGCTGTCTCGGGTGATTTGGCGGTGGAAGTTCTCTTGAATGTAAATGCAGATCCCTTGATACACATCTTGCACGCGACTGTGAGATTTCTCGACGGGCGCATCTAACATGGTTTTACTGTATTGCAGCAGCGCTTGCAGTAGCAGTTCATCCATCGGCTGCTTGTTACTCTCACGCGCTAATGAGCTGAGCGCCTCCAAAATGTTATCAATCGCAAAACCCGAGCGAGTCTGAATACTGTGCTTTTGGATATCGTAAAAGCTCTCTTCCCCTTTGCGCTTGCTCACCAAGCTTAAACCAAGCTGACGACGTCCAAACAACATACTCAGTACCGAACAATCAGTATCCCAGTTCGGCTTGTTCCAGCAGTTAGGCGGGATGAAAATCGCATCCCCTGCTTTCGCAACAACATTGGTGATCTTACGATCATGACTCTCCATTTCATTAATATACTCACCGTCAAGCACCAGTTCTAAACGCGGAAAGTTCACCTGATAACTGAATGCTGAAGGCGTGTGAAAATCTCCCGCAAACCAGATGTTATGAAATGGTTCTCGCTCATTTAATACCGACGAGATTAGGTCATGAAATATCATTTATTCGAACTCTTATGGGCAGCAATAAGGCTACGGAAATAGATATACCCGTTACTGAAACATAGCGCTATTGAGCAAAATCACAATTTGAGATCTAGGTTACAAAAATCCAGTCGTAGAAATAAATCTCCAGTGCACAAATCAATGAGGCACGTAATTTTCCAGATAACAAAACACGCTGAAGCCCTTATAAATAAAAGCTTCAATGCACGACAAACCTTGTCAACACAGGGCTAAAAACGCCCGTTCGACCGATCAAAATCACACTCCATTTATAACGCAACAATCATCCAGTAAATGCATTTTTTCTTCACTACAGAAGGTAAGCCGTAGATTCCAGAATACCCCTAACAAAATAAGAACAGAGTAGGGGTTCATTATGATCACGACATTGATCAATCAAGATTTGATTAAGCTTTCGCTTAGCGCTAATTCAAAAGAAGACGTATTTAAAGAGCTGATAGACGTGCTTTACGCACAAGGCAGAATCTCAGACAAAGCACAGTTTCTTGCCGACATTAAGGCTCGTGAAGAACAAGGCAATACCGGATTTGAAGAAGGTATTGCACTGCCACACGCGAAAAGCGCTGCGGTGATTAAACCCGCGGTTGTTATCGGTGTCCATCAACAGGGTATCGAGTACGGCGCCGATGACGGCCAGCCATCAAAACTATTCTTCATGATTGCCTCTCCTGATGGCGGCGATAATCACCACATCGAAGTACTGGCAGAACTTTCTTCAAAACTGATTGAAGAAGGCTTTATCGAAAGCTTCATGAATGCTCAATCTGAACAACAAGCATTAGAACTACTGCTTAGCAAACCTGAGCCTTCAGAAACTGAAACCAACGTTGAGAAACAAGGCTTCATCATTGGCGTGACAGGCTGCCCAGCTGGCGTTGCACACACTTATTTGGCAGCTGAAGCACTAGAGAAAGGTGCGGCGGCTCTTGGCTACGATGTTAAGGTCGAAACCAACGGTTCTATCGGCGTTAAAAACAGCCCGACTCAAGAAGAGATCGAACGTGCCGACGCAATTGTGGTGGCTTGTGACAAACAGGTCGACATGGCTCGTTTTGCTGGCAAACGCGTTATCAAAACCAACGTAAAAGCGCCAATCAAAGACGCACAAGGTTTGATCAAACAAGCACTCAATGCGCCGAGCTACCAAGCAGAACAAGCACCAACCAACCAATCTGTTGCCGAAAAAGCCTCACAAGCGCGCTCAGATCTTTACCGTTACTTGATGAATGGTGTATCTCACATGATCCCATTCGTGGTCACAGGCGGCCTTTTGATTGCCCTAGCGCTAGCGATTGGTGGCGAACCAAGTGAGTCTGGTATGGCGATTCCTGCTGGCAGCATGTGGAACCAAATCCTAGAAGTGGGCGTGGTTGCCTTCACCCTGATGATCCCAATCTTGGCCGGCTACATTGCTTACGCGATTGCTGACCGCCCTGCTCTAACCCCTGGCTTGATTGGCGGCTGGATCGCAAACAACGGCTCTTTCTATGGCGCTGACGCAGGCACTGGCTTCATTGGCGCAATCATCGCAGGTCTGTTAGTGGGCTACTTCGTTAAATGGATTACTTCGTTTAGCTACCACAAGTTCGTTCAACCGCTTGTGCCTATCATGATCGCTCCGATCACTGGCTCTCTATTCATCGCAGGTTTGTTCATCTTCGTCATTGGTGCACCTATCGCGGGGCTAATGGATGCGCTTACTGCCCTACTAACTAGCATGAGCACAGGCAACGTGGTTCTACTTGGCATCGTACTGGGCGGCATGGCGGGCTTTGATATGGGTGGCCCGTTCAACAAGGTGGCGTTCCTATTCTCAGTCGGCATGATTGCCAGCGGTCAAACTCAGTTCATGGGCGCAATGGCATGTGCAATTCCTGTCGCTCCACTGGGTATGGCTATCGCAACCAGAATCGGCCGTAAGTTCGACTTATTTGAATCTTCTGAAATTGAAGCAGGCAAAGCAGCAGGCGCGATGGGCTTAGTGGGTATCTCTGAAGGTGCAATTCCTTTCGCGGCTCAAGATCCAATGTCAGTTATCCCTGCCAACGTGCTTGGCTCAATGACTGCTGCGGTAATGGCGTTCTCATTTGGCATCACCAACAGCGTTGCTCACGGTGGTCCAGTGGTCGCTCTACTTGGCGCAATCAACTACCCACTGCTAGCACTGGTATGCATGGCGTCTGGTGCGGGCGTAACTGCGGTTACTTGTATCGCACTTAAAAACCTACGCAAAGCCAAGCTAGCAACAGCAGCGGCTTAAGCCATTTCAACTCCAATGGCTTGAGCCCACTCTACTCTCGCATTTCATTAAGCCGAGTAGAGCTCAAGCCATGTTTCCCTTCATGGTGATTTCGATGTCTGATTTTTCTTTAGCGAACGATTCGTTCGTACAACGTTTTTTCTACCCTATGACTAATGTGATTCAAAACTACGCATGGGGTAGCCCTTCTTCGTTTAGCCAACTGTTTGGCATAGATAACCAGTCTGGTGAGCCGCAAGCGGAGATCTGGATGGGCGCTCACCCTAATGGTTGCTCAATGGTGAGCGACAACGGGCAGCAGACCACATTATCGAGCTTGATCTCTAAGAACCTAAACCTGTTTTTAAGCGAGAAAGTTGCAAGTCGTTTTGGCGAGCTGCCTTACCTATTCAAGGTGTTAGCTGCGGAGAAGGCACTGTCTGTTCAAGTCCACCCAAACAAGCAGCAAGCGGAATCTGGCTATGCTCTTGAAGAGCAGCAAGGTATTCCGATGACCGCAGGCAATCGTAACTACAAGGATCCTAATCACAAGCCAGAACTGGTGTATGCCCTAACCGACTACACAGCAATGAATGGCTTTAGGTCGATCAGTGAGATCCTTGAGCATTTTCATTACCTCGACATTCCTGAGTTACATTCGATGGTAAACGATCTCGCGGGCGATCAAACACCCAATGGCTTAGCCTGTTTTTTTGCAAGCTTATTGTCTTTGGAAGGTGAACAAAAAGGCATGGCGCTGACCATGTTGATCATGAAGGCCAAGCTTTCTGATAAACGTGTATTCCAATTGATTTCAGAACTGGAAAACCAATACCCAGGTGATGTCGGCCTGTTTGCTCCGCTACTATTGAACGTGATTACGCTAAAGCCGGGGCAAGCCATGTATCTGGACGCTGAAACCCCTCACGCTTACATCAAAGGCACAGGCTTAGAAATCATGGCGAACTCCGATAATGTGCTGCGTGCCGGGTTAACGCCTAAGTACATGGACGTGAACGAACTGGTTTCTTGTACTCGATTTAATGAAAAGCCTGCGGATAGATTATTGCTCAGCCCGATTGAGCAAGGTGATGTGATGGAATATCAAATTCCAGTTGAGGATTTTAAGTTCTCTATCGTGCAAAACTCACATCAACGCCAGATCACGACCGAAGGTGCAGAGATCCTACTGCCACTCGACGAGTCCATGGTGCTCACTCACCAATGTGGCGAAACCTGCGTGATAGAGAAAGGCCAGTCGGTGTTTATTCCTGCTTATGCCGAGAGTTACAAACTCGACTGCGTTGGACGTGTAGCGCGCGCTTACAGCTAGCTCCATCACCACTAATCACACACTATCTATGCCCTGCTTTTGCAGGGCATTTTTGTTCCTACAGAAAGTTATTTCAACACCGAAATACACCATCAAATATGACCCATCTCACACTGGATGAATGATGCAAATCACACTTAATTTTGCTGGATACAAATGTACAGTGAAGGGCTTTTATTTGCTATTTCGCGAATCAGGTTAATCCATTAATTTTAATTCAAGAACTTCAATAGTGAATGAGTTAATAAATGATCACACAGCTAACTAACGTCAACTTAATTAATAACAACCTTCAAGCAAATAATAAAAAAGAACTGTTTGAAGAATTGGCAGGCATGTTATTTGAGAATAACCGAATCAGCAGTAAAGAAGCCTTTTTGGCAGACATTGAAATTCGTGAATCTCAAAGCATCACCTCAATGGACGGCATCGCTTACCCACACTCGAAAAGCAAGGCAGTAACAGAGCCAGCAATTGCTGTTGGTGTAAAGCGAGAAGGCATTGAGTATGGCGATGAAGACGGTATTAACCCAACCGTATTTTTTATGATTGCCTCACCAGACAACGGTGCTGACCATCATATTTATGTACTACAAGAACTATTTGGAAAATTCAGTGATGAATTTATTCAAGATATCCATAACGCAAAAGATGAACATCAAATCCTTAATATTTTAATTAATTCATAAGGCGTAGACAATTATGAGTACCCTAGCAAATCAAGCTACGAATACCAGTAGCAATTCTAATAATAAAAATAGTAGTAGCGACTTTAAAAAACTCCTTAGTACCATGAAAGGTCACCTGCTTTTCGGTACATCACACATGCTGCCTTTCATCGTAGCCGGTGGTGTTCTGTTGGCTTTAGCGGTCATGGCATCGGGTAAAGGTGCGGTTCCAGCAGACGGCTTGCTGGCAGACATCTCTAACATCGGTATCAAGGGCCTTGTTCTTTTCCCAATCATTCTTGGCGGCTTTATTGGTTACTCAATTGCAGACAAACCAGCACTAGCACCTGCAATGATCTCTTCTGGCATTATGGCAGACATGGGCGGCGGCTTCCTTGGCTGTATCGTGGCTGGCTTCATCGCAGGTGGCGTGGTACTTCAACTTAAGAAGATCCCACTTTCTACTAACATGACAGCACTAGGTGCGTACTTCATCTACCCGCTTGTTGGTACGCTAATCTCGGCAGGTATCGTACTGTGGGGCATCGGTGAGCCAATCAAACTGTTCATGGCTTCAATGAACGAGTTCCTAGCGTCAATGGCGGGTGCATCTAAGATGGTTCTGGGCACAATCCTTGGTGGTATGACGGCGTTCGATATGGGCGGCCCTATCAACAAAGTGGCGACCCTATTTGCTCAAACTCAAGTAGACACACAACCATGGTTAATGGGCGGCGTAGGCATCGCGATTTGTACACCACCTCTAGGTATGGCACTGGCAACTTTCCTATTCAAAAACAAGTTCTCTAAACAAGAACAAGAAGCAGGTAAAGCAGCAGCAATCATGGGCTCTATCGGTATCTCTGAAGGTGCTATCCCATTCGCAGCGAATGACCCAATGCGCGTTCTTCCTTCAATCGTAGCCGGTGGTATCGTTGGTTGTGTGTTTGGCTTCATGACTGACATCCTACTTCACGCACCGTGGGGTGGCCTAATCACTGCACCTGTATCAAGCAACATCCCTATGTACGTGGTCGGTATCGCACTAGGCTCTCTAACCACAGCGGTTATCGTTGGCTTCTGGAAACCAGTCGCTGTTGAAACCGAAGAAGACACAGTTGAAGCTGCGCCAGCACAAGCTCAAGCAGCACCTGTAGCAGGCGAAGGCGAGTACGACATCGTAGCAGTAACTTGTTGCCCTTCTGGTGTTGCACACACCTTCATGGCAGCCAAAGCACTAGAGAAAGCAGGTGCGGCAGCAGGTCTGAAAATCAAAGTAGAAACACAAGGTCAAAACGGTATTCAGAACCGCATCACCGACCTAGATGTCGCCAACGCGAAGCTGGTTATCTTGGCTCACGATATTCAAGTGAAAGACGCTCACCGCTTTGCCAACGCGAATGTGATTGAGTGTTCTACTAAGGAAGCTATGAAGAAAGCTGCAACACTGGTCGTCGCATAACCCAACGTCAAGTTAGCTCCTAACTCTAGAGCCCTACCCCCTAAGGGCTCTATTTTTCTCTTCTCTATCAGCTCGTTACATGCTCTTCAATCCCCACTTCTCAGCGGTTTGCTTAAAGAAACCTTGCGTCTTTTTCAATTCAACCCAGTGGTTAATGTAGTTAATCCAAACCTGATCATCTTGTGGTAGTAGCATCGCAATTGGAGTTGGTTTACGTGGCTCTTTCACCGGAACAATCGCGAGCTGCTTAAACTTCTCTACTAAGGTTGCAGCCTCTACGTTTGAAGTCACGGAGACATCAGCGCGGCGAGCTAAAAGCTCTTGGAAATCACGCGCCGGCGCTTCAATCACGATGTGTTGTGCCGATGGGAAGAAGTCCTTCACCATCTTTTCTTGTACTGTGCCGAGCGTGGCGGCAACTTTGATTTCTGCTTTGTCAAAATCACTCCAATCTGAGAACTTCTCTATGTCTTTCTTTTGCACAACAGGGACAAAAGCCAGATAGAAGTAGGGTTGGCTGTACCCAGCGACTTTTGCTCGAGACATGTTGAGCGATGCGCTGCCAGTCACGTCGTACTTGTTGGCCGTGATGCCATTCACCAAGGTTTTCCAGTCTGTTGCGACGTATTCCACTTTTACGCCTAGGTCTTTAGCCAACTCAGTCGTGACATCGATATCAAAGCCGCGGTAGCTGTTGGTTGCAGGATCCTTCATTGTCATTGGGTTCCAATCCCCCGTTGTACCAACGCGAAGAACTCCGGCATCCAGTATCTCCTGCAAGCGACTTTGTGCATGTGCTATTTGTGTAAAAGCAAGCAGGCACATTCCTAATGCAATTAAGCTTTTCTTCATTTTCTATTCCCTTAAACGAATGCTGATTTCTAAGTGATGAATGTAAATATTCTCTTTAATTATTAACCATTAAACAGATTTGGTTGTTAACATAGCAATAACAAATGGAGTTTTTGGGAGTAAATGTGAACTATCGTCACTTATCGCTAGTTTCTCTGCTGTTTCTGACAGGATGTACAGATTACCAATGGGGATGGTATGTACTCGACCCGTCGACGGAGCAGGGGCGAACTAATATTCAGTTTTTGATGGCTGGTTTTAGCGAGACTATTCAGGTTTCGTTGCTAAGCATGTTTTTTGCTATGGCTCTGGGTCTATTGGTCACCTTTCCTGCGCTTTCTAGTTCTCCAATACTCAGAGGGATTAATCGACTTTACGTAGAGGTGATGCGTTCTATCCCTGTATTGGTATTGCTATTGTGGGTGTATTACGGAATGCCGACATTACTCGATGTCTCTTTGAACCACTTCTGGGCAGGGGTAATCGCATTGACCGTTGCCGAGAGCGCCTTTATGGCAGAAGTGTTCCGTGGGGGGATTCAAGCGATTAATCGTGGCCAACATGAAGCGGCCGAATCCTTGGGATTAACCTATTGGCAAAAAATGCGATTCGTTATCCTACCGCAGGCATTCCGTCAGATACTGCCGCCCTTGGGCAATCAGTTTGTTTATATCCTCAAGATGAGTTCGCTAGTGAGTGTGATTGGTTTGAGTGATTTAACAAGACGAGCAAATGAGCTGGTGGTGAACGAATATTTACCTTTAGAGATCTATACGTTTCTGGTTTTGGAGTACCTTGTTCTTATTTTGGTGGTATCGCAAGCGGTTCGTTGGCTAGAAAAAAGGATTGCGATTCCGAGCCATTAAATGGTTCTAACCCTCAAGAACGTTTAGCTATCTCCAACAAAAAAAGCCTCGAGCACAGGCCCAAACTCCTGTTGATACCCCCGTAATAAAAATCCCCACTCATCTGAGCGGGGATTTCTTTATTTTGACTCTTCGACTTATTCAGTCAGTGCTTCTTCTGTCTCTAGGTCAAACAAGTGGCACTGTGAGGTATTAAAATGAAGCATTGTCTCTTGTCCACTTTCCGCTGTTCGGTCAGCATCAAAAGGCACGCGTGCCACCAGCTTATCTGCACCGAGTTTAAAATAGAGATACAGCTCATTACCCATCGACTCAACCACATCAAGCCTGTGCGTTTGAGTATTCACTTCCGCCAGCGGCGCATCGTGATTAGCCAGTTGAATATGTTCTGGACGAACACCAAACCACACCCACTCGCCCACCTTTTCACGAGCGATAATCTGCTTGTCTTGTGGCAGCGTCCAACGAGTACCACTTTCAGAGACCACGTTCATCACACCATCAATCTCATCCAATCTCACCTTGAGAAGATTCATCGCTGGCGAACCAATAAAGCCCGCGACAAATTTGTTTGCTGGGTACTGATAAAGATTCATTGGCGTATCGACTTGCATAATCTCACCTTGATTCAACACACAAATACGGTCACCAAGAGTCATGGCTTCCACCTGATCGTGTGTCACGTAGATCATGGTGGCGTTCTGCCCTTCTTGCTTAAGGTTATTGTGCAGCTGTGCAATGCTGACACGAGTCGAAACACGCAACTTTGCATCCAAGTTAGACAAGGGCTCGTCAAACAAAAACACATCTGGCTTACGCACCATCGCACGGCCAAGCGCCACACGCTGCCTTTGACCACCCGACATTTCACCCGGCTTATTATTTAGCAGATGTTCAATATCCAGAGTCTTGGCTGCATCTTCAATTCGCTCATTGATTTCATGCTTTGGCAGCTTCTGTTGCTTCAGGCCAAAAGCCATGTTGTCGTACACCGACATGTGCGGATAAAGCGCGTAGTTCTGAAACACCATCGAGATACCACGATCTTTAGGTGGCAATTCGTTTACACGCTTATCGCCAATGTAGACATCGCCTTCTGAGATATCTTCAAGGCCTGCGATCATACGAAGTGTGGTGGATTTTGCGCAGCCAGACGGCCCAACAAACACCATAAACTCACCTTCGCGAATATTCAGATCGACACCGTGCACAGCCTTAAAACCATTTGGGTAGGTTTTTTCTACCCCTCTCAGTGTGACTTCAGCCATAACCTGTCCTTAAATCAATTGGTTAAATACTATCTTTGCAATCTGTCGTGACACGCTTTAGCCACGTTCTTGCAGTTGATTGAGCTCAAAATGGGCGACTGATGCGATAACCAGATCCGCCACTGGCTCTAACTCGCTGTGTTGTGCAGTCCCCGTCAGAACACCGACATTGCTTGCGCCTGCATTGCGGCCAAATTCCATATCCGAAACCGTGTCACCAAACATGATCACTTCATGTGGCTCAATGCCACATTGCTCACAGAAGGCATTGAGCAGTGCTGGCGCTGGTTTAGGTTCGATATCACCATCTGAGTAACCGACATAATCAAACATCTCGCTCAAACCCGATTGCTCTAGTGTGTAGATGGTTGAGTCTTTGGTGTCTGCGGTCGCAATACCTAAAATCATGCCTTGCTGCTTAAACAGACCCAGCTTTTCAGCCACTCCCGGCAGGGCTTCAATCCAGCTTGGGTTCTCTTCCACTTCGTCATTGAAAGCGGCTTTGGTCACCTTAGTGAACTCAGCGAGCGAGACATTAGGTTGCAGCATGTTGAACCACGCTGTTGCGGTATCTTCCACTGGGTTTGAGGCTAATAGTCCATAGTTATCAACCACATCACCTTCCACTCCGATAGCCAAGAGTAACTCAGCAGGTGTGACAGTTTGATTACCCTGATGCTGGTCACTGTAAGATTTCACACGCTCACAAGCACCACGAGAAACGTTGAGCCACATCTTGTGGAACTCTAACAATGTGCCGTCTTTATCAAATAACATCGCCTTAAACTTCATCACGGCTCATTCGCTCCATTAGTTCTCCCCAAGTACGCACTAGGGGTTGGTTAAATTCTGGTTGTTTACCGTCGAATACGGCGTTGATGCAGCCTTCAAACTCAAGATCGTCAGATGCAGTTTGAGTGCTGTTGATTAATGCTGAAGAAAGATCCCCACGACGAATATCGACACGGCACCAACGGTACCCTTCATCAATATGAATGCTTTGCAGCTCATCACTCAAAGCGATTCGATCGACAATCTCGCCATCGACCACGCACTCCGCGTAGTAAGGATTTTCTGAGTCAGAGACGGCAATTCGGTATGTTAGTGGCTGGCCTTGAGAGTCATTACCCGGCAGTACGTCACCTAAATTGATATCAAACTTCAAGCCGCAGCGGCGCTCTAGGTAAACTTGCCCATTACGCAAACCGGCCAAGATGCCTTCACCGCTCAAGCCATGGCTGTAAACGAAGGTGGATGGGTCACCGTAGATAGAAGGCTCATCGGCTTTAGGATTACGTTCATGCGGTTCAAGGTGCGAATCACTGCCGCCAATCGCGGTAATGCGCTGGCCACAGTTCCACATTTCATTGAGAACCAATAACGCTTCCTCGGTCGCTTTTGGTGAAGTTGACCAAGTAGGGTCACAACACACTTCAAACGTAGACACTTGGCCTAGATCCACTTGATCGTAATGCCAATGCCACGGCTTCATCATCGGATGATTAATGCCAAGGGAGCTATGTCCACTTTTTGCCAAATTCAATCCTGCTTCCATGGTCGCTTGGCTGCTGTGTTCGACGTATCTAAGGTCCAAAGACTTTACTGGGCCATGCACATTGAAGTGCCCGAGATCGGTCGTAACTTCTAACGCAGGCAAGAACAAACACTGGTTAGAGACAGGCAACGTAGGTTGGCAGATGTTGTGCTCTGTGAAGAAAAAGAAATCGAGCCCTTGTGATTCCACAATGTCTTTAGCCGCGGCCAAGGTATTGTGACCATCAGAAAGCTGAGTGTGAGCGTGTAAGTCACCACGATACCAGCGAGAATCAGAACTCAGCATGTAGCTGTAATCAAACTCGATATCGTGATCACTTGTCACCGTTGGGGTCAGTTCTAACTCAGCATCGCTATTAACTAACTCTTCAGAGCAAAGTACATCGACTTGATACTGCATCGCACGCTCGGTGCGGAACTCACCCTCAAGGTTGTAAAGCTCTAAGAACCATTCACCCGGTGGAATCACACCATCAATCGCGCCTAGGCCTGAGTTTTCCGGTTGGATAGTGAGTGACTTGTGCGCTTTTTCAAACAGCACTTTGCCACGAAATGCTTGGTTGGCATCATACGCCGCTGCGTATAAGAATCCTTTTTTCACCGTCGTGCCGGTAATCACTACGCTCATAGAGCCTGCTGGCACATCAAAGGGGATACTTACCCTGCCAAACGGCAGCTCACCTTGAAATTGGGTCATTGTCATCACCAAATTCGTCCTAATTGAAGGACTGGGTCAAAAAGAGGCCCACCCGAGTAGATGGGCCTTTATGCATGCAAAGATAGTGTTAATCCACTTTGCAGATTAAGAACGATTCGCTCGGTCTAGTGCACGTTGCGCTTTCTTAGCCGCTTGTTTTAGCGCTTTGTCAGCAGGCACGTTTTGGATTTGAATCTGGTCCGCAGCTACCTTCAGCGCATCCATGATCTTACCGTTGGTAGGGTCTAGGAAGTCTTTGGTCGCCGTGTTCGCTTGCTTCAATGGAATCAGAGCTTGTGGGTTGTCTTTGGTGAACGCTTGGTACTCTGGTACTTCAGAAACACTGTTGCGCACTGGGATGTAGCCAGTGAACATTGACCAAGCTGCCGTGTTCTTGGCATTGGTGTAGAACTCAACAAACTCAAATGCACCTTTAGCCGCTTCGTCATCCGTGCCTTTTGGCATTACGTAAACCAGCGCACCCGCTTGTGGTGCAGAAGGGTTTGAGCCCCAACCTGGTTGCGTGGTTGCCGAAAGCTTAGTGAAGTCCAAGTCACCTTGGTCACCCGATGAACCGGTGTAGCCTAGTGCGTTGTCTTTCATCACGTCATCAATGGTTTTGTACCAGTATTCCCAGCCTTGACCGCCGTAGTGAATACGCATGATTTGATCATCGTGGATCCACTTACGGAAGCTGTCCCAAACCTCAACCCACTCAGGAGAGTCAATCAGCACTTTCTTACCGTCATCACTGATGATCTTAGCGCCGTTAGAAAATGCCGCGTCAATCATGTTGTCTTGACCCCACATCGGCTCCCAGCCGTAGAAGGTCACATTACCTTTCTCATCACGTTGTGTGACTTTCTCCGCGACCTTAGCCACACCTTGCCATGTCTTTAGATCTTGCTCAGTAAAGCCGTTATCTGCCAACACCTGCTTGTTGTAGTAAAACACCTGAGTTGTACCGTAAGCAGGTAGACCGATGATGGTGCCATCGTCTGCCGTCACTTGATCTTTGAACGCACCGATGAAATCAGAAAAATTGAACTCTTCATCCATGAACGGCGTTAGGTCACGACTCAAACCACGTCCGTTCATCGCTTCCGCACGACCTGAATCTAACAGCACAAGTTCAGGAGCCGTTCGAGACGCCAAACCGGCTTGCAGCTTCTGGTAGGTTTCTGTGTAGTTACCTTGCAACGCGGGCTTCACCACATACTCATCTTGGCTCGCGTTGAACTCTTCGATGAGCTTAGTCATCATTTGCTGTGGCTTAGTACCACCGGAATACCAAAAGTTAACTTCGGTTTCGGCAAGAACACTGCTAGAGAACATAGACGCGCTTGCTGCGCCGGCACACACTAGTGCGAGAGTTTTTAATTTCATTTCCGTTTACTCTTTTACGCCGTTATCGGCGATACCCGAAAGAATCGTCTTTTGACAAATGACGAATAGAATTAACAAAGGCAATACTGCAATGGTGCTCGCCGCCATAATTTGCGACCAGTTCAACCCATAGTTACCTTCGGCAATAAAGTAGTGACGAATACCAGTAGCGATCAGATTTAAATCCTGAGTCGTAATCACCAGACTTGGCCACATGTAGCTGTTGTAATTGGTAATAAAAGTGATGAGGAACAGTGTTGCGACTGCTGCTCGGCATTGCGGTAAGATGATTGCCCATAAGATTTTGAGCTCACCTGCACCATCAATTCGTGCCGCTTCAATCAGCGACGGATGCACCTTGATAAACACTTGGCGTAAATAGAACACACCGAACACCGACGCCGCATTCGACGCCACCAAGCCCATGTGCGAATCCAACAAACCCAGTTTTGCCAAGGTGATGTAAGACGGAATGTAAGTCACTGCGCCCGGCAGCATGTAACAGCCCATCACGATGAAATAGAGCACGGTCTTTGAACGGAACTTCAGCTGAGTCAGCGCGTATGCAAACATCGCCGAATTCACGATCACTAGCAGGGTCGTGAACAAAGCCACGCTAAAGCTGTTGAAGATATACAAGCCAAACGGCGCGCTGTGGAAGGTTTCAACAAAGGTTTCCCAACGAAACTGCTCTGGAATCAAGTCCAGCGGGTTAGCAAAGATCTCATCGTTACTTTTCAGCGAACCAGACAGCATCCATAAGAACGGAAACACCATGATGGTTCCACAGGTTGCCAAAAACAGGTGCTTAGCCAGTGCAAGGAGCGAACGGCGATCCGCTGAGGCTTTCTTTGACGCAACTTCTGACTTCGTCGCTTTGACTTGAGCTCTAACTTTGGTTTTCGCTGCGCTCTGATTTAATACTTGATTGGCATCCAATACTTGCGTGGTCATAATTCTGTCCTTTCAAAAATCGACTAGTAGTACACCCAGCGCTTGCCGATGTAGGTATTAATAAGTGCCAGCAATCCAGTAATCAGGAATATCACTAACGATGTCGCGGCCGCAGGTCCCATTTCGTAACGTTCGAACGCCTGTTGGTAGAACAAGTACAGCAAGGTACGTGTCTCACCACCCGGCCCGCCTTGCGTCAGAATCTGGAACTGATCGAACGCCTGCATTGCCGTAATAATGTTGACCACCACCAAGAAGAATGTGGTTGGGGAAATCAGTGGCAGCGTTATCTTCAAAAATCGCGTTAAGCTGCTACAACCATCAATCAAAGACGCCTCATACAGGGACTCTGGAATTTTGTTAAGCGCACTGATGTAAAACAGCATCGTCCAACCAATCGCCTGCCAAACTGTCACGATAATCACCGCAACCAAGGCTGTGTTTCCGTTCTCTAACCATGGAATCGCGCTAAACCCAGCCGACTCCAATAAGTGGTTTGCCAGGCCTGATTTGGTCTCGAATACCCAGGACCACACAATCGACACCGCGACAGTGGGTGTAATCCAAGGCGAGAAGATCACCGCACGATAAAATTGGCTGCCTTTGAAGTTTCTGTGCAGCAGCATGGCAAACACAAGGCCAAGAATGATGGTGGGAATCACCACACCAACTGAGAACCAAAACGTATTGAGCATCGCTTGGATGAACTCGTAGTCCTCAACCATGTACTCGTAATTTTCTAAACCGATGAACGAATAATCTGGCGAGATGTAATCCCAATCGGTGAAGCTGATATAAATTGAATAACCAAATGGTACGAGCCAAAAAGTAAACAGTGGCACCAACAACGGTGCAGTAAATAGCAGTACCTTTAAGCGGTTTTTCATTGGTTCTGAGAAAGCACTCATGGTGACCTCGTCCTTATTTGTATGCGGTTAAATTAAGAGGTTTGTGTGACAGGTTAGTAAGAGCGCCCTTCATTTTTTTTATGGCTACCCATTAGAAAATCTTTCTTCCAGTTCACCGTCTTCCATCTGGTGATAAAGCCAATCACAAAAGAAATTCACCTTGGCACTGCGGCGGTGTTTGGTAATCAAATAGTGGGCAGACTCGGCAGGCATTGAGGACTCTGTCGCCAGAACAAGATCGTTTTTCTCTAACAGCTCAGACACCGCAAGCGAACGCACTAACAACACCCCAATACCATGCTTAACTGCCTCTAGAGCGTGCAGAGAGTTACTCACTTCAAGTAGCACCTTCGGTAAAGTCATCTCGAATTGGTTGTGACTCAGCCATTGCAGCCAGTTCTCTCGGTAGCCTTTTACTTGCACGGTCGGCAGAGCAGAGAAATCATGCTCAGCCAAGGAATCTTGATATTGGTTCTTAAATTCTGTGCTGCACACTAACTGCCAATGTTCTTGAAACAGTCGCTCGCAATGGGTGTCTTCGCTTTCAACCTTGCCGTTGGTCAGTTCGATATCGACATTCTGACAAGGGTTAGTTGATGGCCAGTCCACCAGCTGAATATCGAGCCTGATAAAAGGGTATTTTTGATAAAAAGATGGTAGGCGAGGTAGCAGCCAGTTATGGCAAAAGGTGTGATTAACGCGCAGGCTCAACACGTCGGTTTCTTTTTCCCCGAACAGAATTTGAGTCTGTAGTTTCAGATGTGCCAATGAGCCCGCAACAATCGGTTGATAATGCTGGGCAGCCGACGTTAGCTGTACGCCTTTGGAGCTGCGTTCAAACAGTGTGGTATCAAGAAAGGTTTCTAAACTTTTAAGCTGCTGACTCACCGCAGCTTGGGTAACACAAAGCTCTCGCGCAGCAGCGCCAATAGAACCGAGGCGGGCAACAGCTTCGAACGCAACAAGGGCACGTAGAGGGGGTAACATGGCTTCACCTGATTGAAATAAAAGTGAAAAATACTTCAATCAGGTTTCAGTTTTTTGCGCTTACCGTTACAGATTAATGACGAAGGGACGTTGATCAGATATTTATGATCAACGTCCCTTTTCTCTATTTCAGACTTTTATTGATATGTAAGAAGCCCAATTACTCTTTGATGTAGAGATCCTTAGAGTAGATACGCCCTTCAACGTTGTTCTTTGCAAAACCACCAACACTTGGACGCACTAGGCGAGCCTGCATATAGTAGTAAATTGGCGCGATCGGCATGTCTTCTGCCAGCAACTGTTCTGCTTGGTCATAGAAACCTTGGCGATCTTGTTCACTGGTTGCGGCTAAGGCGCTGTCCATTGCTGCGTCGTACTTTTCATTGCTGTAGCGAGCAAAGTTACCTGAAGAGCCAGAACGCAACAGGCTCAAGAAGGTTGATGCTTCGTTGTAGTCACCACACCAAGAGGCGCGCATCACATCGAAATCACCTTGGCGACGTGATACCAAGTAAGACTTCCACTCTTGGTTTTCCAACTCAACTTGCGCGCCTAGGTTACCTTTCAGCATTGACGCAATCGCCACTGCAATCGACTTGTTCGATTCACTGGTGTTGTAGAGCAGTTTGAAATCCAATGGGTTAGCTGCATCGTACCCCGCTTCTTTCAATAGCTCCTTTGCTTTTTGGTCACGTTCCTTCTGAGTCCATGTGCTGTATTCAGGTTGTGTCGCATCAAAACCAGCCGTGTACTCATGTGCAAAGGTATAAGCTGGTAAGTTGCCCACCTGAGTCACACCATTGGTGATAACGTCACGCATCATAGAATAAGAGACGGCTTTACGTACTCGCGCATCATCAAAAGGTGGTCGCGTAGTATTGAATGCGTAGTAGTAAGTACACAGCAGAGGCACGGTGGTAAACGCATCTTGATATTTGCTTTTAAGCTGCTGCGCCATGTGTGTCGGCACATCAGAAGTGATATCAACCTCACCCACGGCATAACGGTTAATCGAGGCATTCTGATTCTCAAACGGAATATAAGTCACTTCAGTTAAGTGGGTATCTGAGCTATCCCAGTATTTTGGGTTCTTCTTAAGTTCAATGCGCTCGTTCACCACCCACTCGTCTAGTACGAATGCACCATTACCGACAAATTGCTTGGGATCGCTCCACGGCTTGTCGCTACTTTCTAGGGCTGTTTGATGCACTGGCATCATGGATGTGTGGCCTGTCATCGCCACAAAGTAAGGTACTTGGCTGTCGAGTTCAAAACGAACTGTGTGTTTATCAACAGCCGACACGCCTAGATCTTCAATCGGCTTCTTACCTTCTGCCACATCAGCAATATTGTTGATTTTGGTGAGCTTTAGATACCACACATTTGGCGATGCCGTTTTTGGGTCTACCGCGCGTCGTATCGCATACACGAAATCATCGGCCGTCACCGGATCGCCATTCGACCATTTCGCGTCTTTACGCAGGTGGAATACAAACGTCTGGTTGTCTTCGGTTTCCCAAGACTGTGCAACACCTGGAGTGATGTTGCCATCGCGATCTTGAATCACTAAACCTTCAAACAAGTCACGTAGAATGTGCATTTCAGGAAGGCCTTCAGCCTTTGCCGGGTCAAGGGTCGCCGCTTCTGCATCATTCGCGCGCACCAAGTGTTGTTGCTTTGCCAGAGTGGTTCCCGCAGGCAACGTGTCAGCAACGGCAGTCACTGAGATAAAAGGGGTCAATAGAGATGAAATGAGTAACGCCGTTGAGTGTTTCTTAAAATCCATATGTTTTTGCTCTCCTAGCCTATCTTTGAAGCAAGTAATAAAATTAACAATGCGACTGTTGACGAGTTTTAATGCTTTCGTTTATCTAAGTAGTTTTTGTAATCGTTAATACTTGATAGTACTTGATCAATCAGGAGATAAAGGTGAGTTTAATTCCAAGAACGGAAAGAGCTGCATTTTCAATAAAGCCGCTACCATATGGAAAATCGGTATTGGGCGCACCCTTACTCTATTTCCCCGCGCAAGTAGAAAGCGAATCTCAAGGTCTAATCATAGCAGGCACACACGGTGATGAAACCGCGTCTATCGCTGGTTTGTCTTGTGCACTAAGAAGCCTGCCAGCCGCTAACTTGAGACACGATGTGATTCTGTCGATGAACCCAGATGGTAATCAGTTAGGTACACGTGCCAACGCTAACCAAGTCGATCTAAACCGCGCTTTCCCAACTCAAAACTGGACAGAAAACGGTACCGTCTATCGCTGGAATTCCCACACACCAGTTAGAGATGTAAAAGTGAAAACTGGCCAAGCCGACCAACTTGAACCGGAAGTGCAGTCGTTAATCAACCTTATCGAAGCCCGTGAGCCTAAGTTCGTCATCTCTTTCCACGAGCCACTCGCCATGGTCGATGACCCAGCCCAATCTGAGCTTGCCACTTGGCTAGGTAAGCAGTTCAATCTACCGCTCGTCGAAGACGTGGATTACGAAACCCCAGGTTCATTCGGCACATGGTGCCAAGCGAGAAACTTGCCATGTATTACCGTAGAGCTACCACCGGTTTCTTCGGATCTAACTATCGAGAAATAT
The DNA here is from genome assembly GCF_013114115.1 of Vibrio sp. 070316B. NCBI lineage: Bacteria > Pseudomonadati > Pseudomonadota > Gammaproteobacteria > Vibrionales > Vibrionaceae > Vibrio > Vibrio sp. 070316B. Next base: position 266 of record NZ_VTYC01000022.1, on the reverse strand, counting down.
TTGGATGCGTTTGTGGGTGTGTTGGGGTGTGAGAAGGTTGGTTAGACAAACTCGTTTTTGGACAAAGCCTTCTTAGAGTAATCACGTAAAGTAGAAAAACTCGGATAATTTTTGCTAACGGAAAGTCGCTCAGTGAAGTGTCCAGTTCTGCTGGTTCAGATCAGTACGTAGTAAGATGAATAACAGGACAAATCCTACACGTTGAAAACCTTATGCTCACACTGTCTTATAAAGTCGATAAGGTGATTAGGACTTCGTGTTCGACT
>NZ_VTYC01000021.1:0-86020 GCF_013114115.1 Vibrio sp. 070316B | reverse complement strand
ATAAAGCTAATCAAGCGAATGGGATATGGGTATCGAGATACAGACTACTTCTTCTTGAAGATAAAAGCGGCTTTCCCCGGAAAGCCGCGATGAACCTTTTTTATTGGCTCGAACCCAACCGGCAATTGAAAGTGATACTCACTTAAAAGCATTTACCGAATGAATCTCGCTAATTTTTCCTTTAATAGTTCATTACTTAGCCACAAATGAAACCGACTAATTTTCACACAATCATACATCCACTAGCAAAATCTAACATTGCAAATTTCATTCATGAAAAATATGAATGTACTCATAAGAAAAGATATATCGAGCAAAGTCCGGTTTGGGATAGATGTTTCAGTTTATGTATTGCTATCAATGGTATTATAATTGGGCAATTACACTACATATTAATACTAATGTGAGAATAAAATAATGTGGAATAGATTAAACAAATCAATGATGTTCTGCCAAATGATGTTTGGACTTTCGTTCTATGGCGTCATGGTGATCTTGACTCGTTTCTTCCTTGAGGACCTGAACTACAACGAAGCCGACACCATGATGGTGGTTGGTGCTTTCTCTGCAATCGGACCGCTGTTTGCTATTGCCGGTGGTTTCATCGCCGACAAATTCTTAGGTGCTTACCGATCTCTAACTATCGCTTTCCTAGGATTCGCGAGTGGTTACGTTTTACTGGTACTCGGCGCAGCAGCAACCAATGTTCCTATGGCATTGTGTGGTATTGCGTTAGCAAGTTATGCACGTGGTTTGATGTCTCCTTCTTACCCAAGTCTCTACAAACGCACGTTCAAAACACAAGAAGATTTTGAAAACTGCTACCCTATCAACTACTCAGTAAACAATATTGGTGCTCTACTAGGTCAATATCTGTTCCCAATGCTAGTGCTTGTTGTTGGCTTCCACGGTGGCTTCCTTCTGTCTGCTGTTCTAGCAGGCGCGGCACTACTGATGATGTTGTTTGTCCGTAAAGGCCTTGTTGAAGCAAGTGCTGAGATCGACCAGCAACCAGTAAGCACTAAAAACTGGGCTGCTTTCCTAGGCTTATCTGCAGCAATGATCGGCTTAGTATTTTTCATGTTCTCTAACATGGATATTGGCCAAAACATCGTTTACGCGATCGGTGCTGCCGCCATTATCTACTTTGTCTCTTTGATGGTGAAATCAAAGAAATCAGACATGCTGAAAATGGGCACGATCTTAATCATCACATTCCTGACTACATGTTTCTTCGTGTACTACGGCCAAATGATGACATCGATGACAATGGTGGCAATCAACACCATGCGTGGTGATCTATTTGGCTTCATTCCTGTTGCACCAGAAGCATCAATGGCAATGAACCCACTATGGTGTATGGTGGCTGGCCCTATCATCGCCGGTATCTTCTCTAGCCTAGAAAAGAAAAACATCAACTTCTCTACAGCAACGAAAGTAGGTTTCTCTTTCATCCTGACGGCTATCGCTTTTGGTATCCTGACGATGGCAGTGACTACCGTTGGTGAAGACGTTCTGATTCGTCCTGAAGTATTCCTAGCGATCCATTTCTTCCTAGCATTCGGTGAAGTAATTGTGGGCTCTATGGTAGTGGCGTTCATCCTGTCTGTGGCACCTAAGCACATCGAGAACTTCTCTGTAAGCTTATTCTCTGTAGCAATCGCACTATCAGGTATCGTTGGCGCGGTATTCTCAACGTCAATTGCACTAGAGAAAGGTCAAGAGATCACACAAGAGATCGTTCAAACAGTTTACGGCGACTACTTCCAAATGCTGACTGTTCTTGCGGTAGTAATGGTAGGTATTGCAATGGGTGCATCTTTCATTATTCGTAAGATGCTAGAAGCAGCAAAAGCCGCTGATGAAACGATTGAACTAGAACAAGCTAACAGCTAACTACTCTCACGTTCAACCGACCTAACCCATCAAGCCCTTCAGTTTTCTGAAGGGCTTTTTTGTCTATATTTTTAATGATTTATAAAAAATCTCACCTTTGGATTTTCATTATGTAAATTATAGTAAATGATAATTATTAGTATTGAGTGTTTTCTGGTTCGAGATTATTATGTGGGCATCAAAATCTAAGAGAGCCTTATATGAGCAAGCCTAGCCCTATCACATTAACCGTTACTCAAACCTCAACCATTACTCCAAACATGCAGCGTATTACGTTTAGCGGTGAGGGATTAAGTAAGTACCCTGCTGAATGTGTAGGCGGCTACATCAAGCTACTATTCTCGCCACTAGGCACCACCGACTTGAGTCAATTAAATGAAGGTGAGCGTCCAACCATGCGCACCTACACCATTCGCCACTACAATCCTGTAGAGAAGTTCATCGAAGTCGATTTCGTTCGCCATATCACTAAAGATCTTCAATGTGGCTTTGCTGCGAGATGGGCAATGAGCGCACAAGTTGGTGATACTATTTCAGTGGCTGGCCCAGGTTTAATTCAGGGGCTGAACCTAGAGTCAGATTGGTTCTTCTTAGTGGCAGATATGACTTCACTCCCTGCGCTCTCCGCAAAAGTAAAAACACTGCCAGAAGACGCAACAGGGCACGCTGTTATCCAGATCAATTCAGCAGCAGACAAGCAAGAGCTAGAAGCCCCTGAAGGCATCAAGATCACTTGGCTAATTGAAGATGAAACATCAGAAACACTATCCCAAACGGTTCGCAGCTTAACGTGGTTAGACGGTCAGGTTTCAGTATGGACAGCGTGTGAATTTGAAAGCATGCGTGAACTCAGACAGTACTTCAGAAACGAAAAAGAAGTCGCAAAAGAGAACATCTACATCAGTAGCTACTGGAAACGTGGCGTCAGTGAAGATGGGCATAAGGTAATCAAGCAACAAGATGCTCAAGCTCTCGCAGACTAGGTCAATCACCACGTAGCCTGCCTCAAGACCAAATAAGAAAACGCCCTTAACGATCAATCCATCGTTCAGGGCGTTTTACTTTCTAATGCCAGAGAGCATTTTCTATCTCTCAAAGCAAGATAGCCTAGTAGGCGCTTTTTAAATCAGTGAGATAACTAAACCGGCAATGATAAAAACGACGCCTACACCGCGAGTCATGTGCCACTTTTCCTTTAAAAAGTAGATCCCCATCACTACGCCGAAGATGATACTGACTTGCCTAAGTGCCACAACCAGGCTGACGTTCTCTGTCATGGTCATTGCAAACAACACTAAGCCATAGGTCGAGGCCATCATAATGCCTGCAACCGTCGCTTTTTTACGTAGTATCCATGCGTTAGTAAACTCGACTCTTTGGTTGGTTATAAATAGCCAAATACTCAGCGGAATCACTATTGCCCAAAACTGGATACCTAAATAAAAAATTGCAGTGTGTTTATTGGTAATAACCGGTGTACTTAAAGGCTCCAATAACAGAAGCGCCTCTTTATCAATGATTGAATAGCCAGTGGTGCCGATAGCGGCGATTAACGCCCAAAGTACGCCAAGGTTTAGGTAAGCCTTGATCCTCAGGTCGGAGAACTGTTTCAATGGAACAAACAAACAGCCTAATGTGATCAGCGCAAAGCCAATCCATTGATTCAGTGACAACTCATAGCCAATCAATACGGTTCCCAAACCAACCATCAGCACTGGTAGCGCTCGTGCCATTGGATAGATAACACCAATATCAGCTTGCTTATAGGCGATGCCTAAACCAATTAGATAAATAATTTGGCAGATCCCACTCAGCAAAACTAATTGCCAAAATGGAAGAGAGATGTTTGCAAAGCCAACATTCTCGACATACCAGATAAGATAAGGAGTCAATATCGCGGCAGCGGCAAAGCCAGACGCTAAGAAGAAGGATGAGCCAGAGCCTTGGTTTGATTTACCTAGAACATTCCAGCCCGCATGCAGTAGAGCCGAAATAATCACGATGATGATGGCAGAGAATTCCATTTCGTTCCTAAATCATTAGTAAATATAAAATAAAAGCAACAGCTTAATTGAAGTGATAAAAAAGGTCTCTGGATGAGAGACCTTAAATCATTGAAACCGGACGCCCCTACAGAATTATCAGGGACCCGTTAGTTAACTAACACAGTGTCAAAGTGATTAGCGTTCGAGTTGAGCTATCGATTCAATACTGATTGCATCATGACGCCAATACTCAATATCACAGTCAATCAAATCGCCGTTTTGATTGTAGTTAACACGCTCTACCACCATTGCAGGAGAGCCAGAAGTTGCACGCAGTGCTTGCGCGGTTTCACCCAGCAAAGACGTTGTACTCACACGGTAACGAATCTTCTGATACACCACACCAAAGTGCTCACGGTAGATGTCCGTTAGTGATTTAGACAGGTCATAATCGAGCAAGTTAGGAAATAGCTCTGGTCGAATGTAGTTTGTCACATACACAACAGGCCTATCTTCAAGATAACGAACTCTATCTACGCGATAAACATCCGAGAAAGGAGGCAGTTCAAGGAGCTTAGTCGCCTCCTTCGTGGCGAGCATTCCCTTGGCAGAGATCAGCTCAGTTTTCGGCTTACGATTCTGCGCCAGAGCCATATTAGTGAAGTTCAATGTTTGTGTTGGATCGTAACGAAGTGGTGCTGGCGAGATAAACCAACCTCGTCGATCTTCTCGATAAATGCGCCCTTCCGCTTCGAGCGAAGATAACGCTTCACGTAACGTAACGCGTGTTGTATCAAACGACTCAGCAAGCTTACGTTCCGCAGGCAGCTTTTGTCGCGGTGTTAACATCCCAGACTCTATCTGCTCTACGATGACATCTTTGATTTTTACGTACTGCACTTAATTTCCTTTCATTCTTGTTCTTGTCGTCAGCCACTCCTTGGCCAACTGCAATCTACAATGGTTCGCTAGCGCTTGCGCCAAGCTTGGGTGCGCTTCTCAAATAACTTATTGATTAACATATGAATCAACTTCGCACTCGCTGCAGATATCATGATCATTACCGCCATGGCTGCTGCTGCACCGGTTTGCCCCGCGCCGTCCATATTCAGTACTGAAACTGACGCAGGTATCGTATCGGTAGAATACAAGAATACTACCGCAGATGTGGTGGTAAGTGCATTAATAAACAGGTATGTCGCAATATCTAAAATCGCAGGCAGACAAACTGGTACCGTTACTTTAAAGAACAACTTGTATTGCGGTAGGTTTACCGAGGCTGCAGTGGCTTCAATTTCTGCAGGCAGCTGCTTCAATGCAGTTAATGCCGTCATGTGCCCAACCGTGTAATAGTGAACCACGGTATTGATAACCAAGAACGCCATTGTGCCATATAAGAAGTTAAGTGGATTGCTCAAGTCATTGAAGTAGAAGATATACCCCAAACCCAACACCATCCCAGGAACGGCCATTGGCACAACACTGAGCATCTGCATCGCCTGACGAACAGGGCCAAACGCTCTACCTTTCTCAATGCAATATGCCCCCAAGAAAATCAATACGGTACCGATAATGGCAGTCCATGCGCCTAGCGTTAGTGAGTTGAAGAATGGAGTCCAACCATAGGTACTCATCTCAGCAAAGTTGTAGTTGTTCAATGTCAGCGCTTTGTTCCAAGGCCAAAAGGTGACCATAGAGCCGTATACCGCCATACCAAGCACGATCACCACAGCTGCTGATATCACAGCACAATACAGGAAACATGCTCCATCACGCACGGTATTTGGTTCTGGTTGGTACGCGACAGAACGAGTATCAAATAAGCTCTTCTGCTTCTTTTGAACCCAGCGATCAACCGTAAAGGCTAATAATGCAGGCAACAGCAGTAAAATACTGGTTACTGCACCCATTGAGAAGTTCTGCTGCCCTACTACCTGTTTAAAGATATCCGTCGACAAAACATTGTAGCTACCACCAATCACCTTCGGTACACCAAAATCACAAACCACCAGCGTAAACACCACGATAAGGGTGCTGATTAATCCGTATTTTGCTGCAGGTAAGGTAACCATAAAAAAGGTTTTGAGCGACGACGTATTCAGTGCACGTGCTGCCTCATAAAGACGGGCGTCGGACGTTCTGAGTGAAGTGGTTAGAATCATCAAGGCATGTGGAAACGTCCAGAATATCAGGCCTAATGAGATGCCAATTAAGCCATATACCGAGTTGCCACCGAGGAGTTCTTTGGCAATGCCTTGGTTACCAAATAGGAAAATCAGACTAATTGCAGGAAGTAATGAAGGCGCAAGGATCGGCGCAGAGCCTAATACCTGAAATAGCCCCTTAAAAGGCATACATGACCGAGTCAACGCATAAGCGTAACCAAACGCTAAAACACCAACCACTGTCGTTACCAATATGCCAAGCGTAAAAGTGTTACCCACAGATTGCCAAAGGCTTTGAGAAGCGAAATAGGTCGCGAAATTCTGTAAACCGACAAATTCGCCATCAGTATTCTGAACACTTTTTTTCAGCATCGCCCACAATGGCATCAGAATAAACAGCGTCATGACTACAGACAAAAATGCCAATAGCCCAAATAGAATCACGTTGTCCTTGCTTAACCGAGCCAGTAAAGGCTGTACTCGTCGTTGAATTAGCAGCTTAGGTTGCATCATTTGAGTCGATTCCATGATTCTTTACGCCGCCTCGTCTTTCATCACTTGAACACTTTTCGATGGATAAGCTCGCAAGCCTTCTTGATCAAACGCCACATAACGAATATCACTGCGGCGTAACTTCAATCGATTGAACTCTTTGACTGGCACATCAACGATAATCTCTTTAGCGGTAGAGTCATGCTGCAATTGACATTCGACGCGGTAAAAAGCCCCTAGAAACTCACTCGAAACGATTCTGACAGGTAACGACTCATTAAAACGATCAACGAACTGGATTTGCTCAGGACGCACCGCAATATCGAACACATCCCCCTGCTTTGGAGTCAGATTGTCTAATCCAGGAAGTGGTAACATAGACTCAGCAATACGCATCTTGCCTTGAACAGCCACAGAGGCTTGAATGAAGTTCATGCTGCCGACAAACTCAGCGACAAAACGACTCGCTGGCTTTTGGTAAATCTCTTGAGGCGCCCCTACCTGTTCAATAACCCCATGGTTCATTACCACGATGCGGTCTGCCATAGTCAAAGCTTCGTCTTGATCGTGTGTCACCATGATAGTGGTGATGCCCAACTTGCGCTGTAATTGGCAAATCTCATCACGCAGGTGTGTTCTTACTTTTGCATCGAGTGCAGACAGCGGCTCATCAAGCAGAAGTAACCCAGGAGACAAGGCCAGTGCGCGAGCTAAAGCCACACGCTGCTGCTGACCGCCAGATAATTGATTCGGATACTTTTGACCAGACGTTGGCAAGCCGATGGTTTCTAGCCAAGACTCCACCGTTTCTAGTGCTTCTTTGGTCGACATGCCTTGGTTTTTCAACCCGATTGCTATGTTTTCTTCCACCGTCAGGTTAGGGAAAAGAGCGTAAGATTGGAACACGATGCCAAAGTCACGCTTTTCTGGTGGTAAAAAGGTCGTGTCGCTACCATTTTGCTCAATGGAACCTGAGGTTGGTAAGTCTAGACCTGCAATCGCACGTAATAAGGTGGTTTTTCCACAGCCCGATGGGCCAAGGAAACAGACGAACTCGCCTTTTTCAATCGATAGGGAGATGTCTTTTAGCGCTGTAAATTGGCCAAATTGCTTTACAACGTTTTCAATATTCAAATAAGTTTGGTTGCTCATATTACAGCACTCTTTATATGGTATATACCAAATTTAAACTTTGAATATTTCAGTTGAGTGACAAATTTATAGAAGCTAAATGACAGTTATATTGCAGAAATAAAATTCATTCTAACTGAGGGTGACGAGAACAAAACAAGTAATAATATTCAATATCTTACAGAAACCCACTAACCCTCAGATAGGTATTTGGCGATGAAAGCCAATGTGCTTTTCACCGCCAAATATCAATGCTTGTTTATGGTTATATCTGTCGTTTCTTCCAATACTGAAATCAGTAGACCGCACGCCATGGAGCAGATTCCAAGCGAGCGCTTAAACGTTCGTGTGGATTAACCAAGTGAGGGCGATCCGCCACTTCATATTGAGGTAAATCATTAATCGAGTCAGCACCATTTTGACTATGGTTGTGCGAAGGGCCGTGTTGCTCTAACCACTCATTCAAACTAACCACCTTGCCATGCGGATGACTCGGAAGCCCCAAAATCTTGGCAGAGTATTGACTCGACGATTCCATGAGTTCAATACCGACAACATTGGGAATATTGAGCCTTTTTGCCACACATGCAGGAATGAATGACACAATGGCAGAGATGATCACCATCGGCTGCCCTTGTGTTGTTGACGACCAGCTCCTCTTTGCAAGATGAGGAAAGATCTTGCTGAGAACTTTACGATTAATGCACTCTTCTAATAATGCACACACCTCTTGATAAGTTTTATTGGCTAGTGAGCGGGTTGCAAATTCAAGGTAAATATCTTCATTGAGAATACCTTGAACATACAGCGCCATAAGCCGGCGTTCTTCGTTCAAAAAGCTAGGTTCATTTGCCAAGCCTTTCTCAACCAAAAACTCATTCCAAATCATGGCGCTGTTTCCATCCATGAGTGCTTCATCTAAATCAAATACATACAGCGGGGTCGTCATATCAATTCTCACTTCAAATCAAATTTAACTTCCAATTCAGTTGCCACTTGAAGATCGGTTCTCGCTTAACCTGCAAAGCACAATCTACAACAAAGATTCACTCAACCTTGTCGGCTTTACCTGCCGCACCAGCCAGCTTTGCTAATTGCTTATCTAGCCACCATGGCGCTTTTCCTGAGTCTTCTGCGTTCTCTTTTCTGCGTACTGCATTGCGCACCGTCATGGCCCCTACCCAACGGAATGGCTCTGGTGGGAAATGCCCAAGCGGTCCTTTGGTTAATCCGCAGCAGGTCCAAGCGTTGTCAGTGCCGAGTACCATAGATGACAGAATCTTTCCGCCCATACGAGTTTGCGCAACACCATTACCTGAGTAACCGAGCCCATAATAGATGTTGTTTTGGCCTTTTAGATTTCCGAAAAATGGCAATCCTGTTACTGAGCGATCTGATCCACCCGACCAGTTGTAATCGAACTCACTTTGTTCCAATTTAGGGAACAATTTTTCGAACGATTGATTTAGAATCGACAGGTAGTTTGTCTTTTGGTTAAACATGCTTTCAACTTGATTGGCAAACGAGAACTTATTGCCACCTTTACCCAACATCAGACGTCCATCTTGGGTGTCTCGGTAATAGTGAACAAAGATACGTGAATCCACCACTGCCGCCCCTTTCTCTGGGCCAAATTGCTGAAGCTTTTCAGGGATAGGCTTAGTGACAACCATGTCTGACGAAACAACCACAATACTGCGTTTAAACTCTTTAAAGTGATCGAGCATCCATGCGTTGAGTGCCAAAATGACCTTGTCGGCAAAAACAGATCCACCTTTGGTTTGGATTCGAGCTGGGGCTCCATAATCAAGCGAAGTCATCTCCGTGTTTTCGTGAATTTCAACCCCTAAATCAATAGCAACTCGACGTAACCCTCTCGCCAGTAATGCTGGCTGCACACTGCCCGCGGCTTCTGAGTAATAACCTTCGATATGACGCTCCGATCCTGCTTTATCAGACAAAGAGCTGTCACACTTCTTCCAGCTATTGATACCCTGTTTAACCAACTCATTCACTACGGGCTCCATTCCACCTTTTTGTGCTTCATTGGTTGCCGTGTAATACGTCCCGCTACGATACAAATGCGCGTCGATATTATGTTCGCTACAGAAAGCTTCGATCTCGTAAATGACCTTTTCCGATTCTTTTACCAGCCATTTTGCTTGCTCTTTTCCGTAGAGCCTCTTCAACGTGGGATACTTAGTCGACCATGTCAGCATACAGCCACCGTTAGCACCAGAAGCGCCGCTGCCACACAAACCTTTTTCAATCACCACAACATGCTTTTGAGGTTGCTGCTGCTTGATCAAAATCGCCGTCCACAGCCCTGTGTAACCGCCGCCAACAATAGCGATGTCGCAGTTAATGTCTTTTTGCAGTGGCTTCGCAGATTCTAGCCCCGCATCGATGCAGCCAAATTCCTTTTCTAGTGCTTGTTTGAACCAATATGAGTAGTGTTTTGTCATTTGTCGCACCTTACATAAAACCTAAAGGCGTAAAACTAAAAAAGGAAGACCGAAGCCTTCCTTTACTGGTTTCTAACTTCTAATGAACTTAATAGTTAATTAACTGAGTAGCTCGATAGATTAAGATTTCGGCTCTGATTTAGCGTCAAACTTCTCAGACCATGTTTTCAATACGTCTGCACGCTCGCTGCCCATACGTGCAAAGTCCATTTTTGCCATGTTCTTTTCGACGTTAGGGAAGTTTTCAATTGTTGCCGTCACATCTTGGTGACCAACAACTGGGTACATTTCGATGTAAAGCTCGTTTGCTGCTTTAGAGATAGACCAATCAACCACGCGTTGCGCTGCATCGGACGGCTTCACAAGACCTACCGCTTCAGATTCCCAGCCGATACCTTCAGGCGTAATTACAGAAAGCGGTGCACCTTGAGTTTTCAGCTTAGCGCCACGGCTCGCCATAGAAATACCGATAGCGACTTCACCCATACCCGCTTGAACACATGGCTTAGAACCAGAGTGCGTGTAGTGAGCGATGTTTTGGTCTAGCTTCTGCATGTAGTTCCAACCTTGGTCTTCACCCATGTTTTGTAGCCAAGCAGACACTTGCATATAACCCGTACCAGAAGACGCTGGGTTTGGCATCGCAATATGACCTTTGTAGATAGGCTTGGTTAGGTCATCCCAAGATTTAGGTGCTGGTAGGTTAAGTTGTTTCGCTACCGCTTCATTGAAACAAACCGCATTGAAGAATGCATCGTTGCCATACCAAGCTTGAGTAGATTGCGGATCGTTGAGGTTTGAGCGCAGCGCTTCTACACCTTGAGGAGTGTAAGGCTTAAGAATGCCCTCTTCTTTAAGTAGAGCCATTGAAGAACCCGCAAGGCCCCATACCACTTCTGCACGAGGGTTGTTTTTCTCAGCTAATAATTTTGCCGTCATGATCCCAGTTGAATCACGTACCCATTTGATGTTGATGTCTGGGTTTTCGCTTTCAAAAGCATTTTTGTACTTCGCTAAGATGTCAGTTTCAAAAGCGGTGTAAACCGTCACTTCCTGTGCCGCATAAGCGTTACCAGCTAATAGTGTGACTAATGCTGCAAGTGATCCTTTCATAAAACGGTTTTTCATCATTTTCTCCAGTCAGGCCCAACTCTAAAGTGAGAAGTTGCCAAAGTTAAAGTTGTTAAAGCTAGAAGCCCTATCGAGAGGCACCTATATTCAAAAATTCATTCCAGTTGTTGGCACGCACCTCCGCATTGGTATGTACCAGATTTCGAGTATTAAGCTAACTGGCTTTTGTGACGATTAAATGAACGAAAAATGGCAGTTTAAAGATCGAAAACTTTCTCAAGACAAGTGAACATTTTTAATATGAAGCTTTTGTGAAAATGATGTTTGGGCTATTTACGACCGTTTAAATTGGTTGTTAAAGTAGCTCTAAATATTGGTATAGTCCAAAAATAAAAATCACGAGAGTTGAACATGAGAAACGAATACTTACTGCTGACACCGGGCCCTTTATCTACTTCTGAAACCGTTCGCCAAGCGATGTTAAAAGATTGGTGTACTTGGGATGATGAATACAACAAAGACGTTGTTGAAGTGATTCGTAGCAAGCTAGTGACTTTAGCGACTAAGCAAGCGGGATATACAAGCGTATTAATGCAAGGTAGCGGCACCGCTTCGGTAGAAGCAACAATCGGTAGCGTTATCTCTAACAGCGGTAAACTTCTTGTTGTTGATAACGGTGCGTACGGCGCTCGCATTGCTCAAATTGCAGAATACTTAAACATTCCATGCCATGTCGTTTCCCCAGGTGAAACATCACAGCCTGACTTGAACGAAATGGAAACGGCATTGGCCATGGATTCAGACATTACTCACGTTGCGATTGTGCACTGTGAAACCACGACAGGCATGCTGAATCCAATTGAAGACATTGCCAAATTGGCAAAACAGCACAACAAAACCGTCATTCTCGATGCAATGTCGAGCTTTGGTGGCATCCCTATGGATATCGCTGACTTAGGTATCGATTACATGATCAGCTCAGCAAACAAGTGCGTCCAAGGTGTACCGGGCTTCGGCTTTGTCATTGCTAAGCAATCGGAACTGGAAAAGTGCAAAGGCCAAGCTCGCTCATTAAGCCTTGATCTGTTTGACCAATGGCACTGCATGGAAAGCAATCACGGTAAATGGCGCTTCACCTCTCCAACTCACACTGTGCGTGCTTTCTACCAAGCCCTACTTGAACTTGAACAGGAAGGCGGTATCGAAGCTCGTCATAATCGCTACCAAACCAACCAAACTACCTTGGTTGCAGGTATGCGCTCTCTTGGCTTTGAACCACTGCTTAATGATGATCTTCATTCACCTATCATTACCTCTTTCTATTCTCCAACTCATAGCGATTACCAATTCAAGGAATTCTATGACCGCTTGAAAGAACAAGGTTTTGTGATTTACCCGGGTAAGGTTTCAAACGCAGACTGCTTCCGAATCGGTAACATCGGTGAAGTGTATCCGTCAGACATTGAAGCTCTCATTGGCGCAGTGAAAAACGCTATGTACTGGGACATCAAATAATGACGATGGCCAATCAAGATTCTGTTCTAAAGGCGACACACTTTCGAAGCGAAGGCGATGTGAACACCACGCCAGCGCGTGAGAAATGGAACGAGTCGCTAAACGATGAGGCGACTCAAGCGATGTTAAAACGTGACTCAGACGTGTTTCTTCATCAAGCGATGTCAACGCCTTGCCTAGACACACTTGAAGCAGCCGAAGGCATCTACATTCAAGATGCGACTGGCAAAAAGTACATGGACTTTCACGGCAATAATGTCCATCAACTAGGTTATGGTCACCCTCACATCATTAATAAAGTGACTCAACAAATGGCGTCATTGCCGTTTTCACCACGTCGCTTTACCAATGAAACAGCCGTTCAATGTGCTGAAAAGCTGACACAGATCTGCGGTGGTGAGTTGAACCGCGTGTTGTTTGCACCGGGTGGAACGTCAGTTATTGGTATGGCACTCAAGCTAGCTCGACATGTCACCAACAACTTCAAGGTCGTTTCACTGTGGGACTCATTCCATGGCGCGTCACTGGACGCAATTTCAGTGGGCGGTGAAGCTTGTTTCCGCGAAGGCATGGGGCCATTAATGGCTGGCGTAGAACGCATTCCACCAGCCGTCTCTTATCGTGGCGCTTTCCCGCTTAAAGGAGGTAGTTCAGGCGATAGCAATGAGACGGCATGTGATGTGCACTATGCCGATTACCTTGAGTACGTCATTGAAAAAGAAGGTGGCATTGGAGCCTTCATTGCCGAAGCAGTGCGTAACACAGACGTTCAAGTTCCAAGCAAAGCTTACTGGAAGCGCATCCGTGAGATCTGCGATAAGCATAACGTCATGTTGATCATCGACGACATTCCAAACGGTATGGGTCGTAGTGGCGAATGGTTCACTCACCAGGCTTTTGATATCGAACCTGACATTCTTTGTATCGGTAAAGGTTTTGGCGGGGGCTTGCTTCCAATTGCAGCCATGGTCACTAAAGACAAATACAACACGGCAGCGCAAGTATCACTTGGTCACTACACCCACGAGAAAAGTCCTATTGGCTGCGCGGCGGCACTGGCTACGATGGAAGTGATTGAGCAAGAAAATCTACTTCAAAAAGTACAGGCGGACAGTGAATTCGTACGTGAACAACTGCTTCAAATGAAAGAGAAATACCCAGTCATTGGTGACGTTCGCGGCATCGGCCTGCTTTGGGGAGTGGAATTGGTCACTGACCATATCACCAAAAACCGAGCGTTCGATGAAGCAGAAGCAGTACTTTACCAGTGTCTGAACGATGGCCTGAGCTTTAAGGTGTCACAAGGTAACGTGATTCAGTTGAGCCCACCATTGATCATCAGTCGCAGCGAACTAGAAGTCGCTCTGTCTGTATTCGAAAAAGCGATAGCAAAAGTCTGCAAAGACTTTGAGTACCTTTAAACCATAATCTAACCAATAACTTAAAACAATCATTTGTCTCCCAGAGCAACTTGAGCTGGGAGAGAACAGAAATAGGACACGACTATGAACACAACATCACCTATCCAAGCAGTTATCTTTGACTGGGCAGGCACTATCGTTGATTTTGGATCATTTGCTCCAACCAGTATTTTCGTTGAAGCATTCAAACAAGGTTTCGACTTTGACATCGACTTAGCAGAAGCTCGTGAACCTATGGGTATCGGTAAATGGGATCACATCCAAGCGGTGGGTCGAATCCCTGCAGTTGATGCTCGTTGGACTGCTCAGTTCGGACGTTCGATGACCAGTGAAGACGTTGATGCGATTTACGCGGCATTTATGCCTCTTCAAAAAGCGAAAGTAGCCGACCACGCAGCGCCAATTTTAAACGCGATTGAAGTAGTGAATAACCTAAAAGAGAAAAACGTAAAAATCGGTTCTTGTTCCGGTTACCCACGTGAAGTGATGGATGTTCTAATTCCTGCAGCAGCAGATTATGGCTATCGTCCAGACAACGTGGTTGCAACCGATGACTTACCTCAAGGTGGTCGCCCTGCACCATTCATGGCACTTAAAAACGTAATCGACCTAGGCGTAACAAACGTTGCAGCCTGTGTGAAAGTGGATGATGCAGCCCCGGGCATTGATGAGGGTCACAACGCAGGCATGTGGACGGTAGGTCTTGTGTTATCAGGCAACGAAGCAGGATTAACTTACCAAGAATACTTAGATGCAGACGAAACAACACTGGCAGCAGCACGTGAAAAAGCCAGCCTTAAGCTAAACAAATCAAACCCGCACTATCTAATTGACACCATAGCCGATTTGCCTGAAGTAATTGCTGATATCGAAAAGCGCTTATTGGCTGGCGAGCGTCCTTAAAGACACTCACCTTCCTACTCAGGCAAGCTTCAGTACAAAACGAAAACCTCGCATTACCGATATAAGGTGATGCGAGGTTTCTTCATTTCCAACATTTGAGACAGCAATTAATTGACAAAAACGCCTGTAAATAGCACTTTGAATATATAAATCTTAACAACTTCATTGACTCCCATAAGCAATCAGACTAACAATGTATTAAGAGTTCCATGATAGGTTCGAACTGGATCAACGCCTTGATTTACTTACATTTGCAGTGTGCCTATCAGTAAGAAATCGTTTTAAAGGACTGATTCAGATAACAATAAGAGTTAATCCAAGGATAAGATTATGAAAAAACTCTCAAAGATTATGTGTGCCGTCATTGCAGCTTCAGGCTTTGCTGCTGCTCCTTCCATCGCTGCAACCACTTATGTTGGTGCGAAAGTCGGGATGGGGTGGCTTGATAGTGCTTGTGTAGATAGTGTGAACTGTGAAGATGATTCAGTCGCCGGTGGTCTTTACGGTGGCTACAACTTTACCGATAACATTGCACTGGAATTAAACGCAGATTACCTAGGTGACTACGACACTAGTTTTAATTACAACGGGACAACTCAGCGCTACAGCGATTCCATTATTGCAATATCGTTGAGCCCAATGTACCGATTGGCGATCAAACAAGAGTTTGATGTCTTCTTCAAAGCGGGTCCAGCTTACATCATGCATGACGATGAAGATGATGTTGTACTGGCTCTGGGTATCGGTGCTGAGAAACAGTTTTCAGACGACTGGGCAGTGAGAGTGGAATACCAATACTTCGATGATTTTGACGATAAGATCATTCAAGATCTAAACTCCAACCTTGTCACAGTAGGTCTTAGCTACAATTTCGGCACAGGTAATACAACCGCATCAGCGGCTGCAGCTTCTGCGGCGGCGGTTACTCAAGCACCTTCTGAACCAATCACAGAGCCAGAAACTGTGGTTGTTGAAGAGGAAGCTGAGCTAGTGGTTACCAAAGCGCAAACTGAGAGCTTCTCTCAAGGTACATTTGCGACTAACAGCACAGAGCTTTCAGACGAAGGTAAAGCCGCTGTACAGCCAATTGTGGAAGTCTTACAAACATACCCTCAGTCTACCGTTAACATCGTTGGTCACACAGATTCAACAGGTGCTGCTGAGTACAACATGATGATATCTAAGAAACGTGCTGCAGCTGTTGCAGCATACATCGAAGAGCAAGGTATTGAAGCTGACCGCATTACCGCTTCTGGTGAAGGGGAAGAAAACCCAATCGCATCAAACGATACGGCTGAAGGTCGAGCTCAAAACCGTCGTGTGGAAGCAACAATCCCAAGCTTCGAGTACCAAGAAGATGTTCAAGTTGAAGAGGTTATCGTTGAAACAGTGGAATAATCGTATTCTAACGTAATAACGACTTTCTTCATAACAAGGGCGGAGCACTGTTAAGTGCTCCGCCCTTTCTTTATCTATGTTTGCTCATAAGCCGAAAAGTAATGACTCAAAGCCAAGCTATACGGCCAGAAGACTAGACTATTTCCCAGCTGTGCGTCATTTCTACGCCAGCACCTAGCATTAGGCACACTGAACAGTATTTTTCTAATGAATCAGCGCATACTTTTGCAACCAACTCAGGATCAAGGTTGTCACCTGATACTTCAAAGTGAATGTTAATCGCGGTAAAGATTTTTGGCGCGGTTTCACGACGAGTAGTTTCAAGTTTTGCGTTACAGCCTGTAATGCTTTGACCAGCAGATTTCAATCCATCCACCACATCAACGGAGCTACAACCACCAGCGGCCATAAGCACCATTTCCATCGGGCTTGGCGCCGTCGCACCACCGCTGCCATCCATAACAATAGAGTGGCCTGATTGAGATTGACCCAAGAATTTAAAACCTTCGACCCATTTAACTTCTGCTTGCATGCTGTTCCTTAGATGACCGATAACCGCCATCACTGTCTGTTATTTATTGTTAGTATCGACACCCTACTACTGGCAGCATTCATGAGCAAGATTTTCTCTGACACATATTTTTTTCATGAATAGTGCAATTTTTTCCATCTAAAACCTGTCTCTATTCGTACATTCAAAATCGAATGAAAAAGAACGTCAAGATGAGGTATCTATGAATAAATTATCTAAAATATTGGTATCACTCGTGGTTGCACTACCACTGATTTCGTTGTTTGTCAGCCAAACTGGCACTGCCAATACAATGGATAAAACGGCTAATTCAGGGAAAAGTGAAATCGCGACACTCGCGGGTGGTTGTTTTTGGTGTACAGAGTCTGACTTAGAGAAACTAAAAGGCGTAACAGACGTTATCTCTGGATACTCTGGTGGCGAGCTCGAAAACCCAACCTATAAACAAGTTTCTTCAGGTAAGTCTGGTCACATCGAAGTGATCAACGTGACCTATAACCCTGATGTTGTTAGCTATGAACAGGTACTTGACCAATTCTTCCGACATATCGATCCAACCGATGACAAAGGGTCATTCGTAGACCGTGGTCCGCAATATCGACCTGCCATTTTCTATCATAACCAAGAGCAAAAAGACGTTGCTCAGAACTTTATGATGGAGATCGACAAGGCTCAAATCTTTGATGCACCACTAAAAACAGAACTGATCAAATTTGAGAAGTTCTGGCCAGCAGAAGATTACCATCAAGATTATTACAAGAAGAGTAAGGTTCGTTATAACTACTACCGCTACGCTTCAGGTCGTGATCAGTATTTAGATAAAATCTTCGGTGATGATAGAAAGGACAACCCTAAAACACTACGTCAGATCATCGACAGTAAAAATGCGACAGCGAATGCTAAAACATACGTAAAACCGTCTGATGCAGAGATCAAAGCGAAGCTTACAGCACTTCAATACGATGTAACGCAAGAAGACGCTACTGAGCGCCCATTTGACAACAAATACTGGGATAACAAAGAGGAAGGTATCTATGTTGATATCGTTACCGGTGAGCCTTTGTTCTCGTCAAAAGACAAATACAAATCAGGTACGGGCTGGCCGAGCTTTACCCAACCAATCAACGAAGCTTACGTAGTGACAACCACAGACTACAAACTGTTGTACCCACGCACAGAAGTTCGTAGCCGATTTGGTGATTCTCACTTAGGTCATGTCTTCAAAGATGGTCCTAAACCAACAGGCTTACGTTACTGCATGAACTCAGCGGCGATGCGCTTTATCCCAGCAGATAAACTGGATGAAGAAGGCTATGATGAATATGTAGAGATGTTTGAGGGCTAAGCATTCAGCGATTAACGCTACACCTATAACAACAAAGCCAGCATAACGCTGGCTTTATGTTTTCTGATTCATTAACAAACGCGCTAGCCTGTTAGAACAGTGTCTTCTGGGTATTTGAGCAGTGAAGGCTCTGGGCGAGCTAACATATACGCCAACGTCAAAGGACCGATACGACCAATAACCATCACAACAATCATAATGTATTTGCCAGGTTCGGTTAGATTTGCGGTTAACCCAGCCGTCAATCCTACCGTTGCAAAGGCAGAAATCACCTCGAACATGACTCGATCAAACGCGGCTTTTTCGGTAAGCATTAACAAAAACATCGCCGTAGTTAATAACGCCCCACTGACCACGATAATGGCCAATGACTTGGTTACCGCCTGCCATGTAACAGTACGTTTAAACATCACGACGTGCTTTTTCTGACGTAGGAATGTCCAAGTCGCGACAAAAGCAACTGCAAAGGTCGATACCTTAATACCGCCACCGGTTGAGGTAGAACCAGCACCAATCAGCATTAACACAATCATCACCAATAAAGCAGGCTGCGTGTACTGAGACAAATCCACACTGTTAAAGCCAGCGGTACGAGCGCTTGCTGATTGAAAAAACGCCGCCAGCCATTGGCCTTGAGTTGATAACCCTTCCATAGTCGCAGAGTTATTTCTTTCCAGTAGCCAAAATAACACTGTACCCACCAACAATAGAGTCGGGGTTGCGGTTAGCATGATCTTGGTATGTAAATGCAGATGCTGGAAGCCTTTGCGCCAGTTGCTAGATAAGTCACCGACCACCGTAAAGCCTAAGCCACCAAAAATGAACAGAGCCGCTAAGGTAAAGATAACCAATGGGTCGTCAACAAAGCTCATCATACTATCTGAGAACAGAGCGAAACCGGCGTTATTAAATGCTGATATCGCATGAAACAGTGCGTAAAAGCTGCCTGTTGCCCAGCCCATTTCAGGAACCCATCGGAAACAAAGCAATACAAAGCCAATAAATTCAGCCACTAGCGCAAAGATGATGATCTTCTTTACTAGCTTACGCAGGTTAATCTTACGATCTTGTCCCAATGCCTCTTTTGCCAATGCCTGTTGCTTCAAGCTTAACCGGACACCAAACATGTACAGAAGAACCGCAGATAAGGTCATTTGCCCTAACCCGCCCACTTGCATCAAGAACATCAGCAAGATTTTCCCGGCCAAAGTAAAGTGTTCGCCCGTATCAACGACCCCTAACCCTGTTACGCTGATTGCAGAAGTCGCAGTAAACAATGCATCTGTGAAACTGAGCCCTGTGACAGAAAAAACCGGCATCGTGAGTAAGATGGCCGAGGGAATAAGCACCGCCAAAAAGCTGGTCAGGATTATCTTAGGTTCAGAGCCTTTACGTGGCTTTTCATCTCTTGTGAGTGTGTAGAAAGTACCTTTTCGCTGAAACGAATTCATACTGTTACCCTATTACAAGTTCCCATTACCAATTACGTAGCTTTCTAGATAGGGTCTCTTTAGGCCCAGCGATGATCACCACATCTCCAATTTCTAAACTCACTTCCAGTTCAGGCGCTTTAGTCAGATTCGGTCCGCGTTTAAAACCAAGAACTTCAACACCCACCTCTTTGCAAAGCTTCAAATCACGAAGTTGTTTACCTAATAACTTGGCACCGATAACAATTTCGGTCATCGCTAAGCCACTACCGAGGTCGATAAATTCAAGAACGCGTCTATCCAGCATCTTCCTTGCGACACGAATACCCATGTCTCGCTCCGGCATAATGATATGGTCAGCGCCAATTTTAGAAAGGATCTTGCCGTGGAACTTATCATTCGCCTTAACCCAAACGGTTTTAGCCCCCGACTCTTTCACGACCAGAGTAGTCAAAATACTCGAGTTCACATCAGAACCAATCGAAACCATTACCATATCGTACTCGTCGAGCCTTAGCTCTTTAACCGTCTCTTCACTCGTACAGTTAGCAACAATCGCTTGTGAAACAATGGCCGCGGCTTCTTTCACTCGCTCTTCATCAATATCGACGGCTAATACCTGCGCCCCAGAACTTTGCAGCTCTTTACACACAGATAAACCAAAACGCCCTAAACCGATAACTGCATATTGTTTGTCGCTCATTTGAAATCCTGTTTAGAAATTTAAATAACACGGGATAGTCAAACCTACATTAGTTTCTATCTCAAAAAAAGTTAGTTCTGCAATAATAAGGTTATACTATTGTCATAATCGCTTGATTTATAAAGGTAGAGAACAACTCGAGTTTCTGCTAATTTCCAATTCATAATTTCTGCGGCAGCACACACAATGAATGAATTCTTAACCCAAGTACAAACCTACATTAACCAGAGCCATAGTGATTGGGCCAACAGTGTCTTATTCATCACTATTGCGAGTTTTCTCGCTTGGGTAGCTTGGCGAATTATCCACAATCGCTTAGAAATTCTGGTACAGAAAACCCCTTTTCACTGGGATGACCTGCTACTAGCAGCACTGAAAACTCCAGTCAGTACGTTACTTTGGTGTTGGCCGGCGACTGTCTCTATTGGGTTGATCCTTCAAGACCAGTTTGGCAACGAAATCAACTGGTTAAAAACACTAAAACACATTTTAATCATATGCACTTTTGTTTGGTTCACCTTGCGAATGATCACCAATACTGAAACGTACGTCTTAGAACAGAAAAACAGAGATGAAACGACAGTACAAGCGATCGCAAAAGTAGCTCGCCTATTCTTTATGGTCATGGGTGGCCTGACGATCATGCAAGCATTCGGTCTCAGCCTATCAGGCTTGCTGACCTTTGGTGGTGTGGGTGGTTTGATTGTCGGTTTGGCAGCAAAAGATCTACTCTCGAACTTCTTTGGCGGCATGATGATCTACTTCGACCGACCTTTTAAAGTCGGTGATTGGATTCGCTCTCCTGACCGTCAAATCGAAGGTACCGTCGAACGTATTGGCTGGCGCATGACCATCATTCGTACATTCGATAAACGCCCACTGTACGTGCCAAACTCGGTATTCAGTAACATTGTGGTGGAAAACCCATCGCGAATGCTAAACCGCCGAATTAATGAAACCTTTGGGCTTCGTTACGAAGACGCGAGCAAGTTAGCTGCTATCGTGGATGACGTAAAAGCCATGCTTGAAACGCACCCAGACATCGATGCTAAGCAGACACTCATCGTGAATTTCGATAAGTTTGGCCCATCAACGCTGAACTTCTTCATCTACACCTTCACTAAGACCGTCAACTGGGTGAGATACCATGAAGTGAAACAAGATGTGCTACTGCAGGTGCTAGCAATCATTCACAAACACAATGCGGATATCGCTTTCCCAACTCAAACACTAAAAATCGATCCACAAGGTTTGAGTGAAGTTCA
This sequence comes from Vibrio sp. 070316B, assembly GCF_013114115.1. NCBI lineage: Bacteria > Pseudomonadati > Pseudomonadota > Gammaproteobacteria > Vibrionales > Vibrionaceae > Vibrio > Vibrio sp. 070316B. Next base: position 64,303 of record NZ_VTYC01000021.1, on the reverse strand, counting down.
GGATATGGCACTTCCTAGCGCAGAAGAACCTCGATAAAACAACGGCTCTACTGTTTATCGACAAGTAAGTGGCTTATCGATAATTAAAAAGAGTGAAGCGTGGTAACATGGCGCCAGAATTTTAATGCACCCTGTACCACGCTATGATTTTACCTGTCATTCTAGCTGGCGGCTCTGGTAGCCGCCTCTGGCCCCTGTCTCGCGAGCTTTATCCTAAGCAGTTCCTCAATATTGCTGGCGAACAGTCGATGCTTCAGCAAACCCTTTTACGCCTACAAGGTCTTGAAGCGAACTTAAGTAACGCTGAATGCGCTGCTCCGTTCATTATCTGTAATGAAGAGCACCGCTTCATTGCTGCAGAACAAGCTCGATCGGCTAACATTGCACACAGTGGTATTTTGCTAGAACCTGTCGGAAGAAACACAGCTCCCGCGATCGCACTCGCTGCATTACAGGCTTTAAATCACACAAGCGGTAACCAACAAAATGAGTCAGAACCAATATTATTGGTACTGGCCGCTGATCATCACATCGCTAAAACAGCTGAATTTCAGCAAACGGTGGCAAGAGGCGTTGAATACGCAAAACAAGGTAAACTGGTTACTTTTGGTATTACTCCAAGCGCCCCAGAAACTGGCTATGGTTATATAAAACAAGGAGAACCACTCTCCCATCATGCTTTTGCCATTAAATGTTTCGTTGAAAAACCCGACCTAGCCACCGCAGAACAATACATTAGCTCAGGGCAATACCTCTGGAACAGCGGCATGTTTATGTTTAAAGCATCACGCTACTTAGAAGAGCTAGCAAAGCATCATCCACAGATCCTTGAGGCCTGCAAAAGCGCGCTCGAAAAGCAAAATACCGACCTCGACTTCATCCGTATTGACGCCGAGGCATTCCAAAGCAGCCCGAGCGACTCTATCGACTATGCCGTGATGGAAAAAACGTCGGATGCTGCGGTGATCCCTATGGATGTTGGTTGGAATGATATTGGTTCATGGTCTGCAATCTGGGATGTCAGTGATAAAGATGAACACAAGAATGTGATTGAAGGCGATGTGTTAACTGTCGATTCTCAGCACAACTATATCCACGCTGAAAACAAGCTAGTTGCGACTGTAGGTGTTGAGAACCTTATTATTGTCGAAACAAAAGACGCTATACTCGTCGCGAACAAAGACAAAGTTCAAGGCGTGAAATCGATAGTCAGCCAGCTGAATCAAGCAGATCGCACAGAACATGTTCATCACCGCGAAGTGTTTAGACCTTGGGGTAAATACGATGTAATTGACCTAGGCAAACGCGACAAGGTTAAACGTATCACTGTAAAACCCGGTCACAAGTTATCGCTACAGATGCATCACCATAGAGCAGAGCACTGGGTTGTTGTTGCAGGTGTTGCGAAGGTGACCAATAATGAGAAAACCTATCTCGTTGAAGAAGACCAATCCACTTATATTCCGCTAGGACACATACATAGCCTAGAAAATCCAGGGGACGCTCCACTCGAAATGATCGAAGTACAAACCGGTAGCCATTTGAGTGAAGACGACATTATTCGATATCAAGATAGTTACGGGCGAAGCGAACAACCTAGCTCACCTCAAATCAACAAATCGAACTAAAGCAGCGACGATAGAATGAAACAGAATTTAGATCTCAGCTGCTTTAAAAATAACGATATCCGAGGAATCATTGGTAAACAAATCAATGAGCGCCTAGCTTACCTGCTTGGTATAGCATTTGGCGAATATGTCCTTGCAGAAACATCTAAAACGTCACTCAATAGCTTGGCTAAAGTAGTCATTGGTCGTGATAATCGTGAAACCTCATTGCTCCTGCAGAAAGCGATGACCAAGGGTTTGATTGAATCAGGGATCGCCGTGGTAGATATCGGTATGACAGGCACAGAAGAAGTCTACTTTGCGACTCGCCACCTACAAGCCATTGGCGGAGTCCAGATTACGGCAAGCCACAATCCAATCAATTACAACGGCATGAAGTTAATCGGTCTAGACGCTAATCCAATCAGTAAAAACAATGGGTTAGATGTAATTAAACAGCGTATTGAAGCTCTACAGTATGAGGGCGTCAGCGAACAACCGATCAGCCATGAACAAGCCGATAATTCCGTTAGAACGACCAGTATCCTAGCTCCTTATGTGGAGCACCTACTCTCTTACATAAAGCCGTCAAAGCTATCACCGATGAAGATTGTGGTTAACGCGGGAAACGGCGTTGCTGGGCATGTCATTGATGCGTTAGAGACCAAATTCAATGAACTGAATGCTCCAATCACCTTCATCAAGGTTCACCACATTCCTGATGGGATGTACCCAAATGGTATCCCTAACCCTTTACTCAAAGAAAACCAAGCTGCGACTCGCGATGCCGTTTTAGAGCACTCCGCAGACCTTGGCATCGCCTGGGATGGTGATTTTGATCGTTGTTTCTTCTTTGATGAAAAAGGCAATTACATTGAAGGTTACTACATCGTCGGTTTACTAACCGAAGCCTTCTTGCTGAAGGACTCCAATGCAACAGTACTACACGACATGCGCATGACATGGAATACAGTAGAAGTTGCACAAAAACTGGGTGGAAACGCTGTGGGCGTAAAAGCAGGGCATGCTTTGATCAAAGAGAAAATGCGAGAGCTCAACGCTGTGTACGGTGGAGAGATGAGCGCACATCACTACTTCCGTGACTTTGGGTACTGCGACTCAGGGATGATTCCTTGGCTACTCGTCATTGAACTCATCAGTAAGACTCAACAATCGCTTCATCAACTTATCAGCTCTAGCGTAGAAAGATTCCCCTCTTCTGGAGAGATCAATCGTAAGGTAGCAGACCCAGAACAAGCTATCGCTCGTGTACTTTCATGCTACCAAAAGCGTGCTGTAAACATAGATCATACCGACGGTATTAGCATGGATATGGGTACTTGGCGCTTTAACTTAAGGAAATCCAATACCGAGCCACTAATCCGCCTTAATGTAGAAACCAAGCAAGATAAAGATTTGTTGTCACTTAAAGTCGACGAGCTAGTGTCTTTCCTAGTTTAAAAATACAGGTCACTTCCTATTAGCGATTAGTGACTATTAAAAAGCCCTTACTCACAAAAGCGAGTAAGGGCTTCAATTATCTAAGTCGTTCTAGAGACTAATTAAAGTCACTAATTTACTTGTTACGGCGAGCTTCAACTGCATCTGCCAGTTGACGAAGTACTGTTTCAGTATCTTCCCAACCAATACAAGCGTCAGTAATTGACTGGCCGTATGTTGGAGCTTTGCCGTCAACCAAATCCTGGCGACCTTCAACTAGGTGAGATTCGATCATCACACCAAAGATAGCTTTATCACCACCCGAGATCTGTGCACTTACGTCATCAGACACATTCATTTGACGCTTGAATTGCTTAGAACTGTTTGCATGGCTGAAGTCGATCATTACTTTCTGCGGTAGACCAGAAGCTTCTAGCTCTTGCTTGATCTTACCAACGTGCTCTGCGCTGTAGTTTGGCTCTTTACCACCACGTAGGATGATATGACAATCTGGGTTACCAGCCGTTTCAACGATAGCTGAGTGACCGTACTTAGTTACCGATAAGAAGTGGTGAGAAGCACTTGCAGAGCGGATTGCGTCTGTTGCGATCTTGATGTTGCCATCGGTACCATTCTTAAAGCCAACAGGGCATGAAAGACCAGAAGCTAGCTCACGGTGAACTTGAGATTCCGTAGTACGTGCGCCAATTGCACCCCAGCTAATTAAGTCTGCTACGTATTGAGGCGTGATCATGTCTAGGAATTCACTTGCTGTCGGCATACCCATGTCTGTTAGATCAAGAAGTAGCTTACGTCCAAGGCGCAGACCATCGTTTAGTTTGAACGTGTCGTCCATGTAAGGGTCATTGATCAGACCTTTCCAGCCAACCGTCGTACGTGGTTTCTCAAAGTAAACACGCATTACGATTTCAAGCTTATCGCCTAGCTCATCGCGTAGTACTTTCAAACGCTTACCGTATTCAAGAGCCGCTTCTGGATCATGAATAGAACATGGGCCAACGATAACCAATAAACGGTCGTCACTTTCTTCTAGAATGTTGTGAATTGCTTTACGGCTTTCAAAGGTTGTCGAAGAAGCAACTTCTGTCGCTGGAAACTTTTCTAAAACAGCAACAGGGGGTAATAACTCTTTTACTTTGTTAATTCTTACATCATCAGTCTGGAACATTGCTTACTTCTTCCTATATCTATCCTTGAGCTGAATGTACGTTATCTCACGTAACTTTCCATCAGCACATATCTTCTTGTTCCCTGTAACTTAACTAGTAAAAACGCCAGTTTCAATCACTAATTTAAAAAGAACGCAATTTTTTTTGTGTTTTATATTTAAAACACCCTGTATAACTTTATTTACACGCTATCGATTGCGCAATTTCAATAGGATAACGTTGAATGTTTTTTCACCCATCACTTGTCAACAAAACTGTTCTATCAACAGAAACAAAAAAGCCCACGCTGTTAACGTGAGCTTTATAATTAATTACATTCTTTTCAATGGCTTGACGACACTGTCGAGCCCTTCTATTTTTAGCGCTAGGCACAGTTTGAGCAGGTCACCTAGCTCACCGTTTGGGAACCCTTTCTTGTCAAACCACAACAAATATTCTTCAGGTAGGTCAATTAGTGTGCGGCCGGTGTACTTTCCAAATGGCATCTGCATTCGAGCCAACTTAATCAGGTTCTCTTTCTCTAGCATTGTTCGGTCTTTCTATGCGTCATCGATGTTCTGTAGAGTATCACCTAAACGTTCAACCCAATAGTTGATTGCATCTTTGGCATCATCAAGTGAATCGATCATAGTTGAAAAGTCCTTATTTCCGGCTTCACGATCGATCGCTGCGAACAGTGGTGTGCCATCTTGAGCGTCACTCACCAGCAGCTCGACACTCGCACTACCAACATTGGTGTGCTCTCCTGTCGCAACTTTTGAGATGGTCGACATGGCAAGACCAAAAGGTAAGACACTACTGGTAACGGCTAAGATAGGATTTGGCGTTTCAACGTTACTCAATGCGATACTCAGGCGTAACGTTTTGCCCGTCGGCTCACCAACGATCACTTTGTGAGGTGATATTTTCTCTTCTAATCGGTTCACCATGTGGTCGGTAAGTTCCTGAATTTCTTCTTGATCTAACGAACCTTCTTCGGCAAGCACAAAGATTTGGTCAATGACGACAGAATCATAGTCATCCAACTTACTCTTCAAGCGGTCGGCGTCACGCAGCCCTAATCTTGCCCAAACGAGGTCAACTCCCCCGTCAGGGCCAGGCTGAAAATCTTCATAAGTGGTGAATTTGGTAGCAGTCTTGATTGGGCCGCCTGCACAACCAAACAAAAAGATGCTGGTTGCGACAAGCAAAAATAGTTTTAGAGGATTCATAGCGCACTTAGGTTGGAAGAAAAACACCCAAGTATGCTATACCATATGTGAAAAGTTTGTAGAAAAAGGGGCTATAACTCAGAGCTAACTCTAAAATTAGTTGTGTTGAACAGTGTGAGCATACTCTACGATAACTTGATTTCCTTCGATGTAAGCATTTTGGATCTCTCCATCAACACTCATTCTACTTTTCAGATAGACCACTTTAGGACCAGAGTCATTTCCTTCTTTAAGTGACGGGAATACGTTTCTCGGTTCCAAGTGAAGTAGACGACAGAAATGGCTCACAAATGACATAGTCAGCGGCGACTCCCCTCGCAACATATTTGAGAAATCAAGCTGACTCATTCCAAGCTTCTTTGAAAACTCCATCTGAGTGATTCGCATTCGTGATTTTTGTGACATCCACGTTTGGTACAACGCTTCTCTATCTTGTTCAGTGAATTCCATACTGACTCCTTTATATAATTCATACCAATTAATTGTCCGGTTTTTCATACATAGCGTGTCAGGGTTCGGTTAGTGGAAGCCAAAGGTTTGGTTTTGATATGCGCTCAATTGTTATCCAGTACAAAACTAAAAAGACAAAACCATTCATAAAAACAATTAGAGCAAATGCTTTCTTAATTTATTTCAATCACTTATAGGTAAATAAAGAATACATTTAGCAAGTTAATTTGTGACAAGAATTAAAAGTTCGAGATTAGCATTCCACATTTCAATCTATTCATTCGCATTTATAAAACGCGTTGACTACATTTCGCTTGCTTAAACGCACTTCTGGCAAACTATTTGAAAGAATAGGACGCAAAGCCACCGGTCTGTCGACAATTATTCTGTCTATGATAGCGGAGCTGCCACTTAATAGGATTTAAGTGCAAATGCGTGCCGGAGTGTTCTCTTTTTTGTCGGCCAAATACAGTAAGGACAAATAATGAAACAACTCCCAAAAAAATCACTCATCGCTCTGTCGCTACTAAGCGTTAGTGGTGCAAGCTTCGGTCACGGTTATGTCTCGGCATACAATAATGGCGTAGCTGAAAGCCGTGTAGCGCTGTGTAAGTTCCCTGCGAGTGATACACAAGAGAAGAACACCAACTGTGGTGGTATCCAATACGAACCGCAAAGTGTCGAAGGTCCTGAAGGCTTCCCAGAGGTTGGCCCTGCTGATGGAAAAATCGCTAGTGCGCAATCTTCTTTAGCGGCTGCGCTAGACGAGCAAACGGCAGACCGTTGGGTTAAACGCCCTATCCAATCTGGCTCTCAGTACTTTGAGTGGACATTTACAGCAAACCACGTGACTCACGATTGGAAATACTACATTACAAAACCAGACTGGAATCCAAACCAGCCTTTGGCTCGCAGTTCTTTTGATCTAACACCATTCTGTGTAGTCGAAGGCAATATGGAACAGCCACCAATGCAAGTAAGCCACTTGTGTAATGTCCCTGAGCGTGAAGGCTACCAAGTGATTCTTGCTGTTTGGGATGTGGGTGATACTGCAATGGCTTTCTACAACGTTATTGATGTGAAATTTGATGGCGATGGCCCGATCATTCCTGATTGGGACCAAGGCGGTCAAATCAACCCAACTCGCGACCTAAACATCGGTGATGCCGTTTACACTCGTGTCTTTGACCAATCTGGTGAGAACGCTTCATACAGCACAGAGCTAGTCATTGAGAACAACAAACAAGGTAAAGCGAATAACTGGTCTTATGCATTGGCATCAAAGATCAACCAAGAGCAGACGCAAATCAAAGCGGGTCAATTGAACGACCAAGGTGATTTCGCTCCTGTATACGGCTCAAATCCAGTTTACTTAAAAGCAGGTTCAGGCTTTAAGAGCGTAGAGATCGGCTACAAGATTGATACTCCAGAGCCAGAGCATGAAGTTGAAGTAACAGGTTTAGAATCAGAGTACATTATCGATGAGAGTCAACCGACTCAACTTGATCTTACTCTAGCGGCAACAGGCGATGTTCAAGCAGAACTCACGGTATACAACCACCATCGTGAAGCACTTGCGTCTCAGAAATCTGAACTTAAAGACGGACAAGTTGAAGATGTTCAGTTGACTCTGTCTAAATCTGAAGCTGGCCACCACATGCTTGTGGTTGTAACTAAGGATGACCAAGGCAACTTAGTTGACCAAAACACGCTTGATTTCCACCTTATGGACGAGCAAACACCGCCACCAGCAGGCGATTACGATTTCGTATTCCCTGAAAGCATTGAATCTTACACTGAAGGTACAAAAGTACTGAGCAGCGACGGTAGCGTTTATCAGTGTAAAGAGTTCCCATACTCTGGTTACTGTATTCAGTGGGCACCAACGGCAACTCAGTACGAACCTGGTGTAGGCTCACACTGGCAAGATGCTTGGTACAAAGTCGACTAATTGATCGCTCTGTGCTTACTTTCATGATAGTGAAACTAAGCAATCAGCCAAACAAAAACGGATGCCAAGCGCATCCGTTTTTTATTCAGTATTCATCTACAAGTCTGATCTTAAAGGAGGTAATGGTCTGCCAGCAAAGCAACAAACAAAATCATGAGATGATAAATAGAAAACTTGAATGTCTTCATCGCCATGTTAGGCTCATCACGATACTTCAATACCCAGGCATGATAAACAAACCCACCGTTGAGCACCAAAGACGCGCTCAGGTATATCCAACTGCTCATTCCAACCAATACTGGCAGCACACACACGATGCTCAGCAATAGTGTATACAGCAGAATTGAAGTCTTGGTGTAAGTTATCCCATGTGTCACAGGCAACATCGGGATATCTACCTTGGCATATTCGTCACGACGATGAATCGCAAGCGCCCAAAAGTGAGGAGGTGTCCAGATGAAGATGATCATCACCAGTAGCCATGCGTTGGAGTGCAACTCGTTAGTCACTGCCGTCCAACCCAATAAAGGTGGCATTGCCCCTGCGATCCCTGCAATGACAATGTTCTGTGGCGTCGCTCGTTTTAAATACATGGTATAGATAACCGCATAACCTAATAAGCTCGCAAAGGTTAGCCAAGCCGTAAGCGGGTTAACTAACAAGGCTAAAGTCACAAAACCAAGTAAACCGATACCTGCTGCAAAGGCGAATACTCGTACACTGCTGAGCTCACCCGATGGTAAAGGACGACGATTAGTACGAGACATTTGCCCGTCGATCTTCTTGTCGATCAAGTGATTAAATGCAGCAGCTGAACCCGCCATCAACCCTATCCCTACCATGCCAAATAATGCTTGCTGTAATGGCAATCCATTAGGCACCGCTAAACACATGCCGACTAATGCTGTTAACAACATCAAAGCAACCACTTTAGGCTTAGTCAGTGTTAAATAGACCTTCCAAGCTGCTTTGTTTTGAGCAGCAACTTCATGACTTGAAGCGGTATCTTGAACCACAATTTGATGCTGTGTTGAAGTTCTACTGACCATGATTACCTCCTTGTAATACACTGTTCTTTGCCAAGCGCTCACTTGGTTTTCGTTGCCACACTACAAAGTTTGTCGCAACCAGACTGACAAGCAGCATCGCCGCAACTAAGTTATGAAGCACTGCCACTGAAATCGGTAGATGGAACCACACGTTACTGATCCCTAAACTGACTTGCACGGCTAATACCAATGCCACAATGACACCCAGTTTTTGGTGCGCTGTTTGACCAAGCTTCCACAACTGATACACGACCATTAGCACCGTTATCGTTGCCACAATAGCGCCAAACCTATGCATGACATGTATGGTGAGCCTTGCGGGATACTCGAGCACACCAAACTCATAGTTATCATGCCCATGCTGTGCAAAGTCGAACGCATTCTTCAAATCTAGGTAGCTTATCCAATTACCTTCACAGATAGGCAGTTGAGTACATACCAGCGCGGCATAATTTGAAGACGTCCAACCGCCAAGTAAGATCTGTCCAATTACAACCATCAGGCCAAGTAACGCAGCAAACTTGCTCGTCGCCGAGTATGTCGTTTCACTGAACCGAGTCTGGAAATTAGAGAGGCGACAATACAGTAGGCAGAGCAGAGACAGCAGAGTGAACCCTCCCATCAAGTGCGCCATCACCACAACAGGCATCAGTTTGAGAGTCACTGTCCACATCCCTAACAAAGCTTGAAAGATCACCGTTGCTGCAATAAGTAACGGTAGTCCAGCAGAAGTGATGTTCTTCTTAATACACCAAGCAACTACAACAAAGATGAGAAGCCCTAATGAACCAGCAAAGTAGCGATGTATCATCTCTATCCAAGCTTTATCAGCCTCAAGAGCACGTTCAGGGAATTGGAGGTTAGCTTGGTTCACCGCTTGGGCATCTGAAGGTACCGTGAGCTTTCCATAACACCCAGGCCAGTCAGGGCAACCAAGCCCAGCATCCGATAATCGGGTATAAGCACCGAGCACAATCACTGTCAGCGTCAGTAAGATAGTCACTCGCATCACGAGCATGAGTAAATCAGGGGCTTTGTTCTGCATCGTTTATCTCCCTATACTTATTCCCTTTCGCTGCCAGAGTTCAGTCACCACAGTCAAACCGATTCGCTTATCAACTATCCAACACGTGATAGCTTTAGAAGCTTTCTGAGGTCATGAACCATGCCTTTGGACTGCCCGACTAACTGCGACGGTTCTGAGACACTTTTGTATTCCATAACGAGTTGCCCAAGGGGATCAATGATAACAATCGAAGCTGGTGCAAACTTAGTGCTCAACTGCTCCCCACCAGACAGAAATGACAAACCAGGTTTGTTAAATGCTCCTGGTAATGCATCCCCTTCAGAAACAAAAACCACAGCTGTCACTCGTTCTTTGTTCTTCCCTAGCGCTAAGTAGCTTTGGTTCAAGTAATGGAGTTGTTGTTCGCATAAGCTATCGCAGTCCGTTGGCGCAATGTAACCCACCAACCACCCTTCTCCTTCCATCGGCGTCGTCAGCCCAAAATCTTGTAGAGTCACTCTTGGCTCAACTAACTCCCCACTGTTTGTCACACCAGATGTGTACCAATTCTGCTCTAATACAGTTTTAGCAATAATGGCAGGTAAGGCGAAGACCAAGATCAACCCGATGAAGATAAGTCGACCACGTGAGCGGCGCTGTTTAAACGCAGCAAGATTAGCATCGGTACTTTCCTTTTTAGTTTGTGTTTGAGACTTATCCATTTTGATTCCCTGTATTAGTCGCTGCCGATCACTAACCGTGTTTATGTCGTTACAAGCATTTACTTCTTATTAATGTGACTATGTTTCTTCAAGTATCTGAACCCAATCAACAACATCAGCGAAAGCAATACTGCAGCCATCACAAACCATTGAAATGAGTAACCGAAGTGCTTCTCAGACTTCATCGCAGTCGGGCGCCATAGCATTTCATAAGGCCATGAATCTAAGCTCTGAGGTTGAAAAACGAACGGTAACACCTCTTGCCCTGTGTATTGTGATAACGCTTCTATGTTGATATTTTGAATCCTTTTCGGCGTCGTGTTTTCTAGCCCAAGTTCCTGACTTAACGGATTCACCGAACGTGTGTACAAGCGACCAGACATCTCGATTGGTAGCGTGATCTTTCCTATTCCTGGTAGCTCTCTTCTGTCATTACTTGCTGCAACGAATCCAAGATCGATCAAAAGCTGTTTTCTTCCATCTTGAGTTTGAACCTCGCCCAGCATGTAAATCACATACCCCACCGTTCCTTGATTGATTTGATTCTCCAGCAAGAGAATTAAACCACTCGATTTCACTAATTCGACGTCAGCTTTCAAGCCATTTAAGGTCGAAGGGGGCACCGGCTGCTGAGTTCCAATGCTTGCCTCTTGCCATTCATTGAGCACTGCATCTAGTGGTTTAGAAGGTTGCATAGCTCTCTGCGATAGCTGCTGCTCATAACGTAGTTTCTCGTTACCTCTGTCTAACTGCCATAAACCCAGCTTGATTAAAGTGCCGACTGAAACCAAAGTTAAAGCAACCGCAAACCAAAAACCTTTACTGCGGAACGTTCGTTCATCATGATTCAAACGGTTTGGAGTTATCACTATGGCGTCACCTACCTTTATCCTGTTATTCAAAGTTGTGTTAGTTGCCCTGCTGTTTTTCATTGCATTCAACTTAATGAAAGGGCTCATTCAAATCGCTTCTAGCAAACACAATGGCAAAAAGCTGAGTCACTTCTTGGGGCGTCGAGTCATGTGGTCAGCCGTTGCTGTGTTACTGCTATTGCTTGCTTTAGGGTCAGGAGTGATAACTCCCAACCCTCGTCCTTATTAAGCCCTTTAGCTCTGTCGCTTCGCTAAAGTACGTATACAAACACGAATAATCCTAACCACACCACATCAACAAAGTGCCAATACCAACTGCCGGCTTGGAATGCAAAATGGTCTTTGGGTGTAAAGTGATCTTTGGCAACCCTAGCCAACAGCACGATTAAAAAGATCGTCCCTAAGCAGACATGTAAACCATGGAAACCCGTCAGTAAGAAGAAGGTGTTGCCATAGATTCCCGATTGAAGAGTAAGGCCCATATCTTGATAAGCATGGATATACTCTTCAACTTGAAAAAATAGGAAGAACCCAGCCAGAACGATGGTGATCTCTAACCAAACGATTAATGCCATGCGCTTGTTTTGTTCGAGGCTTAGATGGGCCATATGCAGCGTGATGGACGAAAGCAATAGGATAATGGTGTTTTTGAGTGGAATTCCTTGCCATGGCATAGCTTGTGTTGTTACGCCATCCGGTGTCGTAGTCAGCGGCCACATTGATTGGAACATTGGCCACAATACTTCATGAGTCATTTCATTGTTGCCCGCCCCGCCAATCCATGGGACAGAAATCATACGAGCGTAGAACAGCGCGCCAAAGAAAGCACCGAAGAACATGATTTCAGAAAAGATGAACCAACTCATGCCTTGCCTGAAAGAGCGGGATATTTGCTCAGAATAGAGGCCGCTCAAGGATTCTGTAATCACGTTGCTAAACCAACCCGCAAGCATGTAAAGCAACACCGCAAACCCGACGAACAACACAGCCTTACCGAACACACCGCCAGCGGCATCAGTGCCCATGTTTTGCACGGTTAACCCTGCTCCAACCGCAACAAGAAATAGCGCAACGGCACCGACTAATGGCCAATGGCTTTGATGTGGAACGAAATAAACTTCCTTTTTAGAACTCATCGCTCAACTCCTTTTGTTGATTCTGGTTCCTAGTTACTCGCGATTACATTAGGCTCGGCACTACTTGATTCCCCGACCACCTCATTCGTAATGTTAAATAGCGTATAAGAGAGCGTCAGTGTGTGGATCGATTCTGGAATATCTGGCTCTATGTAAAATATCAAACCCATTTCAGCGCTTTTATACCCCTCTAATGGCTGCTGGTTAAAGCAGAAGCATTCCATCTTATTAAAGTAAGTCGCCCCCATCCCTGGAGATACTGAAGGCACAGCCTGCCCCACTAGAGAGTTTCCTGATAAATTTTTGGCGATGTAATTCGTTTGAATTACCTCACCAGGGTGAACCTCTAACACACGATCTTCAGGAACGAACTGCCAGGGCATATCAGGTTTGATGTGCGACATAAACTCCACACGAACCGTACGAGAATAATCTGGCTGCATACCCCGTGGCTGAACCGCAGACACGGTATTGGTTTTGCCATTAATACCTAAAGCCTCACACATCACATCGTAGAGTGGTACTAAAGCGAAACCGAAACCAAACATCACAACCACACTCAAGACCAAGTAGCCCGTTAGCTTTTTAGTTGATCGCTTCTTGGTTGACCGCTTTGGTTGGTTTTTATCTAGATCGCTTTGCTTATCACTCATAACTCATCCCTCTAATCGATTTTAGGTGGATGAGTAAAAGTATGATGAGGTGCAGGGCTTGGTACCGTCCACTCTAGCCCTTCAGCACGTTCCCATGGCTTGCTTGATGCTGGCTCACCACCTCTTACACATTTAATAACCAACCATAAGAAGATCAATTGAGACAAACCAAAGGCGAAGCCACCTATCGACACCACTTGGTTAACGTCGGCGAACTGGATAGCGTAGTCTGGAATACGACGTGGCATCCCCGCTAAACCTAGGAAATGCATAGGGAAGAAAAGAACATTCACTGAGATTACTGACGTCCAGAAGTGCCATAGACTGAGCTTGTGGTCGTACATATGACCAGTCCACTTAGGCAACCAATAATAAGCGGCGGCCATTATCGAGAACACGGCACCAGTCACCAGAACATAGTGGAAGTGAGCCACTACAAAATAGGTGTCGTGGTATTGGAAATCTGCAGGAACAATAGCCAGCATCAATCCAGACAAGCCACCTATCGTGAACAGAACGATAAAGGCAATGGTGAACAGCATTGGGGTTTCGAAAGTCAATGCGCCTCGCCACATGGTTGCGACCCAGTTAAAGACTTTCACTCCTGTGGGTACAGCTATCAACATGGTGCAATACATGAAGAACAGCTCTGCAAAGACGGGCATCCCCGTAGTGAACATGTGGTGCGCCCACACTAAGAAGGACAAGATTGCGATACTACAAGTCGCATACACCATTGAGTGATAACCAAACAAACGCTTGCCACTAAATGCAGGGATAATTGCTGAAACAATACCAAAGGATGGCAAAATCATGATGTACACTTCAGGGTGCCCAAAGAACCAAAATATATGCTGGAACATGACGGGGTCACCGCCACCAGCCGCATCGAAGAAGCTCGTCCCAAAGTATTTGTCGGTCAACACCATGGTCACGGCCCCTGCGAGAACTGGCATTACGGCTATCAGCAAGAAAGCGGTAATTAACCAAGTCCAAACGAACATTGGCAATTTAAACCAAGTCATACCTGGAGCTCTCATGTTCACTATGGTCACGATGACATTGATCGCCCCCATGATCGAACTGATACCCATAATATGAACAGAGAATACAAATAGTGCTGTACTATCAGGGCCATAAGTCGTTGAGAGCGGCGCGTAGAATGTCCAACCAAAACTCGGTCCGCCTCCCTCAGTAAACAAAGAGCCAATCAAGATTAAGAAAGCAAAAGGTAAAATCCAGAAGCTGAGGTTGTTCATTCTAGGTAACGCCATATCTGGAGCGCCGATCATCATAGGGATCATCCAGTTGGCGAGCCCCGTAAATGCTGGCATTACCGCGCCAAATACCATGATCAAGCCATGAACTGTAGTCATCTGGTTGAAGAAATCAGGTTCAACAAGTTGTAGACCCGGTTGGAATAGCTCCGCACGGATCACCATCGCCATCGCACCGCCGGTTAGGAACATTGCGAAACTGAACCATAGGTATAGCGTACCGATGTCTTTATGATTGGTTGAATACAACCAACGCGCCCACCCTTTTGGAGCAGCATGGGAATCGTGATCATCCATAGGTAAATCATGGCTGTCTAAGGTACCGTCTAAAGTATGACTTAGAGCCTGGTCTTCTGCAGGCGCCGATTTCACCGGCTTTTCGATTGGTGAACTCATAGCTGCTCCTTAGCATCACTTTGTGCTTCATCCGCAGAGCCTTCCGCTCCACCCGATTGTTTGACCTTATAGGCATTAACATCTGAAGCTTGAACCACATCGCCAGTATCGTTCCCCCAAGCGTTTCGTTGGTAGGTTACGACTGCTGCAATCTCTTTTTCTGTTAACTGATT
Organism: Vibrio sp. 070316B; assembly: GCF_013114115.1. NCBI lineage: Bacteria > Pseudomonadati > Pseudomonadota > Gammaproteobacteria > Vibrionales > Vibrionaceae > Vibrio > Vibrio sp. 070316B. Next base: position 49,170 of record NZ_VTYC01000021.1, on the reverse strand, counting down.
GTCGAAGGCTTGCATTGCCGTGCCCCCTCGACCATAAACAATAGTGTCGATATGCACATCGACATCTCCTAAAGCAACAGGGCTTCCTTTGATACCCGGAAATGCACCAGGAATACCTTCACCATTTGCTTGGTGACATACAGCACATCGAGTTTTGTAAACCTCTTCACCTATAGTGTTCAACTCTTCCAAAGAAAGTGACGCGTCTAACGCATCTTGAGCCGCTTGTTGTGCGGCAATCGTTAGCTCTTTCTGTTCTGCTAACCATGCGTCAAACTCATCTTCTGCCATGGCATGCACTACTATCGGCATGAAGCCGTGAGCACGACCACAAAGCTCTGCACACTGTCCTCGGTAAACGCCTGGTTCATCAATTTTTGTCCAAGCTTCGTTAATGAAACCCGGAATGGTATCTTTTTTAACGGCAAAGGCCGGAACCCACCAAGAGTGAATCACATCATCTGAAGTCATCAAGAAGCGAACTTTTCGATCGACAGGAAGGACGAGTGGTTTATCAACCTCTAGCAAGTAATGAGCGCCTTTCACTTCAATGCCTTCGATTTCTTTATCACTGGTTGCCAGCAAGCTGAAGAATTCAACATCTTCGCCAAAATAACTGTAATGCCATTTCCATTGTGAGCCAGTAATTTTAACTGTGAGTTCAGATTGGGAGGTGTCTTCCATCGCTATCAAGGTTTTAGTAGCGGGAATCGCCATTGCGATGAGAATAATAATAGGAATGATGGTCCAGAGGATTTCAACTTTGGTGCTTTCGTGAAAATGAGCGGCCACCGCGCCCTTCGACTTTCGATGCCTCAGAATCGAGTAAAACATAACACCGAACACAACGAAGGCGATTGCACAGCAGATGTAGAAGATCAACATGTGAAGTTCATACACTTGACCACTGATCTCTGTTACACCTTGTGTCATGTTATATTCGCTACTCGCATTCACCCACGGCGAAATCGACAGCACAACAAAACTGTTCAAAAGCCACGCTAGCCTAACCAGTAATCTTTTCAAAAGATCTCTCCTTATCCTTCCTAATTGGATACATGCGACCTAAATGTCGTTGCGAACCCAACACCACTCATTGCTGTACCGGCTTCGCATGAAAAGGCTGAATCTCAATCTACTACTCTCGTGAGCACAGCCTATAACGGGCTGCTAGATCCTCTTAACTTACCGACTTATACGTCTATCAAAGTCTGGAGGTTTCAACGAAAGATTCAAAAACGGCGAAATTGTTCAATTTTGTTATATTTATGTAAAAGGCTAGTTAGTGATATCCAATTGTTCAAGGTAAGTTTACTTACAAAATAGTCAATTATTTAGAATGGCTTAGCCCACTTGTCTTTGTCGTTGGAATTTATTTTTAATCGAGTTTTACGATTGCTTTCATGGAAATGATAATCAATATCACTTAAATTAATCCCAACAGTAAGTCATACCGACATAAAAAGGTTCAGTGATTATGCAAGATGCTATGAATTGGTTAGCGAGAGACCCAGATCCAAGAACTCGTGAAGAGCTACAACACCTCATTGATGAGGGAATGCACGACGAATTGAAAGACCGCTTTACGCAGCGATTAGAATTCGGAACAGCGGGTCTTCGAGGTAAAGTAGGATGTGGCCCAAACAGAATGAACCGCTTAGTCATTCAAGAAACCGCGACCGGGCTTGGTCACTATCTAATTGAACATGTAGCAAACGCGACCATGAGAGGTGTCGTTGTGGGCTATGATGGCCGATTAGATTCAAAGCAATTCGCGATTGATACCGCTTCAGTACTGACGGCTTTAGGCATCAAGGTTTATCTAACATCGAATGTAGCTGCGACCCCTATCGTTGCTTTTGGTATCGAGCATTTCAACGCAGCAGCGGCCGTTGTGGTGACTGCTAGCCACAACCCACCTGAATATAACGGCTTCAAGGTATACTGGGAAAATGGCGCACAAATTATACCGCCTCATGATGCAGGTATTGCCGCTGAAATTGACTCCGCAGCGACTAAGCCAATCCCTTTGATGAGCCTCAGTGATGCAGAAACGCAAGGCAAGTTAGTGTGGCTCACCGAGGGTTACTATCAAACCTACCGCGCTGCGATCAACAAAAGCCCATTTGTAAAGAACGATATCGAGTCTGCTAATACCACCATCGCTTATACAGCAATGCATGGGGTGGGCGCGCAGATGGCAGAAGATCTTCTGCACGACTCGGGTTTCCATAAGGTATTCAGCGTTGCAGAGCAAAGAGAACCTGATGGCCACTTCCCAACGGTGAATTTCCCTAACCCAGAAGAAAAAGGGGCAATGGATCTTGTGGTTAATCTAGCAAAAAGCGTCGATGCAGATATTGCTTGTGCTAATGACCCTGATGCGGACCGATTTGCGGTTGCAGTAAGAACAGATGAAGGCTCATACAAAATGCTGACTGGCGATCAGGTCGGTGTGCTATTCGCGCATTACTTGTTATCAAAACCTCACACCAAAAATCAATTGGTGGGTAACAGTATCGTATCGTCTACCCTGCTTGAGAAAGTAGCTAACTCTCACAACGCTACCTACTTCCAAACTCTGACCGGGTTTAAATGGTTAGCTAACATTGGCATGCAGTTGGAAGATGAACAGAACGAATTCCTATTCGCCTATGAAGAGGCGCTAGGCTACACGATTGGAACTCAAGTCCGCGATAAAGATGGTTTGTCAGCCATTGTCGTTTTCGCACAACTGGTCGAGGAGCTAAAATCTCAAGGTCGAACAGTGTGGGATCTTCTGGCTCAGATTTCCTTCGAACATGGTGTTCATACCAATGCGCAGCGCAGTATCGCGCTGGACCCAGATTCACCTTCAATTGGCTCTAAGCTTCGCGCAGCACAACCAAAAACAATCAATGGCATTGCGATATCTGTGATTGAAGATCTTCACTCTTCGCTACGCTTCATTACTGGTGGTGCAACAGAGGCGATAAACCTCCCTGCGAGTGACGTACTCATCTATCATCTCGAAGATGGTTCTCGCATTATCGTCCGCCCATCGGGCACAGAGCCAAAGGTTAAGGTTTATTACGAAACCGTGACAAAATTTGAGGGGACAGAAACCTATGACGACACTCGTCAGCGAGGTGAAGAATATATGGATAAGCTCATCGAACAACACCAGAAAGAGCTCAACTCTTAACGGATTAGCGCATTAAGAATGCATCAGTTAAATTAAAAATGGACGCTCTAAGCGTCCATTTTTCTTTAAACATCTGGTTGCGGATAATCGCGTTTGGTTGTTACTTATGAAGTGAAGAAAGAAGACAGCATCCAAACCGCTAATACAACAAATACGCCACCCATCACTTTCTGTTGATAGGTACGAAACTTAGCATTTTCTACCAGTGACTTACCGATGGTACCTACCAGAGCTACAAGCAAGAAGTTGAACGTTAAGCCTAAAACATTCAGTAGTAAGCCTAGTACCAACATCTGCTCTCCTGATGTCGCCTCAATATTTGTCGACACGAACTGAGGTAAAAACATCACAAAAAACACTAGAGCTTTAGGATTGAGTAGGTTACTGATCAACGCTCTTTGGTAGTAAGCCTTTGCGGCAAAATTATCAGTCAGTTCAGGTGCGTTGCCCTGCTCTGTTCGCAGGCAGTCCCACCCCATTTTTAGCAAGTATGTACCACCTAATAGATGGAGAGCATTCAAAGCAACAGGGCTCATTGCGATTAATGCAGATACACCCATCGCCGCTAAAACAGTAAGAATGATCCCTGAAGTCGCGTTACCTAAGCTCGCAAAGACACCAACCTTGCGACCATAACTCATGCTTGAGCTAGCAATCAGCAACATATCAGGACCAGGTAAAAGAAGAAGAGCGACGACGGCAGTCAAGTAAACAGGCAGAATGGTTAAATCGATCATGAGGTTCAGCATTGATAAAAATGGAGGCGGATTTTATATCAATTACCAACACCCTTCCAGATGCAATCAGTTGTACCGCAGCCAAAATATCGAATTAAAAACCAACATCATAAAATCAGACCAAATTATTAACTAAATCGATAACAATAATTAACTCGCGACCCACTCGATCTCTATCAATGTTGTCTCACCACACTTAAGGCGACCTAGGAAAATATCACCTTGGTGCACTTCTCCGACGCCTTTCGGGGTGCCTGTCATCACAACATCGCCATCCAGCAAGGTCGTGTAAGAAGAGAGCTCTTCGAGGATAGTTTTCGGGGAATATAGCATCTGCTCAACGTGCCCTTTCTGAACACGAACACAGTTAATAAACAGCTCTAGATTCAAGTCTTCAAGATCCAAATCTGTTGTGGGTACAAAGCGGCTAAGAACGGCAGAACCATCAAACGCTTTAGCGCGCTCCCAAGGCAAGCCTTTCGCTTTCAAGCTGCTTTGCAGCTCGCGCTTAGTCAGATCTAACCCTAAACCTACTGCTGAATATTGACCGTTTTCAACGATGAAACAAATTTCTGCTTCATAGTGTAGGGCTTCCTGATGAAAAGAAGAGAGGGAAGAAGTTACGCTAGTACAGGGCTTATTGAACACCACCATAGCGTCTGGGATCGCGTTGTTAAGTTCTTCAATATGATCGACATAGTTACGCCCAACACACAGCACTTTCGTCGGTGTCGCTATTCGTTTCGAATTCATTAACTTTTCCTGATCTACCACGCTGCTCATAGTTTATCCCTGAACTATTTTTGGAATGCAGAGTTTACCTCATCACAAAGAGAGAATCTTCGACAAGCTGGCTACTGATCTCTAAATTCTGATCTTTAGCTCAATTCGCTCATTGGGAAGTTTTCATAAGGAAATCGCGGTATAAGAAATGGCCATTCAAAACAGAAGTACAAAACGAAAAAAGCCCTCTCCAACCAAAAGGTTTGAGAGGGCTTAGCATGGTGTCTAGGACAGTATCCTAAAAGGTAAACCTAAGGAGTAAACACTATGCTAAATCAGTCTGCGACTTATAGGTAGTAACGAGCACCAAGAGTCCACTTGTCATCAGTAGTGCGACCGTTGTCATCGTTTAGGTCAAATTGGTAACCAGTGTAACCTACAAAGTTGCTAGTGAAGTTGTACTCAGCTTGTAGAGCTAGCTCTTCACGAGCTGTAGTAGTTGTACCACCTTTGAATACTTCGCCTTCAACTACTTCGTAGTTCACGCTAAGGTTTAGGCTGTTTGCAAAAGCGTATGCAGCTAATAGTTCGTAAGCATCGCTCTCTTCAAGAGTAGTACCGCTTACAAGGCCAGCATTCATATTCTCGTTGAAGCCGTAGATACCAGCAAGGTATAGACCTGAGCCGTAAGAACCGTATGCTGCAGATATTAGGTGAGATTCAGCAGTCTTAGAAACACCAGAATCCGTGAAGTCACCAGTGTTGAATGCGTAGCCTAATTTAACGCCAGCAATAGAGTAACCAAGAGTTGCTTGAACACGGTCACCGTAAGAAACAGTTGAGCGAGTTGTAACAATTACACCGCCAACGTTTCTTTCTGTATCAGTAGTAACATCGTTGTCACCTTGCCAACCTAGACCAAAGCTAAACTCACCAGCTTCACCTAGCTCAAATGCATTGCGGTAGCTAAGCATTTTGTCTGCACGACCAGTACCAAGAGCACCGTGGTTGTCGTATAAGAAGTCATTCGCAAACGCGATTGGCATATCTGTCGCTGCCGCTACATCGTAGTAAGGAGACCATTGTGTACCTGCAACTGCACGACCAAACTCATCGTGAGTTAGACCAACGTAACCTAGACGAGTTGTGAATGTCTCATCACCACCATCTAGGTAGTTAAGTGCCCATTCGCCTTTAGCGTCAGCTGTGAAGCCGTTGCCTAATTCTTGAGTAGCGTTAAAGTTGATACGTGGAGAGTTAGTACCAACATCAGTCTCGCCTTCTTCTGAACCATTAACGTTCACTGAAACGTGGCCGCCAACTGAGAATGTTGTGCCGTCTTCGTTGTAAAGTTCTACTGCAACTGCCTGTGTACCAAATACTGCACCAGAAATCGCTAGCGCTAAAAGTTTCTTATTCATTGTCATATCCATTTGTAGCTGGGTGAGTTATTCACTAACAACCTCGTGCTTACGGAGAAGTTGTTACCTGCATTTAACAAGTAGGCAAACACTAATCGATGAATGACAAAAAAGTTGCATTAAAATATATAAAATAAAGAAAGCAATGCTATAAAAAACAAAAAATCAATTTAAAACAAAATTTTAACTTAGGATAAGCAAATCCTCATTGTGATTTATTTACAAAAAATGAAACTTATTTTTGCTTTTTAAATCACTAAAAAAGCATTAAAAATCAAAGCACCAAAACTACTCATCAGACCAATACATCACACAGCCCCAAAACTGAAACACTTTGTAACATCTAGAATTCGGTCGAAATATTTAGGCTCCTAAACTAATTTCGACTTTAGATTCCGAGAAGCTACTCCGTTAACTAATTTGGCCTTCGCGAATACAAAAAAGGGCAACCAATCAGCGACTGGTTGCCCTTCATAACTCATCATTGAACTCTTATTTGAAACACACCTCAGCCCAACGAGCCAAACCCGCCGTTACTGAACCAAAATAGTTGCCACTTACAATCGGTACATTCGGTACGGCTTGTTGAACCGCTTCACGAAGGATAGGCGAACGTGCCGAGCCCCCTGTCATATAGATAACATCTGGCTTTTTCTCACCTTGTTGAATGGCCTCTTTAACCAACTCAATCATCTTCGACTTTGGCGTTTCGATAGCATCGACCATCTGTTCAACTGAGATATCGACTTCTATCAACTCGGAGGCAACATTCATCGCAGCGCGATACTGAGAAGATTCTGCTAATGCAATCTTGGCTTCTTCGGCTCTCCGTACGATGCCGTAACCTAAGGTATCGTGATAAACCTTAAGTAAACGGTCTAGCTTCTGTGGCTCTGCGGCTTCTTTACGAAGTAACTTAAGCGCTGCAAGGTTTTCTCGAGAATAAAAATTCTTCTGAGCTTCTACATTGTTGATAGCAATTGGATTCCAGAATTGGGTCAATGGCATATCAATACCGGAAATGGCTTTACTGCTCATTCCGAAAGGTGACATCAGTTGTTTGAAAGCGAGGTAAATATCTAAATCATTCCCCCCAACCCTTTGACCACTGTGTGCCAATAAGCTCCGGCTACGGTCCGCTTTCCCAGACCAACTCGGGCCCATTTCCAATAAAGAACAGTCGGTCGTACCACCACCAATATCAACCACCAATACTGTTTGGTTTTCGGTCAAAGTGCTTTCATAGTCTAAGCCAGCAGCTACGGGTTCAAACTGAAAGGCAATATCAAGGAAGCCTGCACGCTTCGCAGCGCGAGATAAGATAGCTTCAGCTTGTCTGTTTGCCTCTTCACCACCTCGACCGTGGAAGTTAATTGGTCGACCAATAACCGCTTGTTTGATTTGTTCTTGAGTAGTGAGCTCAGCTTGCTGCTTGATGTTCGCCATCATGGCGCATACTAGATCTTCAAAGAAGCTGACCTGAACGTCATGTAGCCCACTTGCGCCAAGGAAAGACTTAGGAGACTTAACATAGTAGACATCACGCGGGTCTTCTAAGTAGAGATCCAACGCTGCCTGACCAAATGCCATGTCTTCTGGCACAAGGTCGATACTCTCTTCGCGGTTGTAGGCAATTGCACGTCGTAGCACTTGCTCACCGACAGCATCGCTCGGCTTGATGTTCAGGTGGCGAAATAGATGTTCAGATACACTCTCACGAGTAGGAGCAAATACGGTTGAGGGAATATAGTGGTTGCTACCTTCTAACGGTAACAAGCTTGGTTCTCCATTGACCATTGCAGCCACAGAACAGTTTGCTGTTCCATAATCAAATCCAATAAACATAATATCCCCCAGTCAACAAAAGGGGCGAGATGCTACATGAAAAGCCTTTCAATTACGAGGTCATTTACTATTTTTCAGAGTCAATTTTTAGTGAGTTTTCTCTTAAAACAGATACAAGTGTGTTACATTTCAGCCCAAACCAATCAAGGGTCAGATAGATGAAAACACCTTGCCGAGCGGCTTGTAAAAATAATGGTGGCATGTGTAGCGGCTGCTTCAGAACCATGGACGAAATTATAGGTTGGAAAGGCTTATCTGAGAGTGAAAGAGAGTCTGTGATGAATAACCTTAGTGGTATTAGCTCTACCCACCAATGTCCGCAATGTAATGAGCCAGCTCAATGCGATATCAGTGCCGGTAAAGAGACCTGTTGGTGCTTTGAGCTAGAGAAAAGAGACACGAGCTCTGTACCCAAGTTTGGAGTATGTATGTGTCGTAAATGCTTGTCTGAATTGCCAATTCAGTAGCCTGCCGTATGGAAAGATATAAAATCTGAAGCGAGATAAACTCATCTCGCTTCAGGGTCTTAATGTTAAGTAAGTATTTACTTCGCCGGTGAAACCTATTTACTTAGACTTCAATACCAACGCTGGCTGGGAGAATTCCACCCCACCCCAACCGTGAATCATAAAGTTACGGATGTTTTGGTGATCAGTATTCTCTGGGAAACCTAGTACATCATTGCGGTAGTATTGACCAAAACACGCGAGTGTTTGCTCTGCTGAAAGCCCTTGATCTTGGCCGAACGCAAAAATTTTACACGAACCGTTGTTCTGTCCAGCCTCATTCACGACATCCCCGTTGCGAAATTCACATTCACAAAAGTCATAATGTGCTTCAATCACCTGCATCGTATCTTCAAACTGCACATTCTCTGGGGACTCAGACAGGGTGTTTAACAAGGTTTCTAGTTCCATTTACCATTTCTCCATTGAGTAAATTATTGATAGCAGTGTAACGTGTTTTTCGACAAGAGTAAGCCAATGTTTGAGTAACAACCCGTTTCTAGTTTTCATCCCGCCAACCTCATTTCCTTAATGAAAGTAATGACATAGCTTTATTAGGACGTTATATTATTTCAACAGACAGTTAACATTGTTCATCGATAAATATGCATAAAGATAAAAACGTAGAACTGTTTAGATACCTGAAACCAGGTACAAAAACAGCAGGTGTATTAGAGTTTGGCCCCGACGACTCAATTCAGATCAGTACTCTATATATTGGGCACAAAGAAGAGCAGTACCTTATCCTGGAACTGTCACAAAAAGCGACCGAGGCACTGACGTTAAGAAAGCTCATCAACGTCGATATCATCGTTCGAGCGATTACAGACACAGAACTTGGGCACATCGTCGCCTTCAAAACCAATGTACTGGCTCATATCACCTCCCCTGCGCATCTTCTATTTCTTCGTCCGCCAACGAGCTTTGCAACAAAACCAATCCGCGAACACGAAAGATACAAAGTGCGCCTCAACTGCGAAGTTACCTTTGACACCTTGATGCTAAACGCTGTGTTAGTCGATTTCTCTGTTTCCGGCTGTGGTATCTACATTACACAACAATCCGATATTGATGTGGGATGGAAGGTAAAGGTGGATTCAATGTTGAGTGAGCACTTAGATAGTGAATTGGTTTACAAAGTTGTGAGTAAGAAAAGACAGGGCCAAGGTTGGGTACTAGGAATTCAATTCCCTGAACACCTAGACATGAGTGATGAGCTTAAAACATTACTGTTAGAACAAGCTTTCGTTGCTGGCTTTGTATAGTTGTTCTCGGATGTTCAGAATGCAGAGCTCGACACCGCTCGGTGTGGCACAATCTTGCATTCAAAGAGTTAAAGAAAAACTAGAGTCTGTTTTGATCCCAGTATGATTTTTTGAAATGAACAAAAGCTTGATGCAACGACTCTTCTTTAATCGGTTTAACAATCACATAGTTGGCACCTGCAGCCATAAAACTATCCCTTGTCGATTCTTGAGCATCTGCAGTACACGCATAAATCGGGGCTAATACACCGATTTCCTCTCGCAACTGTTGTGTCGTTTCAACGCCGCCAAGGTTAGGAAGTTGATTATCCATTAGAATGAGGTCATAAGTGTTTGCTTTTGCGAGCTCTATGGCCTCCAGACCATCTTTCGCCCAGGTCACCACCATGCCATATTTTTTACAAAAAGCCTGTGCGATGAAAGCATTGGTGTGGTTATCTTCCACCAGCAACACCTTCAAAGAGCGATCGAATAGCGCCTCAGGTTCAATACCTGTTTGCTGCTTAACATCAATTAGCGGCTTAGAGTGCAGTTCAACTGGGATTTCGATGATGAATTCCGAGCCTTGATCTTTAGCACTGCGAACCTGAATATCGCCTTCCAGCATGTCGACCAAGTTTTTAACAATGGTTAACCCTAACCCAGTCCCGCCGTACTCCCGTGTTGTCGTTTCTTCGGCTTGGACAAAGGGTTCAAAAACAGCATCAATTTTACTCCCATCAATACCAATGCCGGTGTCTTTCACGCGAACGATCAAGCTGGCTTTATTCGTATTGAAGATACTTTCAAGTTCGAAGCTAACGGAGATACCACCTTGATGCGTAAACTTTAGGGCGTTACTCAACAAATTAAACATAATTTGGTTCAAACGCACTTGGTCGGTATTGATTTCAATGTCATCAACAAGGTGATTAACGATAGAAAACGTGACCGATTTATCCTCACAAAGGGGGCGATAAATACTGTCTAAAGTGTTAATCAACTCCACTAAGCGGAAGTCTTTCTTCTGAATATTAAACTGCCCCTGCTCGATCTTTGAAAAGTCCAAGATATCGTTCAACACCGCTAGCAGGTGCTCCGCACTGTTACAAAGTACATCAACTTGCTCTCGGTTATCTTCACTGTGCACAGAACGCTTGAGCAGTTGAGAAACGCCTAATATACCGTTAAGTGGTGTACGAATTTCGTGGCTCATCTTTGCTAAGAAATCAGCACGAACGTTCGCAAGATGCTCTGCCTCTTCTCTGGCACGATCGGCTTGTCTCTCCGCTTCAACCAACTTGGTTATGTCTTGTCCTTGTACTACGACGCCTGTGATGCCATGTTCAACCCGAATCGCCGACATATTCCAACGGAACACCTTTTCGCCAATCGGTACGTTAATACCCGTCAACTTGGCCCCTTGAACCACCATTTGTATGTTTGGCAGCATGCGGTGTTCGAACTCATGTGCGACGGCACCATAATTATCATCTTCATCAAACAGCGCCATACGCGCTGCTGGATTCATTTGAATCAAGTCTCCTTTTTCAGACCAAACCAAAATGGGAGAATGAGCAAAGTTAAACAGGTCTTGGAATTTTTGGTTTTGTTCAGATAGACGTTCAAAGGTATCCTCAAGCGTACAGCCTATGTGGTGAAACTCGAAAATATTAGAGCCATCAAATTTGTTGTACTCTTCGCTATCACTGGCTGAGCGAGTGAAGTCCATGAGCTTATCAAGTTCAGCAGAAACTCTTCTCTGAATCCAAGAACGGGCAAAGAAAGACATGAAAACGATCACAACAATGACAACGATGATCGCACGCTCATAGTTTTCTTCTAAGGCGATGAAGTTACTGTTCTTTTGAACGGCACGAATGACAAGAGGCGTTTCTACCGCGTTGATTTTAATCGTGGTGATAGTGACAAAATGACGAGGTAATTGCTCGTAGATTCTGTAATTGAGGATGTCTGTTATCGAGTAACTTTCATCACCACTGAAGGTTGAAGTGACAGGCGTACCGTGCGCTTCAATCACGATATTTTCGCAGTTACTACCCTGCTGGATAGACTCTGCGAGAGAAAAATTATTATCAAGGACAATGGCAATATACAGCTGTCCGAGTACTTCGCCCGTTTTACTGTCAACAATAGGAGTACGACGAGCTAGCAAGTGACGCTTACCTATATCCGTCATCAGTTGAATAAAGTGCCAATTGCTACTGAACGAAACCTCTTCAGAAATATGCTTCAGGCTTTTGTCATCCAAGCCATAAAACTGACCGTTACCGTCCTCCCACGCTAAGCCGTCATGAGTAGAGACAAAGCGAAGATCTGGCGCATGATCCGGTTCACGCTGGTCGACACCAAAGAAAAAGTAGCTAAGTACCTCTTCGTCATTGGTCTTAAAATACTCACGTAGCGTATCACTGTGCGAGCTACTATCCTGGTGAATTTGCAACACAGACAAACGGTAATCAAACATATTCTGGATCAAGCTAGAAGTTTGCTTAACCGTTCTATTGGTCTCTTGTTTTACAATACTACTACTGGTCTCGTAGTTATGAATAAGCACGCCAAGCGCCATCACCCCGATCACTAAAATAATGATACGTGTAATTAATTTGGCTAGGGTGTTCCTTGGAGTATTGGCGTAGCTTTTCTTCATTATTGACCTGAGTATCTAAATGCTCGCTGTTTGAGTTCAGAAATACGTTCTGGTGAGTCTTCCTTGGTCACCACTTCAAAATCACCTGAGTAAACTGTAGGAACTTGTTGCCCTGCAAGGTCCCACTTAATCGCCTCTGCCATTGCAATGCCTGTGTCATCGTTCATACGCATAACCGTCACATCAAGGTCACCTCTAGCAATGGCTTCAAGCTCAGCAGATCCGCCGCCCCAACCATTCACTAGGATATCTCGACCAGACTCACGAATGGCATCTGCAGCGCCGAGAGCGACATCAGTTGCACAGGCATAAATAAAGTCTAGGTCTTTATCGTTCTCAATGCTGATTTTAGCGGCTTGATAACCGCTCTCTTTATCTGACTTGGTGTAAAACGACGACTTTAAAGCAAAGTTTGTATCGCTATTCACATCATGGATAAACGTATCACCTCGCGCATCGCTGATATAGCCTTCTGAGCGGTATAGAACCGAGTATTTGCTTCCTGGCTTACTCGCAGTTTTAAAGTAATCCGCTAACTTCAAACTGCCAGTTGCATGGTCAAAACCCACATACATAAACGGTTGTCTGTCAGCCCATGCACGAACAGGTGTCGTAATGTTCTGTAGAATCAACTTAGTCTCTGTTGAGGTCAATACATGTTCGATAAACTTGCGGTGACGCGTGGTATCCAGTGTGAAGATTAAGTAGTCAGTCTTGTTTTCAATGGCTTCTTGCAACGAGATGCTCTGCTGAGTGAGATCCGCATTCACTCGCGTAAACACTTGGTTAATCTGGTAGTTTATTCTCAACTTGTCGAGTCGCTTTTCAAAGGCTTGAATATTACGAACCCAGTAATCAGAGATCTGTTGCCCAGGATAAACGACGGAAATAGTGATGGGCTCGTCTTGCGCTTTCGCGAGCGGAACTGGGTGTTTTTTTACGGCCTCGACCATCTTATCGGTTAAGGTTTTTTGTTCTGGGAAGTTAGAAAGATATTCTTGGTACTCCCAATATCCATTAAGGACATGAGTACCATGGGAGAGAGCGGACGCAGAAAATACGGCAAGTCCAAACAACATCAGTAAACGTTTCATATTTTTCTCGTTTTATATGAGCTACTTTGGCTCATTTTTTAACCTAGCATGACACCACCTCTTTGGATGGCTGAAAGATATTATGTAGGACAACGAGGATAAATGATAGCGGCTAAAACTAATTAGAATGACATTCTAAATGACTAATATGTCAAATGAGATTAATGATTGGAAGATTAGAACATCAAGCGCGTAGATACACATCATTGATTTTATATTTTCAATCTAAAAATCAGGCATTTAGTAAAATTTAGCGTCGAGCTTTCACTTATTAAGATTTAATCAACAACGACAATTTTAGGTATGAATTATGAGACTTCGTTATATTGAATACTGCCATCTTGCCACTCAATCATCAGCTTGAGTGATACCAAACTTTCTTTACGCAGTTTGGGTAATTGTTTGATCGCGTATTCAGTTTTTAGTGCCTCACTTTTTGACTGTACGTTCATACTCCAAACTAGCTTTAGCGGCCCCTTACCTTTTAGGGCTTTAGCGCCTTTACCAGTTTGATGCTGTTCGAATCGGCGTTGTAGATTATTAGTGACACCACAATACAAAGCGTTATGACGATTGCGGATCAGGTACACCACCCAATCCGCGTTTTTTTCAGATTCAGACATTTATAGCAGAGATTCAACCAGAGCTTTCAACTCGGCGACTTCAGCTCTTAGACTTGCGACTTCAGACTCTAGCTCTTCCAGCTTCTCATTCGATGCAGCCGGTACAGCAACACTTGCAGGCGCCGTCGCAAACGCTTCTACATCTACTTCACCACTCAGTAAATGCTGGTAACGTGACTCACGCTTGCCAGCTTCACGAGGCAATTTAACCACAAGAGCGCCAGCTTCACGTGTCGCTAGTTTCTCAAGTGTTGCGTCCACCTCTTTCACATCACTGAAGTTCGCCAAACGCCCCGTTCGTGTGCGTAATTCGCCCGGGGTCTGTGCACCACGCAATAACATGCAGCAGATGATAGCGCGTTCTTGTTCTGTAAATTGCAGGTCACCAAACTCGGTATTGCAGAAACGATGCTGATACTTATTCACACGGCTATTGAAGCTGCTTTCGTCACTCACCATGCGACGGGCAATCAAACCGTCAACGGCATCTAATACTTCTGATTCAGACAGCGAGAGAACAGGTTCACGGTTACTTTTCTGGTTACAAGCCGTAGTTAAGCTGTTTAATGTCAGCGGGTAGTGATCAGGAGTCGTGACTTCTTTCTCGATCAAACAGCCAATGATTCTCGCTTCAATTGGGGAAAGTACTGTGTTCATCGTTATTCCTTTTTATTATTTTGGTGATTTCGTCTCAGCGCCTATTTATGCAACGTTTAGTGCTCAGATAAAATTGGTACTCGCTTCTTTCTACCCTGCTCATCAATCATTATGATCTTAGAACGGTTTAGCTCTATTTCCACGACTTCCAAATAAGTACGCTCTTTTACATACGCATCACGAAGCTTGTTTTGCTCTGCTGAAGATTCAGTCACTTTATCGCCCGAATCTTCGATTTCCAATTGTTGTTGATTCATTTCACATTTCGTATCAATGCAGTATCTACATGGGATACTAACTTGATCGGTAAGATAAAAACAATCACACATCGGCGAGAGTGACGAATAATTAAACAACCTTACTTTTGCTTTGATCTAAAGACTGTTACATCATCAATTGATGTGCTTTAATCAGAACCAGACAACGTATTTGACGAATAGGAAAAGGAATCTATGAGCAGCGTATTTGAAATTGTTAACCAAGCACGACGTAAGAACAAACTTAAGCGTGAACTTCTAGACAACGAAAAGAAAGTTCGTGACAACCGCAAGCGTGTTGACCTTCTTGATAACCTACTTGATTACATCAAGCCAGAGATGACTCACGACGAGATCCTAGGCATTATCAAAAACATGAAAGCTGACTACGAAGACCGTGTTGATGACCACATCATTAAGAGCGCAGAGATTTCTAAAGCGCGTCGCGACATCAGCCGCCGTATCCGTGAATTAACTGAAGAAGACAAGCAAATTCAAGGTAAGAAGTAATCTTATTAAATTGAATGAATTGTTAAGTAACCCACTCATTGTAGTGGGTTTTTTTGTACATAAATTCCAGTGTCTATACTTAAGCTTACGCATTTATTGAATCAAGTATCACTAGCCAACGTAAGCAATGGAGTCACCATATGTACTCAACCATTCTGATTACCTTAGCGCTATCAAGCACTCAACCCTATCCTGAAGAATTCGAAAGACTGTATACCGAAGAGACCGAAATCACTTACGATGATCTCGTGGTCGACGTTCATGGCTACAAGGTTCCGACTCGTTCGGCCTTTCGAGGCTGGATGCTACTTAATCACGCAGAAGACAAAGTAAGAGAGATTGGACAGCAGCTCAAAGATGCTGGAATCACCCAAAGCATGCCTTTGCATCTGGTACTGCTACAAGGAACAGATTGGGCAATGAGCAACACCACCTTGTTTACGCTTCCGGATAAGAAAAACGTGCCGAATATGATCAATACATTGAAATATATTCAGCAATACATTGAACCTGAAATCGGTGTTGTTATACCTGTGTCCGGTGAACGAACCCAAATCTATAACCAACAAGCTGGCGGTGCACTACGAAGTAAACACTTAGAATTCTGCGCCTTGGACCTAGTCCCAGCGAATGACATTACTCGAGAACAACTGCACGTAAAACTCAAAAAAATTCATGCTGAGTTTGGGCAGAAAAATAACGTTGGTCTGGGTTTGTATTCTGGTGTTCGTTTCCATATTGATACTTGTGGTTTTAGACAATGGTAAAAATACACTTAAAAGTCAAAAAGACACATAAATTGCAAGTGTCTTTTTGACTACAAAAGAGAAAAACCTAAAGCTAAAACACTGATAATCAAGAATTTTAAGTCTTGGAACACTAATTGCTAATAGTTAAATATCAAAACAACTATTAGTAACTAGGAATTCAATATGAAGACGATGACTCAACGCTTTCAAACTCTACTTTCTGTATCTAACTTCAGCCTAGCAATCACCACCTTGCTGATGCTACTCAGCATAATTATCGCTTACCCAATGGCGGACCATTTCTCATTACCGATTCAGATCGTTGCGCATATCAGCACTATCATTGTGGCGGCTTTCGTCAAAATCAGTTATGTCGGTCGATGCCTTGCGCAATACAACCTTGGAATGGAAGTGCGTTAAATATCGGTAGATTCGTTCTAAAACTCAAAGCAAAAAAGCTCAACGACTTGTTGAGCCTCGAGTGAGATATCCATTAAACAATATCAAGACTGCTAAACAGATCATAGAGTTGGTGAGATTTATAAGGTTTAGGTAAATAAGCATTCATGCCCGCATCAAAACAATCTTTGATGTCTTCTTCTAACACACTTGCAGTTAAAGCAATAATGGGTAGTGGTGTCGCTTGTTGTTCAAGCTCCCACTGCCGGATTGCTCTGGTCGCTGTTATCCCATCCATGACTGGCATCATGCAATCCATCAACACGGCATCAAATTGCGCGCCCTGAGTGATAACATCAACCGCCTCTTGCCCATTACTAGTAATTAGATATTCATAACCAGCTTGTTCAAGAAAGAAGCTCGCTATCTTCTGATTCATTAAATTATCTTCGACAATCAAGATACGTCGATTCAGAGGACGTACTTCTTCTTTTTCTGATTTGGCTTCAGGTACCAGTTCTTCATTCGCATCAAGAGACAATAGACTATTCAGGAAACGTCGCCCCAAGAATGGCAGTGTATGAGTTGAATGAACGGACTCTGTAATCAGATTGGTTTTGAATAAGTGGTGCTGACAAACAATCACACGGTCTAAAGGGTATTGTGTTTTCAAAGCTGCTAAATCACTCTGCAACGAGTGATGTAAGGTATGGCAATACAGGACGAAGTCGCTCCCTTTGATCTCTTCATCTAACGACGATACAGAGCCGACCACCTTGGGTTTTATGTTGAGACGCTCACACTCTTTGACTAATTGATCGAGATAGTTAAAAGAGTTGGAAATGATCGTCGCACGATTTAAATTCTCAAAGCTTTGAACTTGCGTCTCGACTACATCGACATATAGACAAAACGTAAAGGTAGAGCCTTCACCTTTTACTGAACGCGCAGTGATGTATCCACCCATTAAGTCGACAAGCTGCCTACAGATTGCTAACCCAAGCCCTGTACCACCAAACTGACGCGTGATACTGCCATCCTCTTGGGTAAAAGGCTCAAAGATGGATTCTAGTTTCTCTGGTTCAATACCGATGCCCGTATCCGAAACACTGCACTCGAGCTTACCTCTGCCCATCGACATTGGCGTATAAGCGATGTCCGTAGTAATGGTACCGTTGGAGGTAAACTTGATAGCATTCGACAATAAATTCGTCAGCACCTGCCTGACACGGTATTCATCGAAAAACAGCTGTGCTGGGGTCTGGGAGTCAATGTTTACATCAAGCTCAATATCTTTACTGATCGCCTTAGATAAAATCACGCTCACAGAGTCATAGACCGCTTCTCGTAAGTCAGCGTTATGGGGAGAGAGCATGAGATTACCTGACTCAATTTTGGACAAGTCGAGAATGTCATTCAACAGCACTAGTAATGAGTGCGATGACGACTCAATATCCCCAAGCACCTCTTGTTGGTTGGGACTCAGTTTGCTCTGAGACAGGATCTCCGCCATGCCAATAATCCCATTTAGTGGTGTGCGAATTTCATGGGACATATTGGCGAGAAACGCACTTTTCGCTTTATTCGCTGAAACCGCATCTTCTTTGGCTTCAACCAATTCTTGATTGTGCTGATAGTTACGTTCCATTACTCGATTTAACGTATCGGTAAACTCAACCAGCTCATCGTTGCCATCAATTTTGATCATCTTGGGCTTACCATCGCTATCAGCGCACTCAGATACCCCTTTTAAGATAAGTGATAGGTTTCGATTTAAGTGTATCGAAGTCATGGCGCCAAGCCACAACAACACGCCAGACACAACGAGAATCAGAAGGGAAATAACCAATGTTTGTCGCTTCTGTAGTGCGATGTTGTTTGTTAGCTCAAACTGCAACTGCTTAGTATAACTGCTAATCGCTTTGGAAATTGCTCGCTTTTTGATTTCCAAACTTTTGAGGTGTTCGTATATTTCAGGTGATAAAAAATCGCCTTTGAGGATTCGAGATATAAATTTGGCTTGAAAATCATCTTTGGCGACCGCGTTTAGCAGTTGCCTAATTTCAGGTGAACGAGTATCAGAGCGGAAAAATGTATCAAGCAACTGTTGCTGCCTCTCTAGCGCACCTACATAACTCAATAAGTATTGATTTCTTAGCTCGGGCGAGCGATACAAACTGTAGCTTAACCACGCCTCTCGCTGAGTCCAAAACACGTAGTTAGAGAGGTGGATAAACATGGCTTCAGTTTGATCTATGTTTCCATCGACTAAAGCGATGTGAAATTCAGATAGCTCCATCAACACATCTTTCAACAAACGAAAAGCGCGCTCAGTCAATTGCTCATTTTCCGCGTTTTCCGGTGAGCTCGCCAAACTCATCAGCACCGTTTTCAACTCCATCAACTGAGATTCAATACTCCAATGGGAGTCAGATTGTTGCAGTTTTATTCCATACTGATTAAGCCGACCCAACTCGGATTGCAGCGTTAAAAGTAACTGGCCTTTATCAGGAGAGTCATTAGACAGCACCAACCATCGATAAGCATCACTTGAGATCGTATTAAAAGATTGAAGAGCTTCAACCTTAATGCGTGTGGTCTCAAGGTTATTCATCTTCTTGTCATTCTTTAACACTTGATTCACTGTAAACCCAAACATGATGAGTACAGAAACGGTGGAAAGAAAAATAAGACGCCATCTAATTGACATGTTTATCATTTTTATAACTACTCCCTTCCCGAAAGTAATTTTACCTAGCCCAGTTTAAGAATAGGACATTAACAGAAGGTTATTGATCAAATTGGATATGGACAAACGATACTCTGAGCCCAAAATAAGCAATAACATTGAACACAGTGAACAATAGACGTTTGAATGGAAGAAGTGTGAAAAGAGCTAAAACCAGCTAAATCGAGTTATTATCACTCGCATAACAAGTCCATGGAACTGGGCAGTCCACATCAAAAGTCAGTCAGTAACCGCCCAAGAGACCAACGAACTCAAAAATTCCGTTAAATTTGTGAGATCCAATCGTTTGCGTTCTGCGTTTTTTTCACTCAATCATGTCTTATTCAAAAGTCGAACAACAAAAACGGCGAATTAGCTCATCTATTGTTTACCAATCACGTGTAAGTTAAGCCCTTAATCACACTTTTAATGTTAACTATGACTTTCATTACATATGATATTTTGATTTGAGTGTTTTTTAGGGAAAATTAAGTGCTACAGATTATTAAAGTCAATAGCCATTCCATACGCGAAAAACTTGATTTATGGCTAATATCACGCCAGTTGATAGAGAATTTATCTGCATTTATTTTTCCTAGCAGAATAACCAGTCGTACCTTACAATCCTGCCACATAAAAATTACAAGTTACAAACAACGCATATCAAGCATATTTAAGTGGCATTAAAGACCACCGCCTGATAGCTCAACCCCTATGCTGATTGGCTTCCCTACAACTGCCATGACTGCAGAAACTTAACGTGAAAGGTCCCGAGTAAAGATGAGTCCCGAAAAGCACCTCCTAGACTGGCAAACTAGTCAAACTATTGCTGAATCCATCGCTCCAACTTTAGGTCAGTTATACCGTCAAAAAGGCGTAGAAGTTATCCTCTTCGGTAAGACCTTAGTTAACGCAACAACGATCGACATCATCAAAGCTCACCGCATCGCAAAACGCTACACTGGTTCACCGCTAACCGCAGAACAAACTCAACCAATTATCCAACATCTTCTATCAATGCGCCTTTCTCCATGCCGCGTTGATGTTGGTCGTCTAGCAGCTAAGTACTGGGAAAACCACGAAGATCTCAGCGCGATGGATGATTTCCTTCAAACGGCTCTAATGGGTTCATTAGAAGGCGAAGCGATGTCTACGCCACGCGACGTTGTGTTATACGGCTTCGGTCGTATCGGTCGTCTACTCACTCGTATTCTTGTAGAGAAAAGCGGTCCTGGTTACCCACTTCGTTTACGTGCAATCGTGGTTCGTGGCGGTAAAGATGGTGATTTAGAGAAACGCGCAAGCCTGCTACGTCGTGACTCAGTTCATGGCCAGTTCAACGGTAGCATCGTGGTAGACCAAGAGCGTAAAGCGATCATTGTTAACGGTAACTTCATCCAAGTTATCTACGCAAACAAGCCTGAAGACGTAGATTACACCGCTTACGGCATTGATAACGCACTGGTTGTTGATAACACAGGTGTGTGGCGTGACGCGGAAGGCCTAAGCCAACACGTAGCGTGTAACGGTGCAAGCAAAGTACTGCTTACTGCACCTGGCAAAGGCGACATTAAAAACGTTGTGTTTGGTGTGAATGAAGATGTGATTCAACCTGAAGACACGATCATTTCTGCAGCAAGCTGTACAACGAATGCGATTACACCTGTGCTGAAAGCCGTTCACGATAAGTTTGGTGTTCTATCTGGGCACATCGAAACAGTTCACTCATTCACCAATGACCAAAACCTAATTGATAACTTCCACTCAGGTGATCGTCGTGGTCGTGCTGCTTCATTGAACATGGTACTGACATCAACTGGTGCTGCAAAAGCAGTATCAAAAGCAATGCCAGAGATGGAAGGTAAGCTAACAGGTAATGCGATTCGTGTCCCTACGCCGAATGTTTCAATGGCAGTAGCAAACCTAAATCTTGAGAAAGGTACTAACAAAGACGAGCTAAACGCGTACCTACGCGAAATGGCGCTGTCTTCTGCCCTATCCGCTCAAATTGATTACACCGATTCAACTGAGATTGTATCTACTGACTTGGTTGGCTCTCGCCATCCTGGCGTCGTTGACGGTGTTGCAACTATCGCGCAAGACAACCGCGCTGTTCTTTACATCTGGTACGACAACGAGTTTGGCTACAGCTGCCAAGTTGTTCACTGTATGGAACAGATGATGGGTGTTCGCTACAAGACTTACCCAGCGGTTTAATATCTCTGAGTAAAACAAGCTCCACAACATAATAACTATATCTGCGAAGCCTGTTTCAGGCTTCGCAACCCCTTTTGTTTTACTCCCCCGTATAAACAGAAGGGTTGCCACTTAGATCTGCTCTCTCTAACGGATCTGAGTGGCCTTTTTATATCAAAAGTTCTGATACACCATCTCTTCTAAAGCTCTACCTCGACATCCGACTGAATCGAGCTTGAACATGCCAGTACATAACCTTGCTCTACCTCCTCTGCTGTCAGAGTTTCTTGGCTGCTTGATTCCACCGAACCTTTGGTCACTTTGCATTTGCAAGAGCCACAAATACCGCTACGACACGCGATAATAATTGGCACACCCGCTTGCTCTAGTGAATCAGCAAGTGGCGTACCCACTTCTGCTTCCACTTCTTTGCCAAACGTTGGGACAAATACTTTAACTGCACTGTTCTCATTGTCAGCGACTTCAGTTTGAGGCTCTTCTGAATGAGCGTTCTGAGTAGCCGGTGTAAAGCTTTCCTGATAGAAGTTATCCATGTTGAACTCAAGTTCTTTTAGATAGCTTTCTATGTCTTGCATGAAACCAACTGGGCCACACAGATAGACGGTGCGCTCTAAAATATCATGGCTTAGACTGACCAGCCAATTCTTATCCAATCGACCTTGAGGAGCCGTGGTGCCTTGATTGTCTTTGAGTAATAGCTTGAGATTAAAATTAGAGTGAGTTTCATCAAGTTGGTGAAGCTCTTCAAAATAAATCGTCTCTCGCTTATTACGCGCCATATGGATGAAGTCAATCTCAACGCCGCTATCTTGACTCAGCCAATACTTCACCATCGCCATAACAGGCGTGATGCCACAACCTGCACTGACTAACGTTACCTTCTTGCTCTCAGTCGGCATGCAATCAATACAGTTAAAGCCACCAGCAGGTTTTAAAACAGCAACCTCATCGCCTTCATCAAGCTCATCGACAATAAAGTTAGACACCAAGCCACCTTCAACACGTTTAACCGTAAGCTTTAAGCGATTGTCCTCTGGACAAGAAGCCACCGAGTAAGCGCGATAATCGGTTTTTGTCGGCATATCCAAGCCCAACGTGATGAACTGGCCTGGCTTAAAATTGAAATGTAGGTCTTGTGGAATACTGCCAAGCTCGAAGCTGACCGTATCTGGCGTCTCGTGCCATTTCTTTAAGCATACTAAATTGATTGAATCGCTATCCGACCATGCATACATAGTTCACACACCTTACTGATACTAAAGAATTAAATCTAAAAAGCCCCGAAGCTGCACGTTCGAAGAGAACAGCAACAACGAGGCTTGGGAGTGGGCTTACATTAAGCCGCTAAGATTGTTTTAAGATCTTGCTCTGGCGTTGAGATAGCACGCATGTCGAACTCATCTTGAATAATCTTAAGTAGGTTTTCTGTTAGGAATGCTGGCGCTGTTGGGCCTGTGTAAATGCCTTTCACACCCAGCGCAAACAAAGTAAGCAGAATAACAATCGCTTTTTGCTCAAACCAAGACAGGACAAGCGTTAGTGGTAGTTCGTTAATGCCACAGTCAAACTCTTGAGACAGTGCAAGCGCAAGCTGAATCGCTGAGTACGCATCGTTACATTGACCCACATCTAACAGACGAGGAATGCCATTGATGTCACCAAACTGGTTTTTGTTGAAACGGAACTTACCACACGCCAAAGTTAGGATAACTGAGTCTTCTGGGGCTTGAGCAGTGAAGTCTGTGTAGTAGCTGCGCTCAGATTTGTCACCGTCACAACCGCCCACAAGGAAGAAGTGTTTGATGTTGCCTTCTTTCACTTGTTCAACAACCGCAGGTGCTGCTTCCATCAGTGCATTACGACCAAAGCCGACAGTGATCATTTGCTCGATCTCGTCATGCTTGAAGCCTTCTTGTGCAAGTGCACAATCGATTACTGCACTGAAATCGTCGCCTTCAAGGTGAGCAACACCTGGCCAGCCAACAATGCTACGTGTAAACAGACGGTCAGCATACGCCCCCACATCTGGGTTAAGCAGACAGTTAGACGTCATCACAATCGCACCAGGGAAGTTCGCGAACTCTTTCTGCTGGTTCTGCCAAGCGCTACCGTAGTTACCTGCAAGATGTGGGTACTTGTTCAATTCAGGGTAACCGTGTGCAGGAAGCATCTCACCGTTAGTGTAAACGTTGATGCCTTTGCCTTCGGTTTGCTGAAGGATCTTTTCTAGATCGTGAAGGTCGTGACCAGAGACAAGGATACAATGACCTTTCTTAGTCTTAACATTCACCGTTGTAGGCTGCGGGTGACCAAAGGTATCTGTCTCCCCCTTGTCCAACATTTCCATTACTTTGTAGTTCATCAAGCCGATCTGCATTGATGTATCCAATAGCTGTTTTAAGTCGGTTGGATCTGTACCTAGGAAAGCCATGATCTCATGATATTCAGCAAAGATAGCATTGTCTGTTTGACCAAGAACGCGAGCGTGTTCCATGTATGCTGCTGCACCTTTTAAGCCATATAGGCAAAGAAGACGAAGACCAATCACATCTTCGTGTTGAGAGTCGTGACCACGGTTAACCGCAGCTTGTGGTGCAAGCGCCAATAGCTCTGAAGAGTCCGTTGGAAGATCGAATTGCGCGGCAGGAGAAAGCGCTGGAATTTCGAAACCAATTAACGTCGCGGCTGCACGAACTTTCTGTTCTAAACGCTGTTTGAATTCGTGAGATTGCTGTGCAAATTCGATGATACGCGCAGGGTCGAAGTTCACGTTAGTGAGTGTTGCGAAGAACGCTTTTGGCGCCCACTCATCGATTTCAGTATCAATAACATCGCAAGTGCGACCTAAGTTTGCCCAAAAAGAAACACCTTGAAGAGAATACACCAACACATCTTGAAGGTCGGATACTTCCGATGTTTTTCCACACATACCTTGTGCGAAAGAACAGCCTTTTACAGTGGGTGTTTGAATAGTTTGTTCACATTGAATACAGAACATATAGGGGCTCCAGTAATTTTTATTAGCTGTAAGTACTTGGCTTACAGTGACTTATTCCAAGCCCTATAGAGCATCAACTGTGCCAACTTTTAAATCATTGATTTTAAATAACTTATCTATATTCCATATTTTTAGTGCGTGTTTATGACTACATTTACACACCCAAAGTCAACACACCCGTGTCATAGTGACTCTCGGTAATTATTTAACGGCGTTCATGTTTCGTTCAGAATAGAAGCGATAAAGTAACAACATAGAAAAAGAGGAATGAATATGAAAAATATCTTAGTTACGATTGTTGCGCTGTTTACTGGCCTTTTAGCGCTATTCACAAGCTTGATCCTTGCTATTCCTTTAGCTATTGCAGCTTTAATTACTGGCAAGCGCATTCAAAATCAAATGAAGAAACAAGGCTTCGCAGCTCATATGAACACTCGTCAGTCATCAACCAGTGATGCAGGTGTGATTGAAGGTGAATACGAAGACCTTTCAAACAGAAAATAGTCTAAGCTTTTGCTTCAAGACAACAACGATAGAGACTACACCAAACAATGCACAGAAAGACCATTCTAACTCTGCTCGCTATTACGACTTTAGGTCTCGTTGGCTGCTCTAACGAGACCACAACTCCAGCTTACGAAGCTTCACCAAACCTACCTGAATATCAACAAGAAAGCTTCGATGCCTATGTGACCGAAACACAAGACTGGCTATTAAAAAACCGTGTGTTCATCACCGAAGACAAGCAACTAGAGGTCCAACTTAATTCACCCACCGAGTACCAACCTACCTCACCAAATGGTAAAGCGGTTTTGTTGGTTCATGGATTAGGCGACTCGCCGTATTCATTTAGAGACATTGCAGAACATTTAGCCGATCAAGGTTACTTGGTCAGAACCGTGTTGCTTCCCGGTCACGGTAGTCGCGCCGGTGATTTGATGCAACCACACCTCGAAGACTGGCAAGGCGTTGTAGCTCATCATACTAAGTTGCTTGAGCAAGAGTACGATTCAGTGTGGCTTGGGGGTTACTCTACCGGAGCGAACCTTGTAACGTCACAAGCCATGAAAGATCCAAAGATCGAGGGGCTACTTCTTTTTTCACCGGCGTTTCAACCCAATTCATCGGCCGTACAATACGCTGAGCTAGCGAGCTATTTTGTGACTTGGGCAGACCAAGATCCTGAAGACAACATACTGCGTTATAACTCACTACCAATGAACGGAGCATCGGTATACTACGAGACCTCAGAAGTGGTTCGTGCAGATTTAGAAGCTCAGCAATTCGACAAGCCAGTGTTCATTATGATGAGTGAAGGCGACAGTGTGATAGACACTAGCTTTGTTCAGCAGGCGTTTACTGAGTCTATGCCAAACCCAAATAATGTGTTGGTGTGGCAAGGGGAAACTAAGCTCGATGACCCTCGCGCCGTTCAATACAGCATGAAGATCCCAGAGCAACGTATCTCGAACGGCTCACACATGGGTTTACTATTCTCGCCAAGTAACCCGTATTACGGCATCAATGGCAGCGAGAAAATTTGCTCGAATGGACAAGAAGAGGGCTTCGAGGAGAAGTGCAACGCAAACAGCGAAGTATGGTACTCAGCATGGGGGTACCGTGAAGAAGGTAAGAATCACGCTCGTTTAACATATAACCCTTACTTTTCCGACTCGATGGCCAAACTAGATTCAGTGCTAAACTCGGCAGGTTAGCGGGGCCAACGCATAAAACCTAAAAAGCTCACTAGCGATTCGCTGTGAGCTTTTTTAGTACATCTCTTTTTATTGCGAGTCGGTTGTCTAACGCTATATGGTCCACACCACGCGCACGGCAAGCAAAATCAAAACAATACCTGAAAGTCGATCAATCAGCTGCGCTTTTGAACGGATTCGTTCGACAATGAGAGGGCTAGATAGCACCAAGGTAATGAAGGTGTACCAAAGACCATCAACAATCAGCGGAGTCGAGACAATAATCACTTGGTTAGTCAGCTCATTACCGAGCGCGACAAATTGGCTAAACAGAGCGATAAAGAACAGTGCAATCTTAGGGCTCAAGATAGAGATCAAGAAAGCTTCACGAGCAGACTGCATGTAACTCATCTGCTCACCAGCTTCTAATTTCGCAGCCACTCCACCTTTCGAACGCAGGGCATTTACCCCTAAGTACAACAGATAAGCTGCACCCGCCAAGCTAATACCTTTAAATAATGTTGGAGATTGCTCCAATACCACCGCCAAGCCTACGATGGTTGCGAACGCATAAATACCAATACCTGCAGCGTGTGACCAAGCAGCGATAAGCCCATTAATACGACCACCAGCTAAGCTGTGTTTAGCGATCATTGCTAAACTTGGCCCCGGAGACATTGCTCCTAGTAGGCAAATCGCCAATAAAGAAAACCAAATTGTTACCGTCATCATTCCATTCCTAGTCAAACCATGCGTTCTTGTTGAACGCTCTACCATTGATAGTTAGCATAATTATCACTTGGTATTATTTGAAATCAAAGATAATCATCATAGCCATGACTTCAAATCATACTGATATTGTAACTCGACTTTTGCATTGCCTGGAACGCCTTTTCTCGAGCCCATTTATGTGCAGAGTCGTTGTCATACTTCGGGTGCCACATTAACCAATAGGTGTGCATTTCGGTTTCGAACGGCAATGGGAAGTACTTAACCTCAAGATGCCTACCTAGGTTATAGGCAATATGCTCAGGTACGATCATCAAATAATCGTCTTGCATTAACACATTACTTGCCGATGAAAAGAACGGAACCTTAAATGCAACTCTGCGTTTTAACCCTTGCTTTTTCAATGCAATATCGGCGTAGCTGTCTTTATCTCCTCCCCCGGTAACCTTGATATGAGAGTAGTGGACAATATCTTCGGAACTTAACACCTCGTGCTGAGCCAATGGGTGTGACTTGCGCATTAAACACACCGATTTGTCCTCTCCAAGCTTGATACTCGATACATGTTCCGGCTTTTTAGGAAACATGCTAGAAGCCAAGTGGATTCCTGATTCATTGAGTGATTCAAAGTAGTTTGGCTGCCACAAACGGTAGGCCAAATTGATATTCGGCGCATCTGCTGATACCTCGGCAACAATCACAGGCAAAATATACTGAGCAACATAATCACTCGAAGACAATACAAACTCCCCCTGCCACTCTTGCGGTTCAAATGGTTTGTCATCTAGCAAGTGGTCAAACTCACCGAGTAGGTCATCGAGTTTCTCTTTAAGCAAAATAGCTCGATTGGTTGGCACCAGCTTATTGCCATCACGCACTAACAAAGGATCACCACATAAATCTCGTAGCTGGCTAAGTTGGCGGCTCACCGCGGATTGCGTGATATGCAGACGTTGGGCGGCGCGGCTCACATGACACTCTTCAAGAAGGACATGCAGTGAGCGCAGTAGGTTTAAGTTGATATTGCCTAACATGAATGTACCGTCGTACTCAGCTTATTAAAAAACTCGGTCAACACGGTATGAGTCATTAAATGGCGAAGCTCTGGATAGCTTTGCAACTGATCGCGAACTTGATTTAGACGTTCCATACTCTCGACCTCAACGTACAGCATCATATCGGTCTCTCCACTAATTGAGTGGCACCATTGCACACCGTCAATACCATGAATTTGGTTCGCGTAAGACTCGCAACTATGGTCACTGCTCGACAGGTCGAACTTCAACGAAATATAAGCGCATACGTTCTTAATTTGGTTGGGCTCATCAACCAAAGCGCAGTATCCTTTGATGACTTTGTCACTTTCCAACTTCTTAATTCTCGCATTCACCGCCGAACGAGAGAGGCTCACTTCTCTCGCAATATCGCTCACTGAGCAACGAGCATTGGTTTTTAGGATATCCAAAATTTGGCGATCAAATTTATCCATGCTTTTGATTCTTCCCATTTATTGTTCTATTTATCACGCCTAATTTGACACAACTTTTGAACTTATAACAGTCGCTGTTTACGACAGCCGACACTTTGACACTTAATCCAACAAATACCGTTAAAATGGCGGCGGCTTACGACGTTTCGCTAGCTGTATTATTGATGACGACAATGTATGCTTTCATTCACACTCTTTTCCATTCCCAAATAAAAATCGTCACAAGCTAGGAGAGCGAATGACCCAGCTAAAACAAGAAATCACGCTAATGTCCGGCATCGGACAACTTTCAACGACCTTGCTTGGTACTGGACTATTTATGATTCCCGCTATCGCGGCAGGTATTGCAGGTCAGATATCACTGTTAGCCTGGTTAATCCTGTTTATCGCCATTTGCCCTATTGCTCTTACTTTCGCCGCGCTGGGTAAACGCTACCCGAACGCGGGAGGCACCGCCTATTTTGTTCGCCAAGCGTTTAGTGAAAGATTGGAAACGAGTGTCGCTTGGTTGTTTGTGAGTGTAGTACCCGTGGGTATTCCAGCAGCTATCGCATTGGCTGGCGGCTTTGCCCAACAGTTATTACCAGCACCGCTCGACACACCACTCGGAGCTCAGTTCTTTACCGTAGCGCTACTGATTGCGGTCAATCTTATGGGCAGTAAATCTTCCGGCCGCCTACAAACCGTGATTGCCCTGTCAATCTTTGCCTTAGTTAGTGCTTTCGTTTGGAAGGCTGAGATCACTGTAACCGATATAGCGGTACCTAGCCTATCCTCTGACTCCATGTGGTCTATTGGCGCCGCACTGGCAGTGATGTTTTGGTGTTTTGTCGGAATCGAAGCTTTTGCTCATATGGGGGAGGAATTCAAAAACCCTCAAAGAGATTTCCCTATTGCTATCGTAGTGGGTTGTTTCGTTGCTGGCTTAGTGTATTGGGCTTGTTCAGTGGTGATCCTCAAGCTAGGTGCGTATGGCTCTGCGGAATTTGACGCCGCATCAATCCCATGGGTAACTGAACAACTGTTTGGGAATGGATTTAAAGCTGTTATCAGTGTGCTTGGTTTCTTTGCCTGTTTCGCTAGCCTGAATCTATACACACAAAGCTTGTCACGAATGATCTGGGCTCAGGCTCGTCAACATCGACCTGATGGCAAAATGGCCCAGCTCAATAGCCGCGGAGTGCCACTCTACCCAACGCTAGCAATCGGCGTTATCGCACTGATTTCATGTGTGATTGGCGAGCTTTCCGATCTAGATCTTGAGTTCTTTCTAAAGCTCGCTAACGGTATTTTTGTTCTGGTTTATCTACTTGCAATGCTAGCCGCTTGCCGACTTCTGAATGGTGCTTCTAGATACACAGCGATGCTTTCATTGGTTATCTGCACTGTCGTATTTATCTGCCTAAGTTGGTCAATGCTCTATGCTGTGACGATTTTTGTGACATTGTCACTTCCTTGGCAAAGGTGGTTCGGTAAAGCCACCGTTTCTATCGACAAGTTATAAGTACTATCGACACCTTTATTGATAAAAAAGCCGAGCGATCGCTTTGATCTTCGGCTTTATTTCTGCCAAACGAATATTCCCAAAACCCAATAACGCTCCACTCCAATCACGCTCAACGCTAGAGCCATATTCGTAAAAAGAAAATGGTCGAACAATAATATTGTCGAGTTCAGCTCTTTGGCTCCATTCATGTTCAGAAATGCCACCACTCCATTTGACGGTCACATGCAGTCCCGCCGCTTGACTTATCACCTCAAGGTCGCCGTTAAACTCACTTTCAATAGCATCGATCATCGCTTCGTACTTGAGTTTGTACGAACGACGCATCTTCCTGATATGTCGTAATAAATCACCTTCACGAACAAAATCAGCCAGTGCTTCTTGGGTGTGGCTTGCGGTATCTCCACTGAGCGCATCTTTAATCTCGAGACACTTAGCAACCAAGTGTTCTGGAACCACCAAATAACCCAAGCGAAGGCCATTGAACATCACCTTACTTAGTGAGCCGACATAGATAATACGATCATCCAAGCCAAGCTTGCCCGCTAGCCCTTGCATACTGGTATATGGACGGTGAGCGAACTGAAACTCGCTGTCATAGTCATCCTCTATGATCCAAGATTGGTTTTGGTTCGCCCAATCAATCAGCTTAAGGCGCTGCTCAGTATTAAGCGTAGTCCCCATCGGGTATTGATTACTCGGAGTGACGTACAAAGCCTTGGCTTTACTGGAGAGGACTTTATCGATATCAAGCCCAACCTTTTCTCGCACCGCCACACCGTCTAATTTGAGCTTTAACAGATCAACGATTTTATGGACTTGTCGATACCCAGGTTCTTCCATCAATAGTTCATCCCCCATCATCAACGTAGCCATCAAACCAATGGAAATCGCTTGTTGCGCCCCCGCCGTGATAATAATTCGATCAGCGTGACAGCGAACTGAACGACTGCTCGCGAGATAGCCACTGAGCGCATCTCGTAAAGCCACACTCCCTTGGACGTCTTGGTTGCCTGCAATGTTTTGACGCGTTGAATGTCGCTGCAGTAGCCTTTGCCATTTCGCAAAAGGGAAAGCATTGAGATCAGGCACTCCGGGGGCAAAGCCACTATTGATATCATGCGTTGTCGCTATGGTTCTAGGTGCTACCGAAGCCTGTGCAGTCACCTGACTCGTCTTTTGAGCAAGGTTAGGTTGAGACGAGTTCAAGAAATGTTCGGGCTGTTCGACCGACACATAAAAGCCAGATCCCTTACGACTTTCGATATAGCCCTCCGTGACTAACTGCTCATACGCGTAGATCACCGTATTTCGGCTCACCGATAACTCAACAGCCAACTTGCGCGTTGAAGGTAACTTGCTGCCTTTACTCCATAAATCTTGAACGATCTTCTCTCTGATCGCATGGAATAAAGCGGTTTGACGCGTGTCATGTTGCTCACTAAGTTGTAGGTCA
The DNA here is from genome assembly GCF_013114115.1 of Vibrio sp. 070316B. Taxonomy (NCBI): domain Bacteria; kingdom Pseudomonadati; phylum Pseudomonadota; class Gammaproteobacteria; order Vibrionales; family Vibrionaceae; genus Vibrio; species Vibrio sp. 070316B. The sequence goes on along the minus strand of NZ_VTYC01000021.1, from coordinate 17,735 downwards.
CCGACATCGATAGGCTGCATAACTGGATCCAAGTAGTGTTTAAAAGTGGCTCTATTTAATAGACCAGTTAATCGCTACATTAATCAAAAGGCAATGATTAAGGAGCGATTATGTTATCTAACACGAAAAGAACCACGATTAAGAAAGGGGCTCATAAAGCGGTATTTGAACAAGAGAAACTGCATCAAATCATTGATGAAAGCTTAATCGCACATATTGCTTTGCAAGGCGAACAAGGGCCGATGGTGATACCAATGTTGGCATGGCGAGTCGATGACATGGTCTACATTCATGGTGCAAAAAACAGTCGCTTGCTTAGAGGGCTTAAAAAGGGTGAACCAACCTGTTTAACATTCACGCTATTTGATGGCTGGGTGTTGGCTCGTTCAGCCTTTCATCACAGCGCACACTACCGTTCAGCGGTTGTACTGGGTTCATTTTCAGTCATCGACGACAATCAAGAAAAGGATCGCTTGCTGAATATCTTCATTGAGCAGATAGCCCCTGGTAGAACCGAAGAGGTTAGGCTGAGCAATGAAAAAGAGCTCACTGCGACTGAGTTATTGGCGATACCATTAACTGAAGCATCGGTGAAAATTGGTAAGCATGGTGTGAATGACGATCTGGCTGATATGGATATCCCTGTATGGGCTGGGGTACTTCCCTATCGAACCGTTGTGGGGCCACTAGAAACGGTACCCGAGCAAGAGGGACTCATTGAAAAGCCTGACTACCAACAAGCTTATGGTGAACGTTGGTATCAGAATTAGCACGATAGGGTGGTCAGCAAAGGATAGTTGTATACAATCTGGTTTATCATAATTTTAACATCAGTAAATAACGTAGCCAGACGATGCAGACGAATAAGGGCTTTCAACAACATCAGGGCTTGCTCAATGGTATTGGGCAAGTCTATTTCACCCCTTCTCTCGTGACATCGGCTCTACTATTGTTTGCGATCTCAATGGAGTCACTTCCGCTGGCTTTACTCACCTTGCTTGGTGCGAGTTCCAGCTACACATTGGCTCGTGGTGTCCATACCTTTAGTCATACCAACAGCAAACCAAATCATCACATAAACAGTGGAATGTATGCGCTAAACGGAGCGCTGATTGCTCTGTTCATCGGAAACTTTTTTGGTGTGACGCCACTATTGGCGATAGTAACAATATTCGGTGCACTACTCACCGTACCTATCGCTAATATCGTATTCAGATTTAATAAATATCGAGGTTATACCAGCGCGTTTATCCTTATTGCCTGGCTGATTTATGTACTTCAATCGAGCTTGGCGCTTTCGGTCTTTTCTCCATCAGATTCTAATCGGATACCGCTGATGAATATTGATGTCGATTTTGGAACTCTGCTGCCCACTTTTATTCTGACCATACTTAAAGGGATCAGCCAAGTCAGCTTTATCAACAACGAATGGACAGGGCTGATTATTTTAATTGCTATCGCGCTCCACAGCGTCAAATACGCAGTTTGGATCGTGTTGGCTGCAGTCATCAGCACTCTGTTTAGCTACATGATTGGTGTTGATGACACACTGATTTCCCAAGGGTTGTATGGCTACAACGCCATTTTAGCGACATTGGCACTCGTTCTCTATCCAAGAGTTACATGGCAGTTGGTTATCGCGGGTATGCTCTGCAGTTGCCTAATCACCCTTATTTTTCATCGACTAGAACTCATCCCGTTAACGGCACCTTTCGTTCTCAGCACCTGGCTAATGGTTTATTGTTCGGGCAAATTACAAAACCCGAACGTCGACTAGTCATACAGCTATAGATCGCTCCTAAATCTCTCTATATATTGCTTTGGCGTTAAGCCTCTATGCTTTTTGAACATTCGATTAAAACTCGCGACATTGGTATAGCCTAAGCGTTTGGCAACCTCTTCAATGGACAATTTATAACTCAACAACTCCACCGCAACATTGCTTAATGCATAACCCATAATGGTAGAAAAGTTGACACCCAATTTATGCAAGCGCCGTTGAAACTGTTGCTCAGATAACCCCAGTAAACTCGATACCTTGTACAAGGTCGGCAACCCAAAGTGGCGGCTATAGTTGATCATCTCATACGTCACTTTATGTTCATCACCGGCATCTGGCATATTGAGGTAATTGTCTAGATCATGAAAATTCATCGCCAAACCCATTTTCCCAACACTCGGTGACTGATTAATCGATAGTCTCGACTTACTTGGAATCCAAACCTCGGTGCGTGGTTGGCCCCATTGAATATTGCAGCCGAAGTACTTTTCATAAAGGTCAACGTTTTCACGATACCCTGCGATAGAAACGAACGCTGGTTTGAAATCAGGCCCTAAATATCGCCTAATAATCTTCATCATGAAAATTGCGATACGCACTGAGTCATGAACCTTACCAACTTCAGAATACTCAGGATTATCGTAACACCACTTAATTAAGCTCCCAGCCTGGGTTCCATAGAGAAAAGCCCCCGACTGTAAACAGTGCAGTCCAATATTGACTCGACGAATAGTTGAAGCTAAGTCGTGTCCGGAGAAGAACCAGTTAGCAAGTGGCCCTAACCTCTCAATATCCACCCTATCGGCAAGCTTCAAAATAATGTCGGGATCGTTCGTTTGCTGCTCGAGTAAGCCGTACCATTTATCCACTTCATTGACAGGAATCAGGTTCAAAGCGTTAGCGAAGACTGACTTGGGAATACCTAAAGAATCCATATCTATGTCGCGGTTAGCCGCCGCATACTGATAAATACCTAAAATTCCTAATGCTCTTAAGAAGTTACAATTGTTCATTCGTGATAAACCCCTGAAATGCAATTACAGATCAAATCATTTACCTGTCATTATTGAAGTAATTGGTAAATTTGCAACCTATAAATCGGATATCTATCACACTCAGCGCTCAATTTAGCTTAGGGTTTATCAATGAGTTTAGTAAGTGTCCCATTTGTCGGAACTAGCGCTGATACAGCGCTACACGTAGTTGCGGGGGTTGTCTTGGTCGCAACTATTGCCGCCGCATGTTACGGGTTCTGGCGTGTTCATGAATTACCAATCAATAAAGCTCACAGTAAAGAGCATCAACAACTCGGTTTGATCACTGCACTCACATGGATTGGATTTTTATGGCACTGGGTATGGGTACTCGCCGTGATCTTAGCATTCGTTGATATGGAGAAAGCCATCATCAACCTCAGAGATACATGGAAAGCACCACCAACACCAAAAGATTCAACGACGACTAAAACTAAAGATGAGGAGAACCAAACATGTTAGAAGGTTTAGCAATTTGGGCGCTGTTCATCTATTTGTTGAGACTGATTGGTATGCCTTGGAACAAAGGCACAAAAGCGTTTGCTTACCTTGGAGGTACATCATGGCTGATGTTTGTATGGGTCGGACTGATTAACTTCACGCCAATGGATTTGTCTGGGGGCTCTGTAGTTCAATCGCCACACATTCAATTGCGTCCAGATTCAACCAATGTGTCTGGGAAAACCACGAAGGTACATATTCACCCGAACCAAGACGTGGCAGAAGGACAATTGATCTATGAGATAGATGACACCAAATATGTTATCGCACGAGACAAGGCACAGGTTCAGTTAGAGTCAGCAGAGGTCGCTCTAGATACCGCTCGTCAAGAAGTCAGTATCGCAAAAGTCAGCTATCAGTCTGCGCTTCAAGACATCAAAGCCTCTATTGCGCAGATCGAGTCAGCAAAGACCGACTTAGTTTTGCAGTCTAAGACACTGGATCGTTATCAAAAGCAAAACAGTGTGGTTGAACATACCATTACTGAGTCCGATATCGATCAGCAAACGGCTAAAGTAGACTTAGCAACACACAACGTCACTACGCTTGAATCTCAGTTGAGCAAAAAAGAAGTGGATGCGGAAAACGCCAAGTTAAACATCCACAAAGCAGAGACCAACGTTAGTAAGCAAAAAACGGAAGTCGAATCTGCAAAAGCGACACTGGCACAAGCGCAATGGGACTTAAATAGCACCAAAGTGACGGCGCCATCTGATGGCTTTGTGACAAACTTCATTCTTCGTGAAGGACAACGAGTTTCGTTGATGCCTCGTATTCAAATGTATACCGACGAGAAATACGTGTTAATGCGAGTCAACCACCAAGCGATTCGCAACATCAAAGTCGGTCAGCCCGCAGAGTTCGCAACAGCGGTATACCCAGGGAAAATCTTCTCTGCGACAGTAGAAGGAATTGTAGAAGCAACGGGTGAGGCACAAGCCAGCTTATTAGGTATCGATGAACAGGTTCGGGTAACCACAGGTCGAAACCTTCAGAACAAGCACCACTTCGTTCGTTTGAAGATTGATGAAACAGAAGGTTACGACATCCCTGTCGGCTCAGTAGGGCTTGCTTGGGTTAGTGGTGAGAAGCCAATTAGCTTTATGGCCTTCCTCGATGTTATTCGTGGCATCATCATCAGAATGAAGTCTCAACTGTACTTCTTCTACTCTATCTAGCCACCTTCATGAATTAGAAATACCAAGCCCGAGTGATCATTGATTACTCGGGCTTTTCGTTTCTTGAATACAAACTGATACGTTTAAACCGGAAAGAAGAGCCAACACCTTAAACCCCCTACTATTTGTCGTCAAACAAACACCAATTCGCAAAATGCATTTGCAAAACGCAAAGGCAAGATATTAAAATGCGAACATATCGCTCAAATACGCACCAAATTGCTATAAAACAGACAATAAATAAGAGTTTTAGAGTTGGCACACTAACTGCAATATAACTAGTGACCCTTCTTAAGCCGAGGGTCACCTAGCCAACTGACGTTGTTAGTGAACCTATTCTTGTTCACAAAATATATAAGCCAATCGCGATTATTGCGGTTGGCTATTTTTTTACCTGTCGTTTGGCTAACCAATCACCCCCTCGATACAGACACCCATTCAATCGCATAACAATCAACATTCATAGCCAACCATCGCTAGTAGATACCCAACACGCTATAGAAAACGTTTTCTATTAATTTCTACGAAATAAATCATAAAAATAACCGTATGTTTTATATAGAAATTAATAAGAAAACTGATTTTAAGTTAGCTCTATTGATAAAATTAGCATTGACTATGTGATTTATATCACCATAATGCGCACGTTTGCCTGCAATACGGCGACCGTTAATTTTAATTTTGATCATTTGCGGAGGTTAAAAAATGGCTGCTGATAATAACTACAGTCTAGGGCCGGTTCCAACATCGGCTAGGAAAGGAGTTGCTTCACTCACCATGGTAATGCTTGGACTCACTTTCTTCTCTGCAAGTATGTGGACAGGTGGTTCACTCGGGACAGGCCTTTCATTCAACGATTTCTTCCTCGCCGTTCTCATCGGTAACCTAATTCTCGGTATTTACACTTCTTTTCTTGGCTACATCGGCTCATCTACTGGCCTCTCTACTCACCTCCTTGCTCGTTTCTCTTTCGGTACTAAAGGCTCATGGCTTCCTTCTGCTCTACTTGGTGGCACACAAGTCGGTTGGTTTGGCGTAGGTGTAGCGATGTTCGCGATTCCAGTACAAAAAGCGACAGGCATTGATACCAACACCTTAATCATCGTATCTGGTTTGCTAATGACAGGTACTGTGTACTTTGGTATTAAAGCGCTCATGGTGCTGTCAGCGGTCGCCGTTCCTGCTATTGCAATTCTGGGTGGTTACTCAGTACTGACAGCCGTAGACAGTGTTGGTGGTTTAGAACAGCTACAACTTATCAAGCCAGAAACACCAATGGACTTCTCAATGGCCTTAGCTATGGTTGTCGGTTCATTTGTGAGTGCAGGTACATTAACGGCTGACTTCGTGCGCTTCGGTAAGAAACCAGCGAGCGCAGTACTGATTACCATGGTCGCGTTTTTCATCGGTAACTCGCTGATGTTCATCTTCGGTGCGGCTGGTGCAGCAGCAACAGGTCAAGCGGACATTTCAGATGTGATGATCGCTCAAGGTCTACTACTGCCTGCGATTATCGTACTAGGTTTAAACATCTGGACGACCAACGAAAACGCGCTTTACGCATCAGGCCTAGGTTTCTCTAACATCACAGGCCGCTCAAGTACTACAATGTCTATCATTAACGGCATTATCGGTACAATTTTCGCGCTGTGGTTATACAACAACTTTGTTGGCTGGTTAACCTTCCTTTCGCTAGCGATTCCACCAATTGGTGGCGTTATCATCGCCGACTTCTTCGCGAACCGTAAACGTTACAAAGATTTTGCAAATGCGGAGTTCCAAACCGTTAACTGGGCTGGCATTATCGCGGTTGCAACAGGCGTAGCAGCAGGTCACTTCCTCCCTGGCGTTGTTCCTTTGAACGCCGTGTTAGGTGGTGCAATCAGTTACCTAGTGCTAAACCCTCTATTGAATAAAAAAGCTCTGAAATCTCAGGCCGCTTAAGGACACACTATGACAACCTTATTAATCAAGAACGCGAAACTTCAAGACCAAGAAGGCTTGAAACAGATTCTGATTGAAAATGGTCAATTTTCTCGCATTCTCGATAATGACGCGCAAATCAATCATCAAGGCCATATCCTTGATGCAGAAGGCGGTATTGCGGTTTCTCCTTTCTGTGAACCGCACATTCACCTTGATACGACTCAAACTGCTGGTGAGCCAAACTGGAACATCTCTGGCACTTTGTTTGAAGGCATTGAGCGTTGGGCTGAGCGTAAAGAGCTGCTGTCGATTGAAGACGTTAAATCTCGTGCTAAGCAAACATTGAAATGGCAAATTGCTAACGGTGTTCAACACGTTCGAACTCACGTGGATGTGTCTGACCCTACGCTGGTTGCGCTAAAAGCAATGGTTGAAGTTCGTGAAGAGATGAAAGAGTGGGTCGACATCCAGATCGTTGCATTCCCTCAAGAAGGCATTCTTTCATACCCTAACGGCAAAGAACTTCTTGAAGAAGCTGTGAAGATCGGTGCTGACGTTATCGGTGCTATCCCTCACTTCGAATTCACTCGTGAATACGGTGTTGAATCGCTGCACTATGTATTTGAACTTGCACGTAAATACGACTGTCTCATCGACGTTCACTGTGACGAAATCGACGACGAACAATCTCGTTTTGTTGAGACACTGGCAGCCCTAGCTCATAAGTTCGAAATGGGCGAAAAGGTAACAGCAAGCCATACGACAGCGATGGGCTCTTACAATGGTGCTTACGCATCTCGCCTATTCCGCCTATTGAAAATGTCTGGCATCAACTTCGTTGCAAACCCGTTAGTGAACATTCACTTACAAGGCCGCTTCGATGACTACCCTAAACGTCGTGGCGTGACTCGCGTTAAAGAGATGCTAGCAGCGAACATCAACGTCTGTTTTGGTCACGATGATGTGTTCGACCCATGGTACCCACTAGGTACTGCAAACATGCTTCAAGTACTCCATATGGGGCTACATGTGACTCAAGTAATGGGCTATGACCAAATCAACAACTCGCTTGATTTAATTAGCAAAAACTCGGCTCGCACGCTGAACATTCAAAACAACTATGGTATCGAAGAAGGTAAGCCTGGTAGCCTACTGATTCTTCCTGCAGAGAATGGCTTTGATGCAGTGCGCCGCCAAGTTCCTGTGCAGTACTCAGTTCGTCACGGTAAAGTGATCGCGGAGACTCAGCCGGCGAAAACAAAAATTAATCTAGATAAGACGGAAGATGTAAGCTTTAAACGCTAATATCGTCTATAATTACTATCGAATAAAAGGAAGCTGAGATGCTTCCTTTTGTTATGTTGGCGAAGAGACAAAACTATCACTAATTCAGTGTGTTTCTTGTTAATTCGCACGGTATGACAAAAAAAACACTGATTTTGCAATCAATGTGTGTACATCTCGAAAGACTGTGTTAACATGCACTCGCTCTGTTAGCCGGAGTTATTTAAGTTAGATGAATAGTAAAAAATTGACATGTAAAATCGTTACCCGTTTTTGTAAGTAGTTTTTCCTTATTTCTTAGCAATATTAAATAATTCAATTATCAGCGCATTGCATTGAATGCAATCAACAATTTAGAAAATTTATGAATAAGGGACAAATTATGTCTAACACAAATACTGGCACTGTAAAATGGTTTAACGAAGAGAAAGGTTTCGGCTTCATTTCTCAAGACAACGGCGGCGCTGACGTATTCGTACACTTCCGTGCTATCGTTTCTGAAGGCTTCAAAACTCTGAAAGAAGGCCAAAAGGTTTCTTTCGAAGTTGAAAACGGTCAAAAAGGCCTACAAGCAGCAAACGTTGTTGCTCAATAATTAGCATTTAGCTAAAAAGAATTTTAAAGCGCTGATTTTTATCGGCGCTTTTTTCTATCTGTCGAAAAAATATTTTCCTACCCCTTCTGCCATCAAGCGCTTTCTCTATTACACGCATTACACCCTAGCCCGTCCCGACTCCAACAATCGTCACATCATTCAATACCCACTAGATTAAGATTCAAAGTTACTTTACATAACAGCATCTCATAGACTCAATGTTCCCGTTCAAACAGTTCCAGTGTAAGCAACACCGCTTCAGCTCATAATTTCATTCACCACTTTCTAGAAGTCACCACTCATCCTGAGCGTTCATCTTTTCACCTAGTTCTCACACCAATATCGACTTTGGCGACAAAGTGAATAACCAGAAATATGTTTAAAGAACAATCCATTAGATGGGCATTATAAGTACGCAATCGATATTCATAATAAAAATGAGTGATTTATCAAACCCTCATCCATTAATTATATAATTTTTAAAGCAAAGCACTTCGAAATCCGCTAACCTTGTCCACTAGTGGCTTTAGTTGGTTTGATATCTGCAGTAAAAATAATGAACAAAGACGAATTCCAGAAATCCACCGCTAATCTAAAAAAAGCGGTGCCTCTTATGATGAAGAACAGGGTGTCCACCACACCTGCAAATTACGCACTTTGGTACACCTATGTCGATAATGCGATCCCGCAACTGACTAAAGATATGGATGGGGTACTGGAACATTATGGTATCTGCCCCCCAGCAGTCGGTGAGCAACTTTACAACAACTACGTTGCCAGCAAATCTGAAACCAATATCAATGATCTGCGCGCTAACTTAGAGCTGTTGGTATCTGAAGTATCAAACTCTATGAATGATACGCTAACGGATACTTCGGCTTTCTCGGATATGATCGATAAAAGCTTTGAAGATCTGTCTCGCGTTGAAAATGAAAGCCTCTCTATCGACGAGGTGATGTCTCTAGTACGTCAGCTTGTTTCTGAATCTCGAAACATCCGTCATTCAACTCAATTCTTGAATTCTCAGCTAAACTCAGCGACCTCTGAAATCTCTAAGCTCAAAAGCCAGCTTGTTGAAGTACAGAAAGACGCACTGTTTGACAGCACCACCACCCTATACAACCGTCGCTCTTTCGACCGAGATTTAGAGACACTCTGTGAAGCCAACCAATCTCTATGTTTGATCTTGCTCGACATCGACCACTTTAAGAACTTCAACGACACCTACGGTCACTTGTTTGGTGATATGGTTCTAAAAGGTATTGCTCGCAAGCTTAAGCTAAGTTGTCGTGAGGGTATTTCAGCATATCGATTTGGCGGTGAAGAGTTCGCACTTATTGTGCCAAATAAATCCGTGCGTATCGCACGTCAACTTGCTGATACAAACCGTCGTTCGTTAGAAAAGCTGTCGATTAAAGACCGTCGCAGTGGTGAACAAGTCGGCAATATTACCGCCTCTTTTGGTGTGGCCGAGCTTGAACCTGGGGAATCCCCTCAATCGCTGATCGAACGCGCCGATAGGCTGCTTTACGAAGCCAAAACACTTGGCCGTAATCGAGTTATGCCTCTATAAGGATCATCATTGGTCCAGGCTATTTAAGCGAATTACGCGTGTTTCGCCTTTATTGAAATTAGAAAACCCCAAAGGCATTACCTTTGGGGCTTTTAGTTTATTGTGCCCTTGATTCAGAGCGCTGAAGGCTCGGCTTTAAATTTGGAAACAGTAATTTAGGCAGTAGTCCTCACCACTTTTTGCTCTAAATTCTTTATCTTCACTACACGCCTTTGGTTTACCCTTTTCATCACCTTTAACTAGGCTGATCCAGTGTCGCATCGCAGCAATAGTTTCTTGGTGTAAGATGGTATTCGTTGATTCAGCTGGAGATTGACCAAAAGTCGTGCACGACTCCAGTTGGATATCATCAATCTCAACTAGCTCAATGCACCCCGTCCCTTTATGGCAACCAAACATTACTTCTAGGTGACTGCCGCTGCCATCGCGGAACAGGATTGAATCCGGGTCACTTTTCTCTCCCATGTAAGCCACGAAGTGCTTAGGGTGCTTAAGGCCGCTGTGCTGGCCATCTTTAAAGTAAGCCATAATATGGCGGTAATCGACTACGTAGCTCGTCACATCTTGATGCGAACCATGCTCTAGAGGAAACAGGCGGTCAAGCAGTTGCTTCGCTTTCACTTGTTTCTCATTTTGTTGGTTTGCACTGATTGTCTCCACGGCAAAGACAGCTTCAGCGATAAATGGCTTTGATTGTTTTTGGATTTCTGTTTTATCGAATGTCAGCATATTCATAGTCTTTCCCTCTTGACCAGTCCGGTGAAAACCACCGATTTGTAACGCAAAAATGTGTTCTAGAGCAATTATTCCAAACTAACGTTTAATTTATTTGTCATTTTGTGAATTGCTTAGTTTGTAGATTAGCGCTTTTTTACATACAATTTCACAACAAAAATTTTACAATGTGAATTTTACAAATATGGCCTTGTCAAAAAGTTTAGTTCGTCAGTCACATTTCCTAGGTACGAAAATCCGAAATCTTAGGAAGCGTAACCATTTAACGATGGAAGACCTGTCTGCGCGTTGTATTAGAATCAACCCAGAATACGCCCCTTCCGTTTCTTACCTCTCAATGATTGAACGTGGAAAGCGGGTGCCAAGCATCGATATGCTTGAAGTGATCGCGCAGGTCTTTCAGAAAAACCCAACGTGGTTTCTCGACGATGAATCAGAACAGCAGGCCATTGCTCCCGACAAAGGTAATCGTGGCGGGATTAGCGGTATGGCTCTTGAGCCTAGCTTTCTTTTCTCCAACGACATCCTGCAAATCGCGATACCAGAGATGTTGTCACAGACCGGTATATCGGGCCGTCAGTTCGCACATCTATTGATTAGAGCGCATCAAGAGAGCCACCAGAACCACTTCCCTGACCTTGAGCGCGCCGCTGAAGAGGTAGGCCTAAAACGACTCAACCTTAGCATAGAAGACCTGATAGACATCGCTAGAAGCCTTGGAATCAATATCCGCTGGGTAACACGCACACCACAAGACGTGGTCGATGAGCTAGGAATCAATGCCAAGCAGTTAGTGACGTCGTTCTTTGAACCTCCTGGCACTATCTTCTTGAATGAAATCCTCAAAGAGTATCCAACGCGTTTGAAATACGACTTGTCGGTTTACATCGGCCATTGCATTTTGCATAGCAAAGAAGGACTAAAGAGTGTGTTATCGGTGGGAAATAACAACACATGGGACGACAACCAAGTATCAGGGTCTTCTCAACTCAACTCTCAAGATATTTTGCAAGCGTGGCGAGATTTTGAATCCAGCTTCTTTGCTGGTGCTCTGCTGTGCCCGAAGGTTCCTTTCAGACAGCTGCTTGACCGTACCGGTTATGAAATCGATGTCCACCAAAGAGCAGGGGTTTCCCCCTCTGTTGCGATGCGACGAATGACGGTAGTATCCCCCTACCCTCACTGGCACTACTTTGATGCTTATGGACCGGGGAAACTCAAGGCGGTATACCGCGGGAACGGGATTCCACTTCCTTGGGGGAATATGAGAACGGTGGCCGACCCATGTCAGCATTGGGCTGTGTTCCGTCGATTATCAGAGCCTCGTGCGGGTAGCTCAGCTCAAATCTCCATTTTAAACGTGGGTGACGAGCCAAGAATCTACTGTTGCGAATCCATCAACATGACGGATCCGGCGGGTAACAATCGCGTATTGTGTGCAGGCATAGACCTCAACCCTGCGATTGATGCCCAAGGCGGTAATTCAAGAGAAATAGCAGAGCAGCTAAAAGCTTCGTGCGTTGACAATGGAGGCTCTGTAGCGATCCCACGTAACATCAAGAAAGATCTCACGACCATCGCCAAGATTCTAAATATAAATTGGATTGAACGTGGGATAGAAACAGAGGCGAGGCTTATCTGCTCAAGAGGCGGAGAGTGCCCACGCCAACCAAGCTGTTATTCAAAGTGCGGTGAGAGTTAATAGCGAAACCGGTGGAGCATGGGCCTGAACACTCATGCTCTGCTTGTTTTGCTTAACGAAGCTGATTTTACGTAGTTAATTGAAGAATTCAGTTGATTAGGTTTATTCCGTTTCGAGAACGAGTAAAACCAATACAGACCCCAAATTCAGGCAAAAAAAAACCAATCACAACGTGTGATTGGTCATATATTTTGTGTGAACAATAAAGGTTCACTAACAACGTCAGTTGGCTAGGTGACCCTCGGCTTAAGAAGGGTCACCTCTATTAATGCAGCATACGTGCCAACTTTTAAATCACCTATTTACTACGCATCTGGACACGTATTAGCCGTAAATTCCTGTTTGTTTTGCAAACTGGAATTGCAAATTGCAAATATCAACAAAAACGCTAGTGATTATGTTGTTATTAAAAACTTATTAAAGACAGATTAACCTTGAGTTAAATTACTCTTTTTCAATAGATTCAATAAGTTTAACATCCCTTTCGACCTATCACTTTTCGATACCACACGCATAAAAAAACGCGAACATTGATCATCAATATTCGCGTTTATCTCAGTGCTGTTGCAGAGCGATTTAGACTTTCAAGAAAGCAACACTCTGCTTATGGCACTAACAGCAGAAATTCTTACTTCTGAGGCGCAGGCTTCGAACGAGATCGAGACGGTTTGTTCGCCGAAGGCTTATTTGTTGATGGCTTGTTCGATGACTTACCCGGTCCGTAACTACCACCGTATCCAGACTTCTTCGCTTTGCCAGAGCCTGTCGGTTTACCTTGATTATTTTTTGAGCCCGAACGCCCCTGTGAACCCGAATTGCTTTGTGAACCTGAGTGGCTTTGTGAATTAGAGTGGTTCGAAGCTGGCTTCTTACCTGTATTCCCACGCTTGAAGTTACTGCCATTGTTTCTTACTGACTTCTCTTCACCCGCAGCAGCTGAACCGTTTTCAGCAGGCTTTCTAGCGTGTGTAGGTTTACGTTTTGGCGCAGAACCGGTACCTGGTACATGGCGCTTGTTCTTACCTGCAGGCTTGTGACCGCGAGCATTATCGCCCGAACGTTGACCATCCGAGTGTTCACGTGGTTGTTTTGCTTTCTTCGGCTTCTTAGGTTTGATTGGACGTGTATCCAAACGCGACTCCGGAAGCTTGTTTACTGGCGAGAAACCTTCAAGTTCACGGCGCTCTAGCACTTGTTGGATTAGACGTTCAATACCGAACAGCTCACCAACTTCATCCGCACAAACCAATGAGATTGCTTTACCTACTTCACCCGCACGACCTGTACGACCGATACGGTGTACATAGTCTTCTGAAACGTGTGGAAGGTCGAAGTTAACCACTTGAGGCAGTTGTGGGATATCAATACCACGAGCCGCGATATCAGTTGCGACTAACACGCGTACCTTACCCGTTTTGAAGTTCTCTAGCGCTTTAGTACGAGCACCTTGGCTCTTGTTGCCATGAATAGGTGCAGCGGTAATGCCTTGCTCATCAAGGAAACGAGCCAGCTTATTAGCACCGTGCTTAGTTTTGCTAAATACCAACACCTGACGCCAATCATTGTCTTTGATCAGCTTCGCAAGCATTGGGCTCTTTTTCTTCTTATCGACTGGGTAGATACTCTGTTCAACCGTTTTCGCCGTCGAGTTTGCAGGGCTTACTGAGATTTCAACCGGGTTATTAACCAAGCCTTTCGCTAAGCTACGGATATCGTCAGAGAAAGTCGCAGAGAACAGTAGGTTCTGACGTTTCTTAGGTAAGAAAGCCAAGATCTTACGAATGTCACGGATGAAACCCATGTCTAGCATACGGTCCGCTTCGTCTAACACTAGGATCTCTAGTTGATCGAAACGCACTGCATTTTGGTTGTATAGGTCAAGTAGACGACCCGGTGTTGCCACCAGCACATCACTGCCTTTACGTAGTTTTTGCATCTGAGGGTTAATTTTTACGCCACCGAATACAACACTCGAAGTCAAAGGTAGATTGATACCGTACTTAACAACACTGCCATTCACCTGAGCAGCAAGTTCACGAGTCGGTGTTAATACCAATGCGCGCACTTGGTTCTGACGAACACGAGGGCCTTTTGATAGTAATTCAAGAATAGGTAGCGTGAAGCCAGCAGTTTTACCTGTCCCTGTTTGAGCAGCGGCCATAACATCTTTGCCCGTCAGGACAGCTGGCACGGCTTTCTCTTGGATTGGTGATGGCTTATCGTAACCTTGTGCTTCAATAGCTTTAAGGATTGGTTCTGAAAGGCCAAGGGAGGTAAAACTCATAGATTATTTTCTCAGTTGAATAACATTTAGTACGAGCGACAAAGTTCAAAAACGTGCCGCTGCAGCTTTTGCTGATCAAATCATTGATACGGAGCAAAGCGCGGTATTCTGAGGCTTTTCCCCACATTCAGCAACTAAATTCTAATCGCAACTGAGATTCTTTCTAGGTTATCTGACGCTTCTGCTCGTACATTTTTTCATCAGCGGCTTTCAACAGGCCATCGACATCATTAAAGCTGTTGTCATAAATGACCCACCCCACACTGATTCTGAGATAAAACGAGTGTGCTTCATAAACCACTGGCGTTTCGCATATCGCGCCTTGTAGCTTTTGCGTAATGGTTGCCACGTGTTGCTCATCAATAATGCGTGGCAGCAGTACCAAAAACTCATCACCACCAATACGCGCAACAATATCTGAGGTGCGCAGCATACTCTTGATTCGTTTGGCGCACTCAATCAATACCTTGTCACCTGCCGCGTGACCATAAGTATCGTTAATCGCTTTAAAACCATCAAGGTCGATATTCACCACGGCGAAAGTCTTCGTTCGCTGCTTCTGAACCGTTTTGAATGCTTGCTTGAGGCTATACATAAAGTAGCGTCGGTTTGGCAACATGGTCAGTTCATCATGCATTGAACGGCTATCAGCAATACGATAAAGGCGATAGATCATGAAGTAAGCGCCCATAAGAATCAGCATCAACCCATACCCAATCAGCCTAACACTATGGATTCGAGACCAAGGCACATCCATCAGTACGTGGTCGTTCCCCGATAACGCCAAATACCAACCTCCGTAAGGAAAGTTTACCTGTTCAGTTGTAAAAGCATTAGTAAACACATCTTCTGTTCCGTAGAAAACCTCGCCATTTTTACCAGCACTATTCGCCCCTCGAATGGCTAGGTTGTATTTGTTTTCAATCTTACCAACACCTACATCTTCTAACAGTGCATCTAAGTCGATAACCGCGCTCGATACGCCCCAATAGTTTTGATTAAAAGGAGGATCTCTAAAAATAGGGGTTCTTGTTATTAAGGCTTGCCCACCTTGGAACAGATCAAAAGGACCTGCAATAAAGGTGTTACCTATGTTGCGAGCAATCTCAACTGACTCCCATTGGATGGGATGGTCTCGATAATCAATGCCAAGGATCTGCTCATTGCCTTCCAATGGATAAACAAAATTAAGTACATCGTTTTCAGCAAGACCAATCAATCGAATGTGGAAGCCATCTCGAATAATGTTCTGAGCTATCTGATCCCAACCTTTTTGATCGCCATTAGGATTGATCGTTACAAGGGTTGAGAAGTTATTAAGGATATACATATCAGACACGATCGTCGCTTCTATGCGGGAGCGAATAATCGATAACTGCTTTTTAGCGACTGAATAGGATTCGTTCTTGAGGAAGGTTAATTGCTTGGCGTGAAAATACTCAATCGCACTCGCGACAATAAAGAAAAATAACAACGATATTAATTTGGCAGGCCACTGCTTGCTAAAACGACTTGGCATTCGAGAACCTCTAACACTTTTGTTCTGTTTACTGCCTTGAATCGGCTCATTTCTGGCTTGTTGTGTCAGTATGCCGACATGTTATTAAAAATCCACACTTTGAGTCTGGTCTACATTCATTATTGAGTCATTCATCACTGATAGCCAGTTAACTACCCTGATTATTCAATCAAAAAACCTAAATGAACCTTATAAAGCTTACATTGTATTGACCCAAACCTTACATTAAAGGATTCATCGGTGTTATTTTATACTTACGAACAATCAGCTTGGTACCTTAAAAAATGAAGTTAAAGACCCTCACTCTGTGCACTTTATTATCTGCCTCTGTAGCCGTTGCGTTTCAAGCACAAGCTTCCTCTGATACATATGAGGCTGTTGACGTACAACAGAATAAGCAGGAAAAAAACGTACCAAACCTCCAATCACAAGCTGATTCTCTCGATACTCAACACCAATCTTTCAAACAATCAGCCGACCTGATTCGCACCACCTATGAAAGCCAACTCTTCACTCTCCCAGCGTTCAAAGAGGGTCACTACGGTTTACGTATGTATCGCCAAACATTGGACGACAAATACGCCGCAGCGGTATGGAGCGATATGGCCCGTGTCGCTAGTAAGCTCAGCAGCCTGTCGAATGATGTTCACACCATGGAGCAAATCGTCCTTTATTCAGAGAAACGTGTTGCTTCTTACGTCGGTGATGACGATGAGCGCAGTGTACGACGTTACAATATCACCAAGCATAAGCCCGAATATCTATACCTAGGCGTTGATCTTCTTGGCTCTATGGCACGTGCCAATGAATACGGTTTGGAACACAAGAACGATGCCAAGCTACGCGAAATCATTCGTCGCTATGACTTTTCTCGTTATGTAACCAATGAAGACATGGTGAAAGCGTGGGCGGCTCAACTAGCGAATCAAGTTTACTGGCTACGTCAGTTGGGTGAACAAGATGTGGTTGATGAGTTCGTCGATACCTTCAAAAAAGCGTATCCCGACGACAAGGACAAGAAGCTTTCAAGCCAACAATACGGTAATAAGATCTATGGCATGACACATGTCATCTTTGGTGATTCCGAATACTACCAACATCAAGTAAGCGAGCAAGAGCACCAATGGATCTACGATTACTTTAGAGAAAACATCGATACCATCCTACTGCGTGCAAAAGAAGATGTGATTGCCGAAGTTGGCTTGACCTTCCTACTTGCTGGCTTGGAAGATGATCCAGTAGTAGAGAAGACCCGCCTTGCAATCCAAGCCTCTATTGATAAGAAACACGGGATGATCCCTTCTATCACGGGTGACTTTGACCTTGAGTACGGCGAACATCGCAACGTATTGGCAATCATGCTACTCGATTGGCAACAAGTGAACGAAGCGCCAACGTTCAAGGGCAACCCGAAAGTGTTTAAAACGATTCCTTACGGGCTCATTGAAAACCAACCATTGAGTAGATAGAAACTCCAAGGTTTATCTACAGAATCTAAAAAGCCGCACACCTTTCGAGGCCTGAAGTGACCCCGTAAAGTTGGACATTTCTGTTAAGCGGCTTTCAAGGCCTGAGTTCGATATTCTATCGGAGTCAGGCCTTTTAGTTTCACTTTTATACGTTT
>NZ_VTYC01000003.1:0-235575 GCF_013114115.1 Vibrio sp. 070316B | reverse complement strand
TGAATCTTGCCTTTAAAAGGCGAATTTGGAGCGATACATCGGGTTCGAACCGATGACCTCAACCTTGGCAAGGTTGCGCTCTACCAACTGAGCTAGTATCGCATTAGAAAAGGTCTTTCACCTTTTGATTACCGCTTTCGCCGTAACCTACAAATTGGAGCGATACATCGGGTTCGAACCGATGACCTCAACCTTGGCAAGGTTGCGCTCTACCAACTGAGCTAGTATCGCATAGAAAGGTCTTTCACCTTCTGATTACCGCTTTCGCCATAATCTACAAATTGGAGCGACACACGAGGTTCGAACTCGTGACCTCAACCTTGGCAAGGTTGCGCTCTACCAGCTGAGCTAGTGTCGCATTCTGAAAACGTCTTTCGCCGTTCAGGGCTGCGAATTATAAGAGCATTTTTTTGTGATGCAAGTCCTTAATGCAAAATTACGAAACTTTTTATTCAACTGCTGTAAAAGCACACAGATTTGCAAAAAAATTGGCTCTTATGTCCCTGAAAAGTTAGACAAACGTGATCAGTTTATCCGGCTAGATGTTAATAATTGTTTTTCGGTAGTACTGCAGTTCGGCAATTGACTCGCGAATATCGTCTAATGCTAAGTGGCTTCCTGACTTAGAAAAACCATCTAATACTTCAGGTTTCCAACGACGAGCTAGCTCTTTTAGGGTGCTTACATCGACATAGCGGTAGTGGAAGTACTCTTCTAATTCAGGCATGTGCTTGTATAGGAAGCGGCGGTCTTGGCCAATGCTGTTACCACAAATCGGCGATTTACCTTTTGGTACCCACTTTTCAAGAAACGCGATCGTCTGTTCGATAGCGTCTTGCTCAGTGATGGTGCTTTCTTGAATACGCTTCACTAGCCCGCTGCCAGTGTGCGTCGTTGTACACCACTCGTCCATCTTGTCTAATTCACTCTGAGGTTGGTGAATAGCCAAAACAGGTCCTTCAGCAAGGATGTTAAGCTCACTATCAGTCACGATAGTCGCAATTTCAATGATTTTATGAGTTTCAGGATCCAGTCCTGTCATCTCTAGATCAACCCAAATTAGGTTCTGATCGCTAAAGGACATAAGGCGTCGCCTATTTGTTTATGTTTAAAAGAGGTACTATACCCAAATAACTATACTCAAACTAGCTTTAGGACCATCGAAATCAAATGGCACCAGCAACACCAGTTTGAGTTCCCAATCATCAAGTTAGATGTGTTAAGTGAAAAATTGTGGCTAAAAAAAAGAAGTTAACTAAAGGTCAGGTACGTCGTGTACGTAGCAACCAGAACAAGCGACTCAAGAAAGAAGATTCTATCCAGTGGGATGAGAACATGCTTGGTGGCACCAAAAGCGGACTCGTGATTACACGCTTTGGTCAACATGCTGATATCGAAGATCTTGAAACAAACGAAGTTCATCGTTGTAACTTACGCCGTAGTATCGAGACTTTAGTTTCTGGTGACCGAGTGACTTGGCGTGCAGGCTTAGAGTCGATGGCTGGTATTTCAGGTGTTGTGGAAGCGGTTGAACCAAGAACCTCAATGCTGACTCGCCCAGATTACTACGACGGCCTAAAACCGGTTGCGGCTAACGTAGACCAGATGGTTATCGTATCTGCTGTACTTCCAGAACTATCGCTTAATATTATCGACCGTTACTTAATTGCTTCAGAAACAGTAAAAATCGCACCGCTTGTTGTACTCAACAAGGTCGACCTACTGACTGAAGAGCAAATTGCTGAGTACCAAGAGACACTGAAAATTTACGAACAGATCGGCTACAAGGTGATGTTCGTGAGTAAAGAGTCTGGCTACGGCATTAAAGAGCTAGAAGCTGAACTTAAAGGCCGCATCAATATCTTTGTTGGCCAATCTGGTGTAGGTAAGTCCAGCCTAGTGAATGCGCTAATGCCGACACTCGACATCGAAGAAGGTGAAGTTTCTGAAAACTCAGGCCTTGGTCAGCACACCACCACTGCCGCTCGTTTGTACCACTTCCCTTCAGGTGGTGACCTAATCGATTCACCTGGAGTTCGTGAGTTTGGTCTATGGCACTTAGAAGCCGATGAAATCACCGAAGCTTTCGTTGAGTTCAAGCCTTACCTTGGCGGCTGTAAGTTCCGCGATTGTAAGCACAATGATGATCCAGGCTGCATCCTGCGTGAAGCCGTTGAGGATGGGAAGATCAGTCGACTGCGCTTCGACAACTACCACCGCATCATTGAGAGCATGGTCAACAACAAAGACAACCGTCAGTATTCACGAAACAAAAAAGCAGATCTTTAATCGCGTTTTTGTGAACAAATATGTGCAGTTACTGACAATTGGCGCGAATTTAAGTAACATCTCGCGCCCTAAAGCGTCATCGACAGATTGAATTGAAAAACACATAGCATTGGAAAATTAATACAATGGATAAGATTAAAGTTGGATTGCAGTACTGGATTCCACAACATGGACTAACTCGTCTAGTAGGCAAACTGGCGTCTGCTAAAGCGGGTGGCTTAACGACAGCGATCATCAATTGGTTCATCAAACAATACAAAGTGAACATGGATGAAGCGCTACATAGCGACCCAAAACACTTTAAAACATTCAATGAATTCTTCGTACGTGAATTGAAAGAGGGCATGCGCCCTATCGCTGAAGGCGACTCTGTTATCGTTCACCCAGCAGACGCTCGCGTAAGCCAATTTGGCCCAATTACTGACGGTCAACTGATTCAAGCGAAGGGCCACGACTACTCTGCACGTGAGCTGCTAGGTGGTGATGCCGGTCTTGCTGAAGAGTTTAAAGACGGTGAATTCGCAACGCTTTACCTATCTCCAAGTGATTACCACCGCGTACACATGCCATGTGACGGTACGCTGCGTCAGATGATCTACGTTCCAGGTGACCTTTTCTCTGTTAACCCATTAACAGCTGAGAATGTTCCAAACCTATTCGCACGTAACGAGCGCGTAGTGTGTATCTTTGATACTGAGTTTGGCCCAATGGCACAAGTGCTGGTTGGCGCCACTATCGTAGGTAGCATCGAGCAAGTATGGGCTGGCACTATTACTCCACCACGTGGTAACTCTGTGTACAAATGGGATTACCCAGCACAAGGCGATAAAGCAATCATCTTGAAGAAAGGCGAAGAAATGGGTCGCTTTAAGCTTGGTTCAACGGTTATCAACCTATTTGCGAAAGATGCAATCAAGTTCGACGACACGATGCAAAATGGCGAGAAAACGGTTCTTGGTACGCCTTACGCGCACATCGCTGGTAAAGAAGTTGAGACTGAAGCTGTTGATTCAGTAGAGAACACAGACCAAGCGTAATAATTTGAGTAAACTCATTTAGCTTTCAAGGCACGTTATTTGAATTAATAACGTGCCTTTTTATTACCCAGCCCTCTAACCTTCCAATACCCCTAAGCCCTGACCTAAAAGAGCAATGCATAAATCAGCGCTATAAAAGATTGACCAAAAACAAAACAGTTGCCGAAACCTTAAACAACTTTTTGATTTTCCAACCCGTCTCCAAGTACCAAAAATCCAGATAACTTACTCTATTTGAAGATATTTTATTCATAGGGTCTTTGTACATGCCTAAACTCAATGTTGGCGTTCTGGTCAAGCTGTTGATTTGTTTTGCGATTCCCTTGGGCGTGTTATTCATGCCAATAGATTCAATACCTATCGATGACCTGACGCTGATTCAACACCGCCTGCTAGCGATATTTCTACTTGCTGCCCTACTTTGGGTACTTGAACCCGTTCCAGTTTTCGCCACCTCAATACTGATCATTGCACTTGAACTGGTGATGATTTCCGACAAAGGTCTGCACCTATTTCGAAATCCACCAGCGGGACACGATCTTGGTGAATTAATTAAATATACCGACATATTCGGTGCATTTTCATCACCAATCATCATTCTATTCATGGGTGGCTTTGCTCTCGCAATCTCGGCATCTAAGTACGAACTCGATAACAACCTAGCTCGAGTGCTGCTGAAACCATTCGGTACAGAACCGCGCTTCATCATGCTTGGCTTAATGCTGATCACCGCCGTGTTCTCAATGTTTATGTCGAATACCGCAACCACTGTCATGATGCTGGCCCTGCTTGGCCCAATTGTAGCTTCGGCACCCAAAGGCGATATGGGGATCAAAGCACTCGTATTGTGTATTCCGATTGCCGCCAATACTGGTGGTATCGCAACACCAATCGGTACGCCTCCCAATGCCATTGCACTTCAATACCTAACCGGTGAAAACACCATCGACTTCCTGAGCTGGATGATGATGGGCTTACCTTTTGTAATCATCCAACTCACCATTGCTTGGTTCCTTCTTCAGAAAATCTTCCCTTCCACGCAGAAAAACATGGTGCTTAAACTCGATGGGCAGTTCAGAAAGAGTTGGCGTGCGATCGTCGTTTACGTCACCTTTGCAGCGACCATCTTGTTGTGGATGACTACCAAACTGCACGGCATGAACACCTATGTGGTCTCTATCATTCCACTGGCGGTCTTCACTTTGACCGGCATCATGGGCAAAGAAGAATTGAAACTAATCAACTGGGATGTGTTGTGGCTAGTCGCCGGTGGTATTGCGATTGGTATCGGCTTAGATAAAACAGGCTTGGCCTCTGCATTGGCACACGCGATAGACTATGAGTCTCTTTCCCCTGCAGCCGTAGTCATCACGCTATCCATCGTGTGCTGGTTAATGGCTAACTTCATGTCGAACACCGCTACGGCCAACTTACTAATGCCAATAGCCGCTGCGATTGGCGCATCGATGGAAAGCCTAGTGGCGATTGGTGGCTTACAAGGATTATTGGTTGTGGTTGCCTTCTCAGCATCACTCGGCATGATTCTTCCAGTATCGACACCACCCAACTCACTGGCTTACTCAACCGGGCTTATCGAAAGCAAAGACATGGCTAAGATGGGGATCATCTTGGGGATTGTCGGCTTGTTGATGGTTTACCTCGCGTTGTTCATCATCACCTAAAAGACGTTCAACGATCACCCTTACTCCGGACTAAGGCGCTAAATGTAAATTTAGCGCTTTTTTCGCTCTATACCACTCCACCCCAAGCAATTAACTAACATTTCAATCAACAGGTAACTGTGATTTTACTTCACTGTTTTACAAAAAGCAGAGCCAATATATTAAGAATTTATGATTTCAAACACAGTCATTCAGCCTAAGACAGCGGCACTATACACGCATCAGAGACACATCAATTCACCATCAAGTACGTCGTTGTAGTTAGGTTACTGTCTAATAAGAGAGGAATGGACCTTGAGACATACTATTAAATTTAAAATTCAGATCGCCATTGCGGTCATTATTGCCGTCGTGAGTGGCGCTCAAGCCTGGATCTCGGTTAATCAACTGACTCAAGAAACTGAAGTCGCAATCAACCAAGAAATGAAAAATGTCAGTGTCGGCACTACCAATTATATTGCCGATTGGCTCTCTACTCGCAGCGATATGATGCTTGCCAATGAGCCGACCATTTCAAGCAGTAGTAACTCTGACCGCGAGTTACTAATCACCAAGCAAGCCGGGCAATTCTTGTCTGTTTATGCGGGATTCAGCGATGGCACTATCGCGTATGGCGATAAAGGTGAAGATTGGCCAGCAGGCTATGATCCACGTACCCGCCCTTGGTATAAAGATGCTAACGCAACATCAGACCTTGTCATTACTGAACCTTATCAAGACTTTGACGGCAGCATTGTCATCAGCTTTGCGAAAGCATTCAACGGTGAAAGACAAGGTGTCCTCGCAGCAGACTTAACCGTCACCAGCATTATTGATACGGTTCTCAATGTAAAACTGGATAACGATGGCTTTGCATTTTTAGTGGATGGTAACAACAACATCGTTGCCTACACGGATGAAGAGCTAAGTCAGAAACCACTGACCAGTTTGAACCCAGGACTCACTGCAAACAAAGTATCGCAATTGATCCAAGACCAAACGATCACCACGCTAACTTGGCCAGGCCAAGGGGATAAACTGGTCTACATTGCCAATGTCCCGAATACTGATTGGTCATTAGGTATTGTTATCGATAAAGAAATGGCGTTTTCTGCGGTCTCTGACGCGATTCAATTCATCGCCCTAACCTCACTTGTTCTGTACATTGTGATTTCAATCGCTAGCACCATGGTCATCAACCGGCTGCTTTACCCATTACAAACCTTGTCAGAGGCGCTAACCCAGCTTGCTCAAGGCCGAGGTGACCTTACTCAACGCATCGATATCACCCGCATGGATGAGATAGGTAAGCTTGCTGAGCTGGTGAACCAATTCTTAAGTCAAATGCAGAGCATGCTGAAAGGTGTCGTTGAGCACAGCCACGATTTAAACAACCACGCCGAAAAAGCCAACCAGTTGGCAACGCAATCCTCCATTCGTGTGGAGAATCAACAAAACGATATCAACCAGATTGCGACTGCAATTCATGAGATGTCGGCTACCGCAGCCGAAGTAGCGAGCCATGCAGAATTAACCGCATCCGCTTCTCAAGCCTCTGCAACCGCGTGTAATGACGGCCAAGAAGTGATTCAACAGAACCGCGATGCCATCACTCGCCTTGCGACCCAAGTAGAAGACGCGGCCAATGTTATCCGAGAGCTGGAAAACAACGCGCAAAGCATCAACCAAATTCTATCCACCATTCAAGGCATTGCTGAACAAACCAATCTATTGGCATTGAATGCTGCCATTGAAGCGGCACGTGCGGGCGAGCAAGGTCGCGGGTTTGCCGTTGTCGCCGATGAAGTTCGAGTGCTAAGCCAAAGAACGCATGGCTCGACGGAAGAAATCCGTGTGATGATCGATACCCTACAGAAGAATACTGAACATGCGGTGGATAGCATGACCACCAGCACTCAACTGGCAGAAAACAGTGTTGGCTTCGCAGAACAAGCACACGACAGCCTGTCTAAAATCACCCAAGCCATCAGTGAAATCAACGATATGGCACTACAGATAGCCAGCGCAGCCGAAGAGCAACGAGCAGTAAGCGAAGACATCAGCCGTAATACACAAGGGATCAAAGATGCCTCTGACGACCTAGCCCAGCAAGCTGAAAGCAGCCGCAATAGCTCAAATGAAATGAGTAACGCTGCTGAGTCGATGCGTCGAGATGTCGAGCGCTTTAAGGTATAAAGCCTCGCTATTTAGACAAACGAAACAGATAACTGGAGTAAACCTAT
Source organism: Vibrio sp. 070316B (assembly GCF_013114115.1). NCBI lineage: Bacteria > Pseudomonadati > Pseudomonadota > Gammaproteobacteria > Vibrionales > Vibrionaceae > Vibrio > Vibrio sp. 070316B. Next base: position 228,345 of record NZ_VTYC01000003.1, on the reverse strand, counting down.
CACTGAGGAGCAAAGCGGTGCATTTATTAAGAATCGCTTTGTTCTCAGTTCGGTTTGATGCATATTGATGAGCTAATTTATCCCAGACACAAGGACTGTTAATCGATGGGGTTCGAATGGTTGGCTCTCGCTGCTGCTTTTCTTTGGGCTATCGCAAGCCTAATGTCCGTAAAGCCTGCTCAACACTTAGGTTCTTTTGCCTATAGCCGCTGGCGTATGGGCTGCACTGCGGTCATCTTATCAAGCATGGCTTGGTTTACGGGTGGCTGGTCAACTGTCGAAACAGACTTAGTCACACCGATGATGCTATCAGGGCTGATTGGCATCTTCATTGGTGATACCGCCCTATTTGCCTGTTTGAACCGAATGGGCCCGCGCCAAGCTGGCTTACTGTTCTCTTGTCACGCTGTGTTCTCTGCGATTCTCGGTTACTTCCTGTTTAGCGAGAGCATGACCTCTGGCGAGCTTATTGGCTCGGCCTTGGTATTCAGTGGCGTATTAACCGCGATATTCTTTGGTCGTCGAGGCCAAGCTAATAACCAACTTGAAACCATCAAGGGCACCGTGTGGATTGGTGTTGCTCTGGGCATCACGGCCGCTATCTGCCAAGCATTGGGCGGTATTATTGCCAAACCTGTGATGCAAACTAGCATCGACCCAGTAGCCGCTTCTGCTATTCGAATGATCACCGCCTTTGTCGCCCATTCCGCATTTCGTTTAACGGGCGCCAAGCTTTCACGCGCACTGAATCCGATGAATGGTCAAATATTCGTGATTACCGCAGTGAACGGCTTTCTTGCAATGGCGGTAGGAATGACGCTGATCTTGTATGCACTGCAGGAAGGGAATGTCGGTATGGTTGCTCTACTCTCTTCAACCACACCTATCATGTTGCTGCCCATTCTATGGCTGTATACCAAGCAGAGACCAAACGCCTATGCTTGGATCGGTGCCATTGTTGCAGTGGTCGGCACAGGTATCCTAGTAAGATAGTGGCACTGGTATTCTGGTCAGCTAATCGAGCTGCTAGCTAACTTCTGCTAACTAAAGTTAAGAACGTGGGAATGGGAAAGCGGTCACATCATCAATATGGTCGTAACCCAAAGCCAGCATGATTAACCTATCAATACCCAGTGCAACACCAGCACAAGCAGGTAAGCCCGCTTTTAATGCCTCAATCAAGTGATGGTCAATCGGTTGAGGCGACAAGCCCATCTCGATACGCTTGGCATTGTCCTCTTCAAAGCGCTTAAGCTGCTCTTGTGGCTTATCTAACTCATGAAAGCCGTTTGCCAGCTCGATACCTTTGAAGTACACCTCAAAACGGTCAGCCACTCGCGAATCATTCGGGTTAATCTTGGCTAATGCCGCCTGTGAAGCTGGGAAGTCATAAACAAATGCGGGCACTGTCTGGCCAATCTTTTCTTCGACACCCACGCTAAATAGCAGTTGCAGCAAGGTATCGCGGTCTTCTTCAGGGTCGGCAATATCACTTAACCCAAGCTTGGCTGCCGCTTGTTTTAGAGTATCCATAGAGTCTTCAAGCGGACACACACCTAGCACCTCGATGAAGGCTTGTTGGTAAGTGATACGCTCTGCCTCGCCTGACTTTAAGATTTTCTGTAGGAGCAAGTCCATCTCATCCATTAAGTCATGATGATCAAAACCGATACGGTACCACTCCAGCATAGTGAACTCGGGGTTGTGGTAACGGCCGTTCTCTTCGTTACGAAACGACTTACAAATTTGGTAAATACAACCACTACCTGCTGCCAACAAGCGCTTCATATGAAATTCAGGGCTTGTCATAAAAAACAGAGGTTGCCCTTGCGCGTAACCTGGGCCGACGAATTCAGTTTTGAAGGTATGCAGATGCACATCGGTCACCGTGGCGTGACTCATGGCTGGCGTATCCACCTCCATCACGTCTCGCTCTGCAAAAAACTGGCGGATTTGACTAAGGATATCAGCACGTTGCTTTAACTGCTTAATGGTTGCGGCAGGTTGCCATGTAGAGTGCATTACTAAGTTCCATATCACTGAATTCTAGGCGACGAAAATTATCACTTTTCGCTGCTTTTGTAAGCTTCTATCTTTGCATTAATTAAACCGTCGTGCTGTTTAGATGAAGCCATAAAATCACGTTCTACAATACAATTATTAATATTCAACCCCACCCAACATTGATAACAAAAATCATACTCAACAAGCCGTTAACACAAGCCCTGTGGACGAATCGTTATCAATAATTGATTGCCGTGATTGCAGTCACATAACCTATAATTTCTATGCCTCCATATGCATTACCGGAGCAAAAACCTAAATACATCAATTTTTCAAACCCCCTCCTCTCTTACACTGAACCTACCACTTAAGGCTTAGGGGTGATGATCGGTTGATGCCGTTTACTGCTCTCTAAATGGGCTTTTTATAATAACAAGCGGAATACTCCGCATCACACTGGAGAATAACTGTGAAGACAATTACCACAGATATCGCAGTCATCGGCGCAGGCGGCGCTGGTCTTCGAACAGCTATTGCAGCAGCTGAAGCTAATCCTGATTTGGAAGTAGCACTGATTTCTAAAGTTTACCCAATGCGTTCGCACACGGTAGCAGCAGAAGGCGGTTCAGCAGCGGTAATTAAAGACGAAGATAGCCTAGATAACCACTTCAACGATACTGTTGGCGGTGGCGACTGGCTATGTGAACAGGATGTTGTTGAATACTTTGTTGAAAACGCGACTCGCGAAATGATCCAAATGGAACAATGGGGCTGCCCATGGAGTCGTAAAGAAAACGGTGAAGTAAACGTACGCCGATTCGGCGGTATGAAGGTAGAAAGAACGTGGTTCGCAGCGGATAAAACTGGCTTCCACATGCTTCATACTCTGTTCCAGACTTCGATGAAGTACGACCAAATCAAACGATTTGACGAGTACTTTGTGGTGGATTTGATCGTTGAAGAAGGCGAAGTACAAGGCCTTATCGCGATTCATATGTCTGAAGGTGAGCTTGTTACCATCAAAGCAAAATCGGTTGTTCTAGCAACGGGTGGCGCAGGTCGTGTTTACCACTGTAATACCAACGGCGGCATCGTGACCGGCGACGGTATGGCTATGGCTTATCGCCACGGTGTGCCACTGCGTGACATGGAGTTCGTTCAATACCACCCAACAGGCCTGCCGGGTACTGGCATCTTGATGACCGAAGGTTGTCGTGGTGAAGGCGGTATCATCGTTAATAAGAACGGCTACCGTTACCTACAAGATTACGGCATGGGCCCTGAAACTCCAGTGGGCGAGCCGAAAAACAAATACATGGAACTGGGTCCACGTGACAAAGTTTCTCAAGCATTCTGGCACGAGCAACAGAAAGGCAACACCATCAAGCACCCTCTTGGTGATGTAGTACACCTTGACCTTCGCCACCTTGGTGAAGAGTACCTGCAAGAGCGTCTACCGTTCATCTGTGAGCTGGCGAAAGCTTACGTGAACGTCGACCCTGCAAAAGAGCCAATCCCAATTCGTCCGACTGTTCACTACACCATGGGTGGTATTGAAACTAACGGTACTTGTGAAACTCGCATCAAAGGCCTATTCGCTGTTGGTGAATGTGCTTCTGTTGGCCTACACGGTGCAAACCGCCTTGGTTCTAACTCTCTGGCTGAGTTCGTAGTATTTGGCCGCGTTGCTGGTGAGCATGCAGTGAAACGCGCAGCAGAGTTCAAAGGCTGGAATGAAGAGTCTATCGCTAAGCAAGTAAAAGCGGTTGAAGATCGCATCGCTGCGCTAATGAACCAAGAAGGCGACGAGAACTGGGCTGATATCCGTACTGAAATGGGTCACACCATGGAAGCGGGCTGTGGTATCTACCGTCAAGAAGACTTGATGCAAGAGACCATCAACAAGATCACTGAACTGAAAGCGCGCTACAAGAAGATCAGCATTAAAGACAAAGGCAAGGTGTTCAACACTGACCTACTTTACGCTATCGAAGTGGGCTACGGCCTAGAAGTCGCAGAAGCGATGGTTCACTCAGCAATCCTTCGTAAAGAGTCTCGCGGTGCACACCAACGTCTAGACGACAACTGCACAGAACGTGATGACGTGAACTTCCTGAAACACTCTCTATCGTTCTACAACGAAGATGCAGCACCAACCATCGACTACAGCGGCGTTAAGATTACCAAATCTCAACCTAAAGCTCGTCTATACGGTGAAGCAGCAGAGAAAGCCGCTGCCGCTGAAAAAGCAGCAGAAGAGAATGCGAAGAAGAGCGAAGAGGAGCAAGCATAATGTCAGCGAATCGAATCCAAAAAATTGAAATCCTGCGTTATGACCCTGAGCACGATGCAGAACCTCACTTTCAAACCTTTGAAGTTCCGTTTGATGAAACCATGTCAGTACTTGATGCGATCGGTTACATCAAAGATAACCTAGATAAAGACCTGTCTTACCGTTGGTCTTGTCGTATGGCGATTTGTGGTTCTTGCGGCATCATGGTTGATGGCGTGCCAAAACTGGCATGTAAAAGCTTCTTACGTGACTACCCGAATGGCTTCAAGATTGAGCCTTTGGCTAACTTCCCAATCGAAAAAGATTTGATTGTCGACATGACGCCGTTCATCGAGCGCCTTGAAGCAATCAAGCCTTACATCATTGGTAACGACCGTAAGCCTGAAGACGGCACAAACATTCAGACTCCAGAGCAAATGGCGAAATACAAACAGTTCGCTGGCTGCATCAACTGTGGTCTTTGTTACGCGGCGTGTCCTCAGTTTGGCCTAAACCCTGAGTTCATCGGCCCTGCGGCATTGACTCTTGCTCACCGTTACAACCTAGATAGCCGTGACAACGGTAAAGATGAGCGCATGAAGCTTATCAATGGTGAAAACGGCGCTTGGGGCTGTACGTTCGTTGGTTACTGTTCTGAAGTATGTCCGAAGAAAGTAGACCCAGCGGCTGCGGTAAACCAAGGCAAAGTTGAGTCTTCAATGGACTTCGTTATCTCGATGTTCAAACCAGATGGTTCTCAAGTTAAAACTGCAGAGGAGGCATAAGATGAGCAATCGTAAGCCTTATGTTCGTGAGATGAAGAGAACGTGGTGGAGCAACCATCCGTTCTACCGCTTCTACATGCTACGTGAAGCGACTGTACTGCCTTTGATTCTGTTCACTGTGTTCCTAACCTTCGGTTTAGGTGCGCTTGTGAAAGGCCCTGAAGCGTGGGCTGGTTGGTTGAGCTTTATGGCTAACCCTATCGTTATCGGTATTAATATCGTAGCGCTGCTAGGTAGCTTAATGCACGCTCAAACCTTCTTCAGCATGATGCCTCAAGTAATGCCAATCCGCCTTAAAGGCAAATTGGTCGATAAGAGAATCATCGTACTGACCCAGTGGGCAGCGGTGGCTTTTATTTCTTTAATCGTTCTTGTTGTGGTGTAAGGAGCTTTCGTTATGAACACAAATTACAAAGTAAAACCTGTTAACCACAATCCTCAACGCTCTGACGAGCCAATCTGGTGGGGCCTATTCGGCGCTGGCGGTACTTGGTTCGCGATGATCACTCCGATCACGATTTTAGTGTTAGGTATCTTAGTGCCAATGGGCATTATCGATGCGGACGCAATGAGCTACGAGCGTGTGTCTGAATTTGCCACCAGCATTATCGGTGCGCTATTCATCATCGGAACGCTGGCACTGCCAATGTGGCACGCTATGCACCGTCTTCACCACGGCATGCACGACCTTAAGTTCCACGTCGGTGTTGCAGGTAAAGTGGGCTGCTACTTCTTCGCAGGCCTAATCAGCGCGCTATCTGTTATTTTCATCTTTATGATCTAACAACTAAGAGCAGATTCGGGATTCGAGTAATCGAGATTCGAAAAGCTTAAGAGCGAAAAGACTAAAAGCAGAACAAGTTATCTTGTTCTGCTTTTTTGTTGCTTGTCGAATATCACCCGCTCTTGCTCTTCCAGGTCTTCGCATCCCGTATCTCGTTTACTCTTATCTGCTCTTTCCTGATCTTGATATACAAAAAAAGGCCGCCTAAGCGACCTTTTTCAGATACTTGAAGTATAAATTACTTCACACGACCAACGTATTCGCCAGTACGAGTATCAACTTTAACAACTTCACCGATAGCGATGAATAGAGGAACGCGAACTACCGCGCCTGTTGCTAGAGTTGCAGGCTTACCGCCAGTACCTTGCGTGTCGCCTTTCAGACCAGGATCGGTTTCTGTTACTGCGATCTCAACAAAGTTTGGTGGAGTTACTGTGATAGGGTTATCATTCCACAACGTTAGAGTACATACGTCGTTTTCAACTAACCATTTAGCTGTTTCGCCAACTGCTTTTACGTCAGCAGCGATTTGCTCGAATGTTTCATTGTTCATGAAGTGGTAGAATTCGCCATCGCTGTATAGGTAGCCTAGTTCAACGTCTACAACGTCCGCTAGTTCTACTGTATCGCCTGACTTAAATGTTTTCTCTAACACTTTGCCTGACAGCAGTTTACGAAGTTTAACACGGTTAAACGCTTGGCCTTTACCTGGCTTAACGTATTCATTTTCGATAATTGAGCAAGGCTCGTTATCCATCATGAATTTTAAACCGCCTTTGAATTCATTGGTGCTTACTGACGCCATGATTTTCTCTTCCACATCTTTGAGTTAATTTCAATGCCGCATATCATAACCCGAAAAGTCGAATCTGTTGAGCAAAACTGGCTCAAACAACTATCGAATGCGATCTCTGACCCGACAAAATTGCTTGAGGCATTGGAAATAGACCCAACACCGTGGCAAGCAGGCTTCGCTGCTCGCGAGTTATTTGCACTTCGGGTACCCCTTAGCTTTGTCGAACGAATGGAAAAAGGCAACCCACACGATCCATTACTAAGACAGGTTTTACCGCTAAGTGAAGAGTTTGAGGTGCACCAAGGCTATTCCTCAGATCCCTTAGAAGAGCAAGACAACGCGATTCCAGGCTTACTGCACAAATACAAAAATCGCGCATTGATGATTGTGAAAGGTGGCTGCGCAATTAACTGCCGCTACTGCTTCCGTCGTCATTTTCCTTATCAAGATAACAAAGGCTCAAAGTCTGTTTGGCAAACCAGCCTCGACTATGTGTCTGCGCATCCAGAGATCAACGAGGTTATCTTATCGGGTGGCGATCCACTGATGGCAAAAGACAGCGAATTAGAGTGGCTTATCAGTGCTATCGAACAAATCCCACATGTGAAAACCGTTCGAATCCACAGCCGATTACCGGTTGTGATCCCCGCTCGAGTGACAGATGAACTGTGCCAATTGTTAGCGCAAACTCACCTCAATGTGGTAATGGTGAGCCATATTAATCATGCCAATGAAATCAACTTAGAACTTAAGCAAGCCTTCCATAAGTTGAAGCAAAGTGGCGTGACCCTGCTAAACCAAGGTGTGATGCTTAAAGGGGTTAATAACAGCGCTAACTCATTGAAAAAACTAAGTGAAAGGCTATTCGATGCGGGTGTTTTACCTTACTATATGCATGTACTTGATAAGGTTCAGGGTGCGGCACACTTCTATATATCGGATGAAGAGGCGAAGCACCACTTCAAAGGTTTGATCTCTGAGGTTTCTGGCTACCTTGTACCAAAGTTAACTCGTGAGATTGGCGGTCGCAGCAGTAAGACCCCACTCGATCTGCACATTGAATAACTCTATCTCGAACAATGGTCGCTTCTTATCGTCTTAAATATCAAGAAGCGACGGAGACCACGACACCTGCCTTCACCTTAACAACAGACGGCTGCTAGACTTCACGTCATCTTTATCAATCGTTAAGACAAAAAGTTTTTGTTCGATCGTCCGGTCTATTATTAGCATACTCGGCTCTATTCTAAATTTTTAGGAGGGGTGATATGACACAATTTATAGAACAAACTCTCAACCTTGCCCCCTTTAGCTGGGCAGGCCTTGCAGTATGCATGCTGTGTGGTTCGTTAATCGGTATCGAGCGACAAACCCGCGGTAAGCCGGTAGGGATCAGAACCTCGATTCTGATCATCAGCGGTACCTATTTCTTCCTTACGATGGCGATTAGCCTTTCCCCTAACACGCTCGATCAAGCTCGTGTGCTTGGTCAAATCATTACTGGGGTGGGTTTCCTTGGCGCTGGGGTAATGATGACACTGGATGGAAAGATTCATGGTGTCACGTCAGCCGCGATTATCTGGGTACTCGCTGCATTAGGTATGATGATCGCCCTTGGTCACCTTTCGCAATCAGTCATTATCACGCTAATGGCGCTCGTGATTCTGCTTGGTGTCGATAAGGTGGAAAACAGCTTCCAAAGCCTACGCCGCGGTGTGCACCAGAAGTGGATGCGAAAAGGTCGCATGAAGAAATAGCACAGCACTTGATAGCCTTAGTGGTAGTGCCACTGATACAAAGAAGCCTAGTCAACCGACTAGGCTTTGCATTATTTGGTGGCTCATCAATACGTCTGGATACACACCCGGTTCTTACCCGCAGCCTTTGCTTTATAAAGCTGCTCATCCGACGAACGAATACTCTGGTTTTCCCATAAGTGCCCTACACTGTCGAACTTGTACAGGGAGTAAAGTGTCGCGCCACCAGACACAGAAATCCTAACCTTGTCTCCTGTGGGACACCGATAGCTTTGCAGACTAATGTCGTTTTGAATTCGCTCAAAGATTGATGAAAGCAACTCAGACGATTCCCCCGTAATCGCGACAACAAACTCCTCGCCACCAAATCTCGCGACGATATCTTGCTGTCTAACGCTGTTCATCATCAGTTGAGCAACATGACAGATCACTTCGTCTCCGATCTTGTGCCCATAGCGGTCATTCACCTCTTTAAAGTCGTCAATATCAAACACACCGAAGCCAATAATCGGTGCTTCTTCTTGTGCTAACAATTTAGCTTCAAAGCCTCGGCGATTCAGTAAGCCCGTTAATGGGTCGCGCATTGCTAGGTTATTCAAACGCTGGTGTTCTTGTTTTGTGTAAAAGCGCCATAGCCATAAAACCGAAAGCAGATACAAAACCAACAGTATCGAAAGCTGAATCTTCTCCATCTCCAATACATGCAGAAAGTGCTCACTCTTGTCTTCTTCGATAGTCAGGTATAGCTGGGTGTTCATGTCATCAACATACAGAGGCTTAGAATAGGTAAAGTCCATAAAGCCGTATTTGTTTGCGCCTCGCGTACTTGTGACTTTATAGCCATGGGTAGGGTTTGATACTAGGTTAGAGACATAGCCATCGACACCCAATACCCCTTTAAACTCACCATTAACGTAAATCCCTTTGGTTAAGGTCACCACTTTTTGACCTGTCAGATAATCATCGTATTGGCCGGTATACACCACTTGGTCTTTGCCTTGCGATAGGCCAAAGCGAACCGTATTGATCCAATATGGTCGGCTATTTACGACAGAGTCGAACGTATCACCTTTCATATATTGGGCAATATCAGAGGGGGAAGAGATAATAAACTTCTCTTTCGAGATGAAGTAGATCGCTGAGATGGTATCAATGGTATTGGCGAAATAGGCCATGGTAGGCGCAATAAACAAACGCTTACCCGCTTCAGTATAAAGGTCCGATTTCGGGTTACACATCTCGCGAGGGCCAGAGAACATAAAATCAAAACGAGGGGCATGTTGCTCCTCACTAGTGAAGTAGCACGTCTCACCTTCAATCTTTTTGTCATGCGAGAATACGTAGGTATCCCCATGTAGTGGATAAAGCGCAGTGATGTTGTACTCAAGCGCATTTATGATCTGTGTGAGCTCCGCTAAAGAGCGTGTCACGCCTTGGTTTTCGATTCCATACTGTTTATCTGATTCTTCCGCTGAATCAACGAGCAACAAGCTCAAAACTACTAAAAAACTGGCGGTCAGACTTAAAAAAGCCTTTTTAAAATCGATGGTATGGTGGTTAATCAAAGCATATAAATCATCATTGGGAATTTATCGCACATTGTACTTATAAGTAAAAATACTGCAACAGGAAATATAAAACAATATGCTTATCAGGTGGTTTGAGAAGTTTATCTTGGTTGTGGAATTGAATGTAATAACGCCTAAACAAGGGTTTAGGCGTTGATAGGCTTAGCTTTTAAACGCTAATACGCCAACTAAACATCGCTCACCAATAGTAGAACTAAAGGCTAAACGACCGCTTTATTTAGCGAAGTTTACAATCGGGAAGCACGGGAAGAAACCGTTATCAGCACAGTTGATCAGGCCAACTTGTACACCTTCGATTTTGTTGGTTTTGTTGAAGATACCAACCTGAACCGTCGACACTTCTGAAAGGTTCGCAGCGCCAACATCAACCATAGTGTTACCTTCTGAGTAGTTGACGAAACTCACGTTCGCGCCTTTTACATCATTGGTAATGTTCACTGCACCAAGGTTAACACCCGTTGTTTTACCTGTGTTCCAGTTGAAGAAACCTAGAGATGCGCCGGTCATTTCTTGGTTCACTTTTGATGCACCGAAGATACCCAGATTCACACCTGTTGTTGTTTGCGTCTCAGACATACCAACAACCGCAAGATCAACACCTTTAAGGTCGTTTACTTGTCCGTGAAGCAGAGCTAAACGTACACCGCCAACCGCATCTGAATCAGGTGCGTTGAAGCCGTTGATCGTTGAAAACATAACAGGCGAAGAAGCGAATGCCGCTGGTGCCATTACTGCTGCCGACACAGCAAGTACTGAAAGTAGTTTTTTCATTGGGGAGTCTCCACTGACTTATTGTTGACTTGATTAATCCATTTTCAATCAAGCATTTATTATCCTTTATTCAACAGCTATCCATGTTAGACCAATGTCATAACTGTACTGTTGAATATAAGCCGCTAAATCATAAAGAGCAATGGTAAAAAGCAGATGCGGGATTCGAGTGAACGAGATACGAAAAGCAAAAAAAACGGAGACCGAAACCTCCGCTCTAGCGCTTGTTATTCCAAATAAGAATCTAGGCAAGAAAATTAACATGCTTCACAAGCTTGTAGCCCACACACTCATTGCTGCATCTAAAGCGATGTCATCCTAAAAAATTTAATGACGAAAGCTCAACAGACCTCTGTTATTCAAAAACTAATGTTCGTTAAATCCTCAAAATAAACTAAGTTTTAATGACAGGGACACAAACATATGAAACGCATGGAGCATGGTAAGTATAGTGATTAAGGAAACTGCGGATAAACAGACCATAAAAGCAATTATTTCGCGTGGCTCTTTAGCTATCGTGCTGTTTCTGGGCCTTTATCTCTATGCTAGCTATGTCCTGAAGAACAAAGAGCAGGACATGATTGATCTCCAGCTCAGCCTTTCGCAAGCCTATAGCGTTATGCTATCTGTCAGGCGCCAGGAACAACAATTTATTTCTACAAGGCAACTCGAAACTCAAGAGCTTCTCGATAGAAAGCGAAGTCAGCTAATCGAACAACTGGCTGAGATCGATGGAAAAATCGTGCGAAGCGATCTGAATATTTCTTTTGATTACGCCAGAGTTGTCGAGTATCTCGATCAGTACCAGATTGCCTTTTCATTATTAGCCATTGAGCTAGTCAGCATACATGGTCAAGGGGACCAAATTGGGCTCATTGAGAAACTTAAGAATGCTGCGTTGACACTAGAGCGTTTCGTACATGAAGCCAACAATAAGCAGCTTGAAGAACAATTTATAGCTACGCAAGATCTCATGTATCAGTTTTTCACTGGCTTTGAGCAGAAAACATTAGATCAGATTGTCGATTCACTGTTCAAAATCCAATATGAAGTCGAAGAGAATACTCGAACGATGACGGCACTGGCTTCGTTTAATAATTTTAAACGCCATTTTTGGCGATTGCAGCGGGGGTTAAAGAGTGTAGGGTATAGTTCTGACAGCGGTTTGAAAGGAGAGCTCACGAGCAGCATTTATCATGTTGAAGATGAACTCAACTTGCTGTTCACCGAAACACCTAAGCGAATCGCTGAGAACCTGATACAGGTAAAGTGGTACCGATATATATCAACAGCCACATTAGGAGGGGTGACTTTACTGGTGCTGTTCTATGTTGTGTGGCGTGCCAGTCACCTCGAAACTCAGTTAATTGTTTCACAAGAGAAAGAGCGACAGGCTAATCGTGCCAAAAGTGCCTTTCTTGCCAATATGTCTCATGAGATACGAACACCGCTTAATGGTGTTATTGGTATGTCAGAAATTCTGGCAGAAACTAAGTTATCGCCAGAACAGAAAGACTGCCTTGGAACGATCAACACCTCTTCTCAAGCCTTACTTATGTTGATCAACGATATTCTCGACCTATCCAAAATAGAATCAGGCAAACTGGAAATTAATCCACATACGACAGACTTAAGAGAGCTGCTATTTGACAGCGCGACTTTGATCTCATCTAAAGCTTATCAAAAGCAGATTAAGCTGGAAGTTGAGGTTGATGACGAGCTTCCAGAGTACATTCATGTTGATGAGAATAAAGTTCGCCAAGTGTTGATGAACTTTGCTTCAAATGCGATCAAATTTACAGAGCAAGGCTCAATCGTATTCGCGGCTCAACGGCTTGCATCATTAGAAAAAGAGTATGTGATCGAGTTTTCCGTTCGAGATACTGGTATTGGTATTGCAAAAGATCAGCAAGAACACATTTTCAAAGAATTTTGCCAAGAAGACACCAACACCGCCTCTAACATTGTGGGCACGGGGTTAGGACTGAGTATTTCGTCACGTATGGTGGAGATAATGGGAGGCTCGATAGATGTTGAGTCAGAGAAAGGCGTAGGCAGTTGCTTCCGTTTCCAATTAACGGTGATGCAATCAGAGCATTCTGAAACTAAAAAGCGTAAACAGACCGTTGTCTATTATTCAGATGCTCCATCGAAGCTTTTACTCGATGATTTGTTCCGCTTTGGTTACTCACCAAAACTAAAATCAATTGAAGCAAATTTGGCGTCAGGTTGCATCCCAGATATCGCTTTTACAGAAGATATTAATCAAGCTAAAGCACTACACCACCAAGCACCAGAGGTGAAAATCATCATGGTGAAAAATAACCTTAGTGAGCCGGTGAAGGAGTGCAATTTTGTCTCAGGTTATGTCACTCTTCCTATGCTCGGTTCCCGCTTAAGCAGCATGATGAACTCATTACTTGAAAGGGTGCCGCCGCCTCAGTCAAAACCAGTAGAAGGGAGCGGACGTCAAAAAGTACTCGTGGTTGAAGATAACCGCGTGAACCAGAAGGTGGTATGTATCAATTTAGATAAGCTAGGAATTGAGTATTGGATTGCTAATGATGGACAACAAGCCATTGATTTATATCGAGAGCATCATCAAGAAATCGGCCTTGTTTTGATGGACTGCATGATGCCGAATGTCGATGGCTTTGAAGCAACGGAGCAAATCAGGCGCTATGAAGAAAGCCTGCAGCTTCAGGCAACGCATATTCTTGCTTTAACAGCTTCAGTGCTCGATGATGATATTAAACGTTGCTTTGAATGTGGCATGGATGATTATCTTCCAAAGCCATTTAAGCGTGACATGATGCTGCAAAAAATTGACGCACAACAGTTTACACACGAGGCTGGGTGACCACTGATTAAAAGCAGATGCGGGATTCGCGTAAACGAGATTCGAAAAGATTGAGAGCGGATGAGAGATACGGGTGACGAGATGCGAAAAGCAAAAAAAAACGGAGACCGAGGTCTCCGTTTTCTAAAGCTTATGTATGGCTCTCTCTGTTACGAGAAAGGGGGATGATTACATCATACCGCCCATGCCACCCATACCGCCCATGCCACCCATATCAGGCATAGCAGCAGACGCATCTTGAGGTTTGTCAGTAATCATCGCTTCGGTTGTGATCATAAGACCAGCAACAGATGCTGCGAACTGAAGTGCAGAACGAGTCACCTTAGTTGGATCTAGGATACCCATCGCGATCATGTCGCCGTATTCGCCAGTCGCAGCGTTGTAGCCGTAGTTACCTTCGCCAGCACGAACGTTGTTAGCAACAACAGACTCTTCGTCACCTGCGTTCTTAGTGATTTGACGGATAGGTGCTTCCATTGCACGTAGTGCAACGCGGATACCTACGTTTTGCTCTTCGTTGTCGCCTTCAATGTTAGCCACTTTAGATGCGGCGCGGATAAGTGCAACACCACCACCAGCAACCACACCTTCTTCAACTGCAGCACGAGTTGCGTGAAGTGCGTCTTCTACGCGGTCTTTCTTCTCTTTCATCTCAACTTCAGTCGCAGCACCAACTTTGATTACTGCAACACCGCCAGCTAGCTTAGCTACGCGCTCTTGAAGTTTCTCTTTGTCGTAGTCTGAAGTTGCGTCTTCGATTTGTTGACGGATTTGAGAAACGCGACCTTGGATCATCACTTCTTCACCCGCACCATCAATGATGGTTGAGTTTTCTTTAGTGATAGTAATACGCTTAGCTTGACCTAGGTCTTCTAGCGTTACTTTCTCAAGGTCTAGGCCGATTTCTTCAGAGATAACCGTACCACCCGTTAGGATAGCGATGTCTTGCAGCATTGCTTTACGACGGTCACCGAAACCAGGTGCTTTAACAGCCGCAACTTTCACGATGCCGCGCATGTTGTTTACAACTAGAGTTGCAAGCGCTTCGCCTTCTACATCTTCAGCGATGATTAGAAGTGGACGAGATGCCTTAGCTACTGCTTCTAGAGTCGGAAGAAGTTCACGGATGTTTGAAACTTTCTTGTCGATAAGAAGGATGAATGGGCTTTCTAGATCAACAGAACCTGCTTCTTGGTTGTTGATGAAGTAAGGAGATAGGTAACCGCGGTCGAACTGCATACCTTCAACTACGTCTAGCTCGTCTTGTAGAGCCTGACCTTCTTCAACTGTGATAACGCCATCACGACCTACTTTTTCCATCGCTTCAGCAATGATGTTACCTACAGTCGCATCAGAGTTTGCTGAGATAGTACCTACTTGCGCGATAGCTTTAGTATCAGCACATGGAACAGAAAGACCTTTTAGCTCTTCAACAGCAGCAAGTACCGCTTTGTCGATACCGCGTTTAAGGTCCATTGGGTTCATGCCAGCTGCAACCGCTTTAAGGCCTTCAGTGATGATAGCTTGAGCTAGAACTGTAGCGGTAGTTGTACCGTCGCCCGCAGCGTCGTTCGCTTGCGAAGCCACTTCTTTAACCATTTGTGCGCCCATGTTTTGGAACTTGTCTTCAAGCTCGATTTCACGTGCAACAGAAACACCATCTTTAGTAATAGTTGGTGCGCCAAATGATTTGTCTAGAACAACGTTACGGCCTTTAGGACCTAGCGTTACTTTTACTGCGTCAGCCAGAACGTTTACACCTTCTAGCATTTTAATACGTGCGTCGTTACCAAATTTAACGTCTTTAGCAGCCATCTTTATTTCCTTTAAATTCTTTATTCAGTCAGTTCAGTTTGTATAGCGCGGATTACTCAACGATCGCCATGATGTCGTTTTCAGACATGATCAGAACTTCTTTACCGTCGATTTTTTCAGACTTAGTGCCGTAGCCTTCAGCAAAGATAACAGTGTCGCCAACTTTAACGTCCAATGGTTGTACTGAACCGTTTTCTAGGATGCGGCCTTTGCCTACAGCTAGAATTACACCGCGAGTTGATTTTTCAGCGGCAGAACCAGTTAGAACGATGCCACCAGCAGATTTAGATTCAACTTCTTGGCGCTCAACGATAACTCGGTCGTGTAGAGGACGGATATTCATCGGTCGTATCTCCTGATAATTTCCATTTAATTTGATAGTTGCCACGATTGGCATGGGGTTAAAGAGTATGTTGGGGCGAAGTGAAAGATCCCAAGGGGGGAGGCGGACTTTTTGTGAGGAAACTCAAACAACAAGAAATGTAAAAAGAAAAATGGCTAGTGAGTAACACTAGCCATTTGAACTTAATCTTTTTCTCTAATCAAAAAACGTATCAGCACAATACCCAAACTAATAATCCCCCCCAAAAAAGTACCTAGTATAACGATCAAAGCGCGGTTAGGCTTATCTCTCGCTATTGGCTGTTCGACATTTTCCAAAAATCGAAAAGTCTGAAATTCAACACTTCGATCTATTTCAAGGTTACTCAACATATCTAATTTGGCATTTATTTGTTGAAGGCGAGGCTCAATAACACTTAAGTTCTTTACAGACTCCAAAGCTTGAACCTTTGCAGCTAAGCCTTTTGCCCCTAAATCTATACCAAATAGCTCATTGTCATTACCAACTTGTATAGGTTTCTCGACCCCTGCGGCTTGTGCTATACCCATAGCATACTTAGCTCGCTCACTCTCAACTAATAATTGATTCCTCGCCTGACTCTCTAGAATTCGTTTTTGCTGAATCAACTCATTTCTTTTACCGTTAACAACCGCTTTTAGGTTGTTGAACGCATCGTCATACACCTTGGACTCAGTAAATGAAATATAAGCTGTTAACAAATCAAAGCTGCTTTCTTTAGTCATAGTTTGAAAACTAACCACATAAGGAGAATTTCTATTATTTATGTCAACAATGGATGTTGAAACTCTACCAAACCACTGTGAATAGAACGCCCTGGTAGCATCTTCCGAAATAGCTGTTTCATCTGAAGAAGTTATATCTCTTAAAGCTTGAAAATCAGAATTACTCTCGAAAAAAGAACGCTTGTTATTGGTTGAGTTCAGCATATTAATAAAGCTATTAAACAAAGCTTCTGCATTAACCAAGGTATCCAGCTCTCGGCTGACTAAAACGGTACCATCATCTTGGTAGATATTGAAAACAGGCTGAAACTGCTTTACCTGCTGTTGATATGCAGTAATGTCTTGAGGTTGCGCTTGCACTATTTTAGCTTTCGATGACCACCACTCTTGCACTGATAGCGCATAACCAACGCTAATAATTGCAAATAAAGCCGTAACTAATATGATTATTAGCTTACCGTTCCAAATTGCCTTAAAAAGCTCTTTAAGGTCGACTAAATCATTTGAATTATATACAGGTGTATTTTCTGGGGGCATCGATGGTAGCTCACTTTGTTGCTTCACTATAAATCTCTCAAACATCTAAATTAGTAACGGGAAAAGTGCTATCACAGCATATGCTGTAAGTCTTGTGTGATTTGTAAACTTTACGAAAGTGATCTTCAGACTGCTCAAGTTTCACTGTATTCTACTCACATTCTAATTCAATCGGCGTTTTACATGCAAGATAAGCACGGGCTTCTTACTGCCCCAATAGCAAATACTCTGCGCACTATGACCATACCGACCATTTTAGGCATGGTTGCGATCTTGATGTTTAACTTAGTCGATACCTTCTTTATCTCACTACTCGGCACACAAGCACTTGCAGCAGTGAGCTTTACCTTTCCAGTTACCTTCGCCATCAATTGCATCACAATGGGCATAGGTGTGGGGCTGTCCACATGTATTGGGCGCTTGCTGGGTCAAGGCTGCGCACAAAATGCCGCTCGCTTTACTTGTCATGGATTATTGCTTGCCGTGCTGCTTGTTGGATTTGCATCAACACTGGGGCTTGTAACTCTAGAACCCATGTTTACCTTATTAGGGGCAGAACCAGAGTTGCTGCCACTGATATCTGAATACATGACTGTCTGGTACTTAGCCATTCCGCTGCTTGTTATCCCAATGGCAGGCAATAGCGCGATACGAGCGAGTGGTGATACCAAAACCCCCGCCAAGATCATGATGTTAGCGGGCCTAATTAACGGTATCCTCGACCCCTTGCTGATCTTCGGTTACGGACCTTTCCCTGAACTCGGGATTCAAGGCGCAGCCATCGCCAGTGGTTTCAGTTGGTTTGGTGCGTTGTGTAGTTCGCTGTATGTATTAATCAAACGAGAAAAGCTACTTGCTCCACCCAAAGCTCAAGAGGTTGTCCGCGACTGGAAACAAATCCTCACCATTGGCACACCTGCTGCACTTTCAAACGCGCTGAACCCACTCGCGGGGGCTATCATTATGATGATGCTGGCCAAGCAAGGAACTGAAGCCGTTGCCGCTTATGGTGCTGCTCAGCGTATTGAATCGATTCTGATCATCGTCTTGATGTCTCTCACTTCCGCTCTTACCCCTTTTATGGCGCAGAACTTTGGAGCCGAGAACCCACAACGCAGCTTTAAAGCCCTATTCCTAAGCATGCGATTTGCCGTGCTATTCCAAGGTTTGATCTTTTTAATGATGGTGCCATTGAGCATCCCTTTAGCCGCCCTCTTTTCTCAGGAAGAGTCGGTGCGAGGTATCTTGTGGCACTACCTGTTAGTCGTGCCATTTAGTTACGGGTTCCAAGGCATTGTGATGATGCTGATAAGTGCAATGAATGCCATGCATCAACCACTCAAAGCCTTCCAATGGAGCTTCATGCGCCTTTTCGTATTTACCCTGCCGTTTGCCTGGGTGGGCAGCCAAATTGATGGTGTCGAAGGGCTTTTTATCGGCCTAGCATTAGGAAACATAATGGGTGGCATTTCAGGGTACCTGTTTGCGCTTCGTGTTAGAGCTAGAGCAGATGCGGGATGCGAGATGCGAGATGCGAAAAGATAAAAAGCAGATTCGAGTTTCGGGTATCGAGATGCGAAAAGATTAAAAAGCAAATTCGAAAGGATTTAAGTGCAAATATCAGGCTCAAGTGACACTCGACTCTAACCTCGTCATTCCCTATAGCGAGGAACGAGCGCAGTAGGGAATCTATTACCCATTGCTAATACCGCGTTGCTTGAGATTCCAGACACTTCGTCCCTCAGTTCTGGAATGACGGCTTAAGGTACTACAGTAGATGCGAGATTCGGGTATCGAGATACGAAAAGATTAAATATAGGTTCGAGATACTGAAAGGGTTAAAAGCGTCAAGCGGATACAAAATTCGAAGTGCTTGAGAGCAGAAATAGGCTAGAAGAAGGAAGATGACATGGAAGGCTGTACTTACAAAATGCTCTACGAAGCGCCGATTGGTAAGATGATCATTGTTAGTGATGGCGTATCAATTATAGAAATTGACCATGTGAACCATGATGAGGCTATTGTTTGCAACCACGATGAATTATGCCTCAAAGTATCTCGCCAACTAGACGAGTATTTTGCTGGTCAACGAACTGAATTTAATTTGCCATTGAGAGCGACAAAAGGTAAGGACTTTCAAAAAACGGCTTGGCAGGCTCTCACCTCTATTCCTTATGGCGAAACCATCAGCTATGGCGAACAAGCAAAGAGAATGGGCAACCCCAAAGCAGTGAGAGCGGTGGGTGGTGCGAACGGCAAGAACCCGTTTAGCATCGTAGTCCCTTGCCACCGAGTGATTGGTGCCAATGGAACATTAACTGGCTACACCGGCGGCATGAACTGCAAAGAGTGGTTGTTGGATTTTGAGCGTTCAGTTCTAAAGAAGGATGAGAGTAGCGAGTAACGAGATGCGAAAAGCACGTCACTCGATCCCGAACCTAGCCCCTTTAATTACGTCATTCCCTACAGCGAGGAGCGAGCGTGATAGGGAGTCTTTCTCAATGTACTTAATGCGACACATCAGACATGACATTAGATTCCAGATATTTCGTGCCTCAATTCTGGAATGACGGGATAGAGCTGGTGAGAGTGGCGAGATTCAGCGTGCGCAAACATGTACGGTTCTCATTCTGTTCGTGACCCGTTTACTCGCATCCCGCATCTGCTCTTCAACTCTTCAGCTCTTCAAATCTCGTCTACCCGTATCTCGCATCTATAAAAAAGCCCGCACTTTGAGGTGCGGGCTTTCAAAATCGTTACAGCTCAACGTGAACCGCTGAGCCGAACCATCATTTAACTAAAACATCACCTGACATTTCAGCAGGGATCTCTGTACCAGTTAGAGAAAGCATTGTTGGTGCAAGATCAGACAGTTTACCGCCTTCTTTGAACTCAACGTCTTTATTACCTACGTAGATAAGTGGCACTGGTAGGTTAGTGTGTGCAGTATGGATGCCGCCCGTTTCTGGGTTAACCATCATTTCTGCGTTACCGTGGTCTGCTGTGATAAGCAGTTGGCCGTCAGCTTCTTTGATTGCTTCAACCACTTTACCAAGACACTCGTCTAGAGACTCTACTGCTTTCACTGCTGCATCGTAAACGCCAGTGTGACCAACCATGTCACAGTTAGGGAAGTTACAAACGATAGCGTCGTATTTGCCGCCTTTGATTGCTGCAACTAACTTTTCAGTTAATTCTGGAGCGCTCATTTCAGGCTGTAGGTCGTAAGTGGCTACTTTTGGAGAAGCTACAAGTTGACGCTCTTCGCCTTCGAACTCGTCTTCGATACCGCCATTGAAGAAGAAAGTCACGTGCGCGTATTTCTCTGTTTCTGAAATACGTAGCTGCGTTTTACCTTGCTTAGATAACCACTCACCGTAAGTATTCTCTAGAGAAGCTGGTGGGAATGCACATAACAGCGGGATATCAGCTGCGTATTGAGTCAGCATCACGAAGTCGATTGCTGGGAATACATTACGCTCAAAACCATCAAAATCAGCAACGAATGTGCGAGTGATTTGACGAGCACGGTCGGCACGGTAGTTCATGAAGATAACTGCATCGCCATCAACGATAGCTGCAGACTCTTCGCCTTCCGCTTTAATCTCAGTCGCTTTAACAAACTCATCGTTTTCATCACGAGCATAAGCGGCTTCTAGGCCAGCAACTGCAGTATCGAATGTGAACTCTGCTTTTGCTTCAGTTAGTAGCTCGTAAGCAGTTTGAACACGCTCCCAGTTGTTGTCACGGTCCATTGCGTAGTAACGACCAACCAAAGAAGCCACACGGCCTTTGCCCAGTTTAGCGAACAGATCTTGGAAACGTTGTAGAGAGTTTTCTGCGCTACGTGGCGGAGTGTCACGGCCATCTAGGAATGCGTGTAGGTAGATTTTCTCAGCGCCACGCTCTGCTGCCATTTCAACGGCTGCGTAGATGTGATCTTCATGAGAGTGAACACCACCTGGTGACATAAGACCCATGATATGAACCGCTTTATCCGCTTTCACCGCTTTGTCGATAGCATTCACTAGCGCTTCAGTTTGACCGAATTCACCATCTGCAATTGACTTAGTAATGCGAGTAAGATCTTGGTATACCACACGACCAGCACCGATGTTGGTGTGACCAACTTCAGAGTTACCCATTTGGCCGTCAGGTAGGCCTACATCCATGCCAGAAGCAGAGATTAGCGTGTTAGGTTGGTTAGCAATAAGACCGTCTAATACTGGTGTCTTAGCGTTCGCGATAGCGTTGTCTTGGTTGTCTTCACGGTAACCGTAACCGTCAAGGATCACTAGAGCCATTGGCTTCTTAGCTGACATAGGACTGACCTCGTTCAATTCAAAATAAATCGGTATAAAAACAAATTAGCGTAATTTTACTACAGTTTACAGTCAAAACTGTAGCGGAAGATCAAGAAACGTCTCAGGTAGGTCCATCGGATGTGAAAAAAAATGTCATTTTGTGTCCAAGGCTACGGTGCTGTATTAACGATCAAGATGCTCAATACTTATTACAAACCATTCTTAAGTAACATCGAGTTGCACTCTGAAATCAAATATCACACTCAAATACTGCCGAACAAAACATACTCAACTGAGTGTACATATTGATAATTTTAACGTAAGATACACGCAAATAAAATTCTTATAAAAACTGGCTAGAGTTCATCATGTTATTAGAGCTATCACTTGTTGGCTTCTTCTCCTTTTCATCGCTCTTTGTGATGCGAAAAGCAGCAAAAGTCGTCGGCTTAGTAGATAAACCCAACGAACGAAAACTGCATAACGGAGCGATCCCGCTCGTAGGCGGAATCGCAATCAGTTTGTCGATAGCTCAGTTCATACTCACCCACCCCAATGTGATACCGCATAGCCAGCTTTTTTTAGCTTCTATCGCAGTGCTTATCGTTATCGGCGCGCTTGATGATAAGTTTGATATTAGCTTCAAAATTCGGCTTGTCGTTCAAGCAATTCTCTCCATTTGCATGATGCACTTTGCCGATATCCGACTAGAAAACATTGGTAATATTTTTGGCACAGGTGAATTACATTTAGGATTTCTGAGCCCTGTAGTCACAATACTTGCGGTGATTGGAGCTATTAACGCGTTCAATATGGTTGATGGTATCGACGGCCTATTAGGTGGGCTTGCTATCGTAACCTTTGCTGGTATCGCCATTTTGCTAAAAATCGATAGCCAACACGGCTTAGCGTATTTGTGCGCCGTATTCATTGCCGCGACTATCCCTTATATCTTGATGAACCTCGGGCTTCTAGGCCGAGAACGCAAAGTGTTCATGGGCGATGCTGGCAGCATGATGATTGGCTTTACTGTCATCTGGCTACTGCTTGGTGCCAGCCAAGATCCTTCCGAAGCACTAATGCGACCGATCACGGCGTTATGGCTGATTGCTATTCCATTAATGGACATGGCCGCAATCATGTTTAGGCGAGTAAGACGTGGCGATTCCCCATTCAAACCCGATCGTGAACATTTACACCACATTTTCCAGCGCCTTGGTTTTACATCGCGCCAGACGCTGGCCATTATTTGTTTGATCGCTAGTAGTTTTGCCGGCTTCGGTATCTACGGTGAGTCCTTGGGAATCTCTGAATCGACCATGTTCATCCTGTTTATGCTTTGCTTCGTTTCTTACACCGTCGCGATGAGCTATGTTTGGCGTATCACAAGCTGGATTAGAAGTTGGCGCAACCTTCCTGAGAAAGTCTACTGATAACTCAGGAGTGCATTAATGGCAGAGGTTTAGAAAGAACTATCAACAAAGCCGAGTCAACAAACCGCACTTAATAAACTGAAACGCTTATCACCAAATACTAAAAGGGCCCAACCTCATATCGAGATTGGGCCCTTTTGCTTGTGGTAACGAGTGATGGCAACCTAAAACAGAATTGGCGGAGGGACACCAACAGATATCGATGGATAAAACAGACGATAGATGAAGCCTTACCCGCGCACACGAGAATGTTGGTATTTCTACATTCCCATCACCTTATAATACAGCCGTTTCCTCTGGTTGTTTTTCCTCTAGCTTCTTCCACTTTCTTACAATCTTCGCCATCTTAAACGAGTGTGTCATTGCGTAGGTGTGGAATGAGAAACATGCCACAATGGTGTAGAACATGATGAATTCAGGCACTTGGAAGTACTCTCCCAATAACCCCAAAGTTGAGTAAAGTAACTGTACTAAGCAGATCACCACTAACGACTCACGAGGGGTAAAGCCGATACGTTGCATAATATGGTGGAAATGCTCACGGTCCGGTTTAAACGGAGAATGCCCTTTACGAATACGACGTATCATGATCGCCATCATATCGATCAAAGGGACTGCAATTAGCCATAATGCAGTGACAGGGCGAATAATATAGTGCCCGTCATCGGACTGCGTGCCACCAATCAATACCCAAATCACTATAAAGCCGATCATCATGCTGCCCGCATCGCCCATGAACACCTTACGAAGCTTGCCAAAGTAGCCCAGATTGAACAAAACAAAAGGGAATAACATAACCACCATGACCGCCATAAAAAAGGCATAAAACTCGAGTGCATAAGCGAAGAACACGACACCTAATGAGGTAAACACCACCATGCTCAAACCGCCTAGCAGCCCATCAATACCATCAACCATATTAAAGGCATTAATCGCAGCAATCACGGCAATCACCGTAATCACGCTGTCGAGTACCACAGGGAAATCTAACACGCCAAACCCGAATACATCCCCCACGTGAGAGAGGGTTAACCCGGTATAATGCATAATCACCATCGCCAAAATAGCTTGTACGCCCATTCTGAGCTTAAAGCTGATGTCGAAGCGATCATCCGCCACTCCAACCAGCACTAGAACAGTTAAACACGTGGCAGCTATCTCTAGGTTATTGAACTGTTCTGCATTCACATACAGGAAGTACAGTAAGGTAATGCACAAAGAGATGCCCCCTACGAGGGGAACCACGCCTTCGTGGTGCTTTCTGGCATTAGGTTTATCGGTTAAGCCAATCGCATAACCGACTTTGCGCATGCAGTACAGCACAGCAAGGGAAATAAAGAAGAACATCGAGAGTTCGATGAGGTACTCAAACAGTGACATCAGGGTAAGCCTATCATTGGTTATTGTTTTATTGCTTTATTGCTTTATTGCTTTATTGCTTTATTGCTTTATTGCTTTATTGCTGAGGAATAGTCGAATGGCGAATTGTGGCAAGGCGCATTACTTTAAAACTTGTCGTTTCACGCCATTCTTTAAACCATTAGCAGCAGGGCATTGGAATAGGGGAAGGAGAGTAAGGTGGTGAACCTAATTGATGAAATAACCTTTCATACCACGATTCACCACAGCCTAAAGTGCTATTTCTTTTCTGTCGCCGTTTGGTCCATTTCCGCTTTGCTGCCTTTAAGGTAGACGTTTTGGTAACAGTAGTTTGTCGCTTCAATGTAGCCATCGACGCTGCCACAGTCGAAACGCTTACCTTTGAATTTGTAAGCAATCACACACCCTTTTTTCGCTTGCTCTAGCAGCGCATCGGTAATTTGGATCTCGCCGCCTTTACCTGGCTGTGTCTCTTGCAAAATATCGAAGATGTCTGGCGTGAGAATATAGCGACCAATAATGGCAAGGTTGCTTGGCGCTGTGCCTTGCTCTGGCTTCTCAACCATATCGGTAATGCGAATCAAATCATCACTCAAATGCTCACCCGCAATCACACCGTATTTGTGAGTTTCCGATTCTGGTACCTCTTCGACTGCAACAATGGAGCAACGGAACTGGCGATACAGTGCCGCCATTTGTGCCAGCACACCTTGGTCTTCATTAATACAAAGGTCGTCGGCCAATACCACAGCAAACGGGTTATCGCCCACCAGTTCTTTGCCCGTTAAAATGGCATGCCCTAGCCCTTTCATTTCACGTTGGCGAATGTAGGTAAACTGAGCGGAGTCTATCAATGCGCGAATGTCATCCAACAAAGGCTCTTTATTGGTGCCTTGAATTTGGTGTTCAAGCTCGTAGTTCTTATCAAAGTGATCCATCAATGAGCTTTTACCACGGCCGGTCACCACCGCCATGCTGGTCATCCCCGCTTGAATGGCCTCGTCAACACCGTATTCAATCAACGGTTTATTAACGATAGGCATCATTTCTTTAGGCATAGATTTTGTTGCAGGTAAAAAGCGCGTGCCGTAGCCCGCTGCAGGAAATAAACAGTGTTTAAGCATTATTTTTCTTTCTCGTTTTTATTATCAAGGCACAGCAGGTATGGCTTTTATTTGGGCAATCGAAATGGCAAACAAAAGTGCCCCAAACCAGAATGGAATGAGGCACTAGCAACATCAGAGGAGCTGTATGTGTATAGAAGAGGTTTATAGAAAGGGATGGATTTCTATATTGGAGCTTTAAAAAGTTCTACTGTGGTTTTACTTATTATAAAACTCGCGGTACCACTGAATAAATTCAGCGACACCCTCTTTCACAGTAACCTTAGGGGTGTAGCCGGTTGCTGCAAATAGGTCTTGAGTATCAGCATAAGTTTGGTACACATCACCAGGTTGCATTTCGCGGAAGTTTTTCTTCGCTTCAATGCCCAGTTCATCTTCAATGGCTTTCACAAAATCCATCAGGTTGATTGGTGAGCCATGGCCAATGTTATACACCGCATAAGGGGCAGAACTGGTTGCTGGCGATCCGGCTTCTACTGTCCATTCGTTATCACGCGTTGGCACTACATCGGCGATGCGTACTACACCTTCAACAATATCGTTGACGTGGGTAAAATCACGCCACATGTCACCATTGTTGTTGATATCGATTGTGTCACCATCAAGAATCTTCTTAGTGAAGATAAACGGTGCCATATCTGGGCGGCCCCATGAACCATAAACCGTAAAGAAACGCAGGCCTGTGGTTGGGATGTCATACAGATGAGAATAGCTATGCGCCATCAATTCATTCGACTTCTTGGTTGCAGCGTACAGCGAAACAGGGTGGTCCACCGAATCCGACGTGGCAAACGGCGTTTTCGCATTTAAGCCGTACACCGAGCTTGAAGAGGCATACACCAAGTGCTGCACTTTATTATGACGACACCCTTCAAGAATGTTTAAGTGACCCACTAGGTTTGAATCCGCATACGCATGCGGGTTTTCAATAGAGTAACGCACACCAGCTTGCGCCGCTAAGTGGATTACTTGATCAAACTGTTCCGCTTCAAACAAGCGAGCTACACCATCGCGATCGGCAATGTCTAACTCAACCAATTTAAAATTTGCATGCTGAATACGCGCGAGGCGAGCTTCTTTCAGTGCCACATCGTAGTAATCGTTGAGGTTATCGACACCGATAACTTGATGACCTTTCGCTGTAAGCTGCTCTACCACCGCACTGCCGATAAAACCCGCCGCGCCTGTTACTAAATACTTCATGGTTTTACCCTTAATCTGAACCGAAAAGATCGCGTGTGTACACTTTGTCTTCTACATCCGCCAGCTCTTGCGCCATGCGGTTAGACACAATCACATCACAGCTTGATTTAAACTGCTCAAAATCCGTTAGCACCAATGAGCGGAAGAACTCTTTTTCTTTCAGCTCTGGCTCAAACACCACCACTTCAATGCCTTTAGCTTTCAGGCGCTTCATAATGCCTTGGATACTCGAAGCGCGGAAGTTGTCCGAACCGGACTTCATCACTAAACGGTAGATGCCCACGCGCGTTGGGTTACGCTTGATGATTGAATCAGCAATAAAATCTTTACGTGTGGTATTCGAATCTACAATTGCACCAATGATGTTATTCGGTACGTCTGAGTAATTCGCTCGCAGTTGTTTGGTGTCTTTCGGTAAACAGTAACCGCCGTAACCAAATGAGGGATTGTTGTAATGCGAACCGATACGTGGGTCTAAACAAACGCCATCAATGATCTGGCGCGTATCTAGGCCGTGCGATTCTGCGTAAGTGTCTAGCTCATTAAAGTAAGCGACGCGCAGGGCCAAGTAAGTATTGGAGAACAGTTTTACCGCTTCCGCTTCAGTCGAGTCAGTAAAAAGGATTTCAACCTCTTTCTTTACCGCACCTTCTAGTAGTAGGTTAGCGAATACTGTCGCGCGTTCAGAACGCTCACCTACCACAATGCGCGATGGGTGCAGGTTATCGTAAAGCGCTTTACCCTCTCGTAGGAATTCTGGCGAGAACATCAGGTTTTCACAGCCTAGTTCTTCTTTAATACGCGCAGTATAACCCACAGGGATAGTAGACTTGATCACCATTACCGCATCCGGGTTAATCGCCATTACGTCTTTAATCACGGCTTCAACAGAAGATGTGTTGAAGTAATTGGTTTCAACATCGTAGTCTGTTGGTGTGGCGATAATCACGAATTCCGCATCGGCATACGCTATTTCTTTATCAAGAGTTGCGGTGAAGTTTAATGGCTTATTTGCCAGAAAATCTTCTATCTCTGCGTCGACAATTGGCGATATTTTATCATTCAATAATTTTACTTTTTCTTCGATAATATCGACTGCGACAACGTCATGATGCTGGGCCAATAGCATCGCATTTGATAAGCCTACATAGCCGGTACCGGCAATTGCAATTTTCATTTTAACCAACTTGTTGTTTTAACACCGACGGCTTACACCTCGGAATATAACCATTGAAATTAACTCAGTGCAGATTTCACTGCTTCTAGATATTTATTGATGACAATCTTTTCATCAAATTCGTTCTCAACCTTAGTACGGCTCTGCAGGCCCATTTCCAAACGCTGCTCATGAGAATGTGTGATCATTAGATCGAGCTTCTCGACAAGGCTCTTAGTACTTCGAGGCTCACACAAGTAACCATTGATGCGGTCATCGACCGTCTCGCGACAACCAACATTATCCGTGGTCACAATAGGTTTGCCCATCGCACAAGCTTCTAGTAACGATTTAGGCACCCCTTCGCGATAAAACGAAGGCAGTACCATGCAATCAACTTGCGCAATTTCTTTCTCAACCGAATCAGAGGTGCCTAAATAGTTAACAATCCCTTCATCCACCCAAGATTGCATATCTTGCTTAGATACCGCTGAAGGGTTATTCACATCAAGGAAGCCCAAAAGGCGAAACTCGACTGCATTCCCATACTTGGCTTTTAACTCACGCGCCGCTTCAACATAATGACCGATGCCTTTGTCATAGAGCATTCGTGCGATCAGTAAAAAACGCACAATTCCATCATCTTGACTTGGTGACACCGAGAAGCGCGTTAAATCAGCACCAGAGCCTGGCACGCGATCGGTAATCTCTAAGGGGGCTAACTTGTACTTTGCAAACAGTGCGCGATCATCTTCGTTTTGGAAAAAGATAGTATGCGCTTTAGGTTGGCTAATTTTATAAAGAAAACGAGCTAACTTTGCCGTTAAGTTCTCATTAATAAACACCATACCAAGCCCGGCAATATTGTTAATAGACTTAGCGCCAACTAAATTTGCTGCCAGCGTGCTGTAAATATTGTTCTTTGGTGTGAAGTTCAAAACAACCGCTGGGCGAATTTTTCGGTAAAGATTAACAAACCCGACGAGTGTTGAGATATCTCTAATAGGGTTAGTTCCACCTTGGTCAATATCAATATGGTAGTGCTCTGCACCAAGCTCTTGAAGCTTTGTAGAATAATCATCTGCTGGTGAGACAGCGATTACTGTGTAACCTTGATTAAGTAAAGCTTGTATTGTGTTTTTTCTAAAGTTATACAAATACCAGCTAGTGTTAGATGTAATTATAACAGTTTCTTTACTTTTACGGTTCATAATTAATTAAACTCGTCCCACAAGCTACCAAGATAAAAATCAGCATCTTTACTACTGAATGGTTCCCACCCACTTCCATGGCAGAAGGTCAACTCGCCAAAATAAATTTTTTCGTCTACATTATATAGATCAACGCGGACATACTTGAATTGCTTTGCCAATTTTTTTGCAACATCAATAAGTTCATTCATATTCGATGGAAAGTTATACTCGTCGTTAACAGCATCATATTTTGGCTGTATATCAAAATTTAAACGATTTAATTTCTCATCAAATAGCGAGCGCTTATGATTACCAAAGCGATCAGAATCAACTTGGATAATAACTTTTGATTCTTTACCATTAAAAACATGTAATTTATAATCGGAAGGGTAACTACCATCCTTATGTTTAATTAACTTTTCAAAAACAACTCTTGGCTTTTCTATATCATAAAAATGTTCATCAACAATGTGGCCTACTTTGATTTTCAAGTAGTCGTTAAACTGCATACAAAGAGCCTCGACATCTAATTTTGACTTATCTTCTACAATCAAAACATTTTCACCACCACCACCATTACTTGTTTTCATAACAAAACTATCAGGAAGTTCTGAAAATTCTTCACAAGTAACAGAAACTGTTTCTTTCAAAAGTGGTATTAAATATTCCTCGCCAATCTCTTCTTTTATAAAACCCCTAACTGTATACTTATCAACAAATTTAGAAATAGCGCTAGGGTTTACATTAAACTTTCTATATATTATTTTTTCAGAGAATGACCTCGGCCTTTTAAAGTTTGGAAAATATTTGTGTGTAAATAAGAAACGAACATATGTATAACCTCGTCGACCAAGGATGAACCTAGATAAATCTCTTATTATGAACTTTAGCTTTTTACCCATGAAATAATAACTCTAGCATTAAAAAATCAAACCCTAATTAATATGTAAACTATTTTTTCAAAATACCAACCACACTACTATTTTCAATCACGATCAATGAACTAATACCTCGATTTTCCATTATCTCATAAGCCTCCTGAACATGTGCTTCTTGTGATATAGAGGCAGGGTTAAGCGTAGCAATATCTTGTGCAACGAGGTCGAAAACATCTCGTCCTTTCGCTTCCATGGCTCTACGTAAATCACCATCAGTGATAATAGCTAAAGTTCCGTCGTTCAAGTTAACGAGTGTCAAGCCTAAGTGGCTCGATGAAATTTTATGAATAATCGATGCGAAGTCTGCAGTTGAGTCAACGCTAGGGAGGCCATTAGAAAACATTTCATCTTGTACTTTCGATAGCAACCTTCTGCCTAAGCTTCCCCCTGGATGAAAGCGAGCAAAGTTTTCAGGCTGAAAACCACGAACATTCATCAAAGCAACAGTTAGTGCATCTCCCATAACAAGAGTTGCTGTAGTTGAAGATGTTGGTGCTAACTGCAGAGGGCAGGCTTCTTTAGGTACAGCAATATCTAGATGACAGTGCGAATTTGCAGCCAGTGTAGAGTTTTCTTTACCTGTAATTGCGATAACAAAGTTTCCATTATCACGTAAGAAAGGCAATAATTTTAGAACTTCTTCAGTTTCACCTGAGTTGGAAATTGCAATAAATACGTCCTCAGGTTTTACCATGCCAAGATCACCATGAAAGGCCTCTCCTGGATGCATAAAAAAGCTAGGGGTACCAGTACTAGCAAAGGAAGCTGCAATTTTTTTTCCGATAATACCGGATTTTCCCATTCCACAAATAATCGTTCGACCTTTTGTGTTGATAATGGCACTAATAGCCACTTCAAAATCAGAACCTAACCCTCTAGCCATATAATCCAAGCCTTCTATTTCGGTTTGGATTACCTCTCTTGCGATTTCGATTGAACTAGCCATTTAAAACGTCTTCTCTTCCATTATTTTTTTAACACTCTCGTAATCGGTAACAGTATCGATTCCATGAGGAACGTCACCATCAAACGTCATCGCTCCTATACTCATCCCGTGACTTAAAGCGCGTAACTGCTCCAATTTTTCATAACTCTCAAGTTCATCCTCTGCATATGAACAAAACTCTCGCAAAGCAGAAACTCGGTAGGCATAAATGCCGATATGCCTTTTGGCAAATGACAAATCAGAAGGGTTATCACGATTCATTGGTGACGCGGAACGAGTAAAATAAAGAGCTCGACCATTATGACCAAGAACAGCTTTAACAACATTAGGGTTCGCAAAATCATATTGAGAACGCAAAGGAACTACTGCTGTTGTAAGGTGGTAAGAGGGATTTGCCAACGTAAATGAAACGAGTTGTTGAATGAGCTCCGGCGGAATCATAGGTTCATCACCTTGCACATTAACGACAACGGTTTCATCGCCCCACTCCTTGATCTGCGCAACCTCATTAATACGATCAGTACCAGATTGGTGCGCGGAAGCTGTTAAAACAACTTGAATATCCTCTCCTTTTAACGCATCACTGATTCTTTGATCATCAGTCGCAACGAAAATATCAGCTTGCTTGATACCTGCTTCTTTACACCGCTCAATGACATGCCAAATAACTGGTTTATCGATTAGGTTTAATAAAGGTTTACCTGGCAATCTAGATGAGCCATACCGTGCTGGAATTACAACTTTGACACTCATTATCTATTGCTCCATTGTTGCTACGTCATCTAGGCGGATTTTTTCAAGTAAAGGTTGATATACCTCTTTTAGTGGTTTATCAAGTTGTGTCACCAACAATAGGTCAACAAACTCTCTTACCATCCCCTTGCCACCTTCAAGAGACGAAACCCAATCTGCACTATCGATAGCTAAACTATGAGCGTCAACTGGCGCCACAGCTAAACCTACCTTCTCAAAGATTGGTATATCCAGCACATCATCACCTAGGAAAGCAATTTGTTCCGGTGTAATTTGATATTTAGAACAAATATTAATTAAAGCGGGAAGTTTATTTTTACAACCAGTAATGATTTCATCACAACCCAGTTGTTGACAGCGAGTATCTAAAGCGGAACTGGCTTTACCTGAAATAACGCCAGTAAGAATATTGTGGCTACGTAATAACTCTATAGCTAAGCCGTCCTTAACATTAAACGATTTGAAGAACTCACCTTCCTGGTTAATATAAATAGAACCATCAGTCATGACACCATCAACATCAAGTAAAACCATTTTTATATTCTTACAAACTTGGCTATCTAACATCACTAGACCAATTTAGATTCAATAAAAGCACGGCGATGAACAACCTCATCAATCTCAAGCAAAGTCTCTAGTAGCTCTTCCATATGTTTCAGCGGCAACATATTTGGACCGTCACACAATGCATTATCTGGATCTGGGTGAGTTTCCATAAACAAGCCATCAATACCAACAGCCACTGCAGCTCTTGCAATAGCCGGAACGTGATAGCGATTGCCACCAGTTGAGCCATTCAGAGTACCAGGCATTTGAACACTGTGCGTTGCATCCATTACAACTTTGCATCCTGTTTCTTTCATAATGGTTAAACCCGGCATGTAGTTGACGAGCTGCCCAAAACCAAAGCTTGTACCACGATCACATAGCCATATGTTATCGTTACCGACTGCACGACACTTTTCAACAACTGGCGCCATGTCAGCTGGATGCATCCATTGGCCTTTTTTAATGTTTACTGGCTTACCCATTGAAGCAACTCGTTGAATAAATCCAGTTTGACGGACAAGAAAAGCCGGAGTTTGCAAAACATCGACAACTGAAGCAACTTCATCTAAGGGAGTGTCATCATGGACATCTGTAATAATTTTCACACCTAACTGGTCTTTGGCTTTCTGAAGAATCTTCAATCCCTCTTCGAGCCCTGGGCCAGTAAAAGAAGAAGCTGATGAGCGGTTTGCTTTGGTAAAAGAAGATTTTGCAATATACTCAATGCCAAGCTTGCTTGTTATTTCTTGTAACTGTGCAAAAGTATCGAGGACTAAACCTTCAGATTCAATAACACATGGACCTGCAATTAAAAACATAAATCACCTTATTATTTTAAGATAGAGCATTATTTAAACTTTGAGATAGTTTTCTTCCAAATTTTTATTATTTTTTTCGGAAGAAATACCTTTATTAAATCGTCAACAAGCCTAAATAACGGCTCAAAATTTATAACGTATTTGGATGAATAGAATTCTTTTATCTCGTATTGTTTATCTTCATTAGAAAATGGCTTTATTTTATCAATTATTGATTCATTATTTTGATGATCTTCCAAAACAGCTCTTTGAAAAGCTAACCGTTTTTTTTCTGGATCCAGCATAGATAAAAGTGTGTTTTCCAAATCATTAATTGAGTTAATTAACCAACCTGTCAATGTGAAAACTGGCGTATTCCGATATAGTATCTGTGCGACTGGCATGTTTTTCTGCATGGCAGTAAAAACTATAGTACTAGGACCCGTCAGCAGTGCAGAGACACTTTGAATACACTCCTCGAAAGAGCTGTCAATGTCGTTAATTATATCAGGGTTTATTTTTCTGAATTCATTTAATAAATCCTCATCGAATATTCTAGTCTTAAAAGTAACCTCCATATTATTTAGAGCACTGAAGATTTCAATATATATAAGAAATGCTATTTTCTTCTCACTCTCATTTATGTATATTCGATTAGCTGATGTTAATAAAAAGTCCATTTCCACTTTTTCACTTTTTTCACTTTTTTCATTAATTAAACTAGCATTAGTATCCAACGCTACTTTATTAGGGGTGAACCTAAGACTTTTACTATTATTAATTTTATTAAAATAATGAGATTCTAAACTACCCATCACTCCGAAATACTCATGTCTAATTGGCAAATAAAGATCAATATTTTTTTTTGCTAAGAATTCATTGCTATACATATTTTCCCATTCAATTATTCCATCTGACAACAAAAGAGTTTTAACTCCGTAATTGCGGCATTTTTCAATAATTAGATCGGATGTTGGTGAGGTGAATACAGTTGATACGACTAAATCATATCGCGAAAAGTATACCCTCCCTTGATTATATTTTCTGTTTCCTGAATAAGTTATCTCACAGTTAGGGAAATCTTTATTCTCATCAAAAATGTTAGCTCGAAGGTGATGTAGTTTACTTTCTAAAATGAGTATTTTCATAGTATATAATTGCTTTATGAAAAGAAATTGTTAAAACCGATTGAAAGTATATTCCCTGAAAAATATTTTATAATGTGTGTTTCTTCATTTGAAAAACCCCAAAAAATTATTCTAAAGGGCAAATAAAAATAAAAAACCAATATTGGATTTATTTTAAATTTAAAAAAACTTATTTTATTGAAGTTATTTAAAGGTATAAAAACAAAAAATCCGAAAAATAAGGTGAACATCATTCCCAATCTTTCTGAAAGTACTGCTATATTTGAAAAAACTAAAGCAAGTGAGAATGAATATATTAATAGAGCTCGAAATCGCTTCTCGGTGGAAGTAAGCCCGCTCAGCTCAACCCTCAAGATAAGACTTAAGAAAATGACTTTTTCAAAAAAATATATAGAAATTATCGAAGATGAAGTATCCTGATTATTGTAGTAGCGCAACCTATCGACAAAAAAAGCACCTTCAAACTTTTGATAAATATAGATAATACTATCGAGATCAATTAGATATGAAAGAAGGGAAGATAAAAAAATTATAGTCAAATACTTTTTATTAACAAATGAAACGAACTTTCCATTTATTAAAGGCAAGTATATGATGCTACTTAAATGAAAGCCTATTGACAATAGTAAAAAAAATACCCTTCTTAAAGTGCTAATTTCCCAAAAGATAAAGAATAGAATAATTAGTATACTCGCATAATATTGTCTAATAAGAAAGTTCAAATTATTGGAAAAACCAAGGAAACAAAATATAAGAAAAATCATCAAATATGTCCCCCGTCCAGCATCAACCTTATAAGAAGCAAACATTGCTAAAGAATATAATACTAAAGTATTGCAAAAAAAGAAGAAATTAGGAGTTATTAATTTTGATAAGCCATTGATATATAATTCCCATGCTAGTTCAAAAGTTCTGCTTGATAGCTGTTCGTTTCCTTCTAAGTCTAAATAAACATTTTTGAAGTAGTTAAGGTATTGGAGTGAATCAGACTCAGGGGAAAATTCACTTTGTAAATATGATATTGAAAAAATTAAGAATATTGCTACAACACCCTTAGAAAAAAAATTATCAAAAAAAACTAATAATAGTGCGATAGCTGCTATTGATAGAAAAATACTAAAGTATGATATTAATAAAACAATTAAAAATATAAGAAAATAAATAGTTAGTTTTTCATATTTACTAGTATTCATCACTTAAATAACACTCTCAATTTTTTGATAAGATTGCTATTGTAGATACAACCTAATTTGGACTTAGTAATTTCTTTACAACCTAGTTTTAAAATTTTAATTGAGTTTCTTTTAAAAAAATACTTAACTATAATCTTTATTTTATTCTTTGAAAAGTATCTAAGAGAAAATGCATCTATACCAAGCGGACTCATCTTACTTTGATGTTTTTTAAGCCAAGCTTTCAAAAAGTCAGGATCTAACTTCCGGCCAACATGATCATTATTTTCATCCCAGCTTAAATATCTCATAACCACAGCATTAGGATTAAATCTCATTTCATATCCATTGTGCACTGCGTTTATAGCAAATGATGGATCTTGTAAAGCCTTAAGAGATTCATCAAATAAATTTCTTCTAAATGTATTTACAGATGAAAATAATGTACTCGTCTGGCAACATTGTTTATGAAGAAAAATATACTCTTCAACCTTTTCATTAGGAGAAATTCCTCGAACAGGTTGCATCCATCCACCTTCATCAAGGACGTTATTGCACACTCCGAACAATACAAAATCTTCACCAGTTACAGGTTTATTCTCGGTATAATAACTTAATTGACTTTGGAGGTAATCTGTCTTCCAACAATCATCAGAGTCTAATAACGCAAGGTAATCACCTTTACAATTCAGGATCCCTGTATTTCTAGCGGCAGATGCATATTTATTTTCTTCATGTCGCAAAAACTTTAAAGAAACATTGCTAGGTAAATGAAGACAACTAACTGCTTCTTCTATCTCATGGAAGTTTGGTGAATGATCATCAACCACAATTATTTCTATAAGGTCTTTATATGTCTGATTACAAACAGAACTAATACTGTTAACTAAACTGTCTTTTCTTTTATAGTTCGGGATTACAACACTTATCATAAAATACAAACCAATTTATTCTTTATTTAATTAAAATGAGTATGTTAGCAATCTTTTTAGTGGTCTAATAAAGAAAGTTAAAATCACTAAGCCCAAAGCCATACCAACGATTAAATCAATTTCGGGGGAATAATCAAAATTAGCTAAAACATAAATTTTAATCAGTATGAAAATAACATTTGGAGCAGACATCAACGCGAGAACTTTAAATATACAAATGTAAAAAGGCTTAGTGCTTGAATTAAAACTATATTTAAACAAAACATGATATATTTGAACAAAATTGATGAGAAATGCTACAACAAGAGAAATAGCTATATACTTAACATCATTAAGAAATAGGCCAAAAAATATAGCACTAACTGTAACTACAGCGGCAGCAATACCTGATAAAAAAAGATAGCGAGGGCTGTTCATTACTTGAAAAAAAGCGCCCGACGTAGAAAGAACAGCTTGAATAGGTATCATGAAGCTTAGAATTTTAATCAAATCGTTTGCAACGATCCATTGTTCACCAAAAAGTATAAGTATTATCTCTTTACTGTATAAGAACATAAATACACTGATAGGTAACGATAAGGCTAGCAACCGAGAAGTTAATTTATTATGTTCCATAATAATAAATTCTCTATCTCCTCTAAATTTAGTCAATACTGGCTGAATCGCTGGAGCCATAGCAGAGGTAGTCATTAGAAGGGGGTAACGCATCAGTTGGTAAGCTTTATCGTATGTTCCCACAACACTCATGCCAAAGTATTTTGCTATGAGTATATTGTCTAGATTTCGTGAAAAATAATTTATGAAGTTAAATCCAAATTGATATAGCGAGAACTTCATAATGGATTTTATATGATATAGCTCTCTGCCTATATTAGCCCTACCAATAGTTGTATTAGATGAATTTATAGAACATAGTAAAAACCTGAACATGGATTGTACCGCAGGTCGCGATGCTAAAGAAAGTAAACCGAGTTCATTGATGTATAATAAATAAACAAAAAAGAAACAAATGAATTCGACAACCACGTCAATAAGAGCCAATACAAAGAATTTTGAGTCTTTAATTAAAGCCGTGTTAGGTACTATGTTAAATGTACTAAATAATATAGATACAGAAACAAAAAATGCAACATCCTGATATTCATAACCACCGTAGAAAGAATTTAAAAAGTATGAGAAAAAATAAAATGCAAATGCAATAAAGATACCCAAGACAAGAGTAAAAGTAAATATTCCATCTCTCTTTGAACTAGTAAAATTATCTTCATTTATTATAGCAGGTCCAATACCAACATTTGACAACATTTTAAAAAAAGTTACAAAAACCTGTATAGACGCTATTATTCCAAATTCATGAGGAGTAAACATTCTCGCATATATAGCTAAAGCAAGAAACTGAATTATATATGTCAACACCTTACCTGAAACACTTTTGGCTATAGCTCTGTATAATTTACTTTTCATATTTTAATTATCAGGCCAAATCTCTGAAAAATATCTTCTATTTTTATCTTTATCATAAAAATCTTTTAAATCCCTGTGCTTTATTACCCGTTGTGCAGCACCCACAACTATTGCTCCTTTTGGAACATCTTTTGAGACGACTGTTCCCATACCGATAACGGCACCGTCACCAATATTAACACCTGGTGAAATAGTAACGTTCATTCCAATCCAAACAGATTTACCAATTGTTACTGGCTTAAGAATATATTTATCATCATATGGTATAGCAGTTCCATCAATATTGTGATTAGCGGTATAAATTAATACATTTCGGCTGATCTGCGTATTTGCACCAATATTTAAACCTCCCATACAAAAAAAGTGACAACCATAACCTATTCTTACATTTTCACTCATTTTAATTTTATCTGGATATGCTATTGTCACTTCACCATGTATCTTGCAGTTTTCTCCTTTATTTTTGATCTTCTTTAGCTCAATTCTTCCTTTGGCTTTTCTAATTCTAAAACTTGCCCATCGGTCTACTAAGGCGACCAAATAAAATACATTATCATTAAAAATGTAATTTAATATTTTTTTTAGCACAATTTACTCTTATAAAATGGTTAATGCTACTATCCTAGCTAAAATCACAGAGAAGGTGAAAATCTACTGCTGAGATGGTTGAAGAAATAAAACTTAACACGGTTAATTGCTTACCGCCCATTCTTGTTCAGGCACGCTACCGCCCTTAGGTTTGGCTCCTACAGGCAATAAAACATGGTTTTTCACCGTACCTCATCCTAATGCGGTTTTCATACGGTTTCTAATTTGATGCGCATTCTAGCAAAGTAAGTGCATATTGACTAGTTTGAAATTTGAACCAAGATCTCACCACGCATTCACCCAACGAAAGCATTGTACGTCTTGTAGGTATTGCGTCCCTATGTAGTATCGGTTTTCTTGTGCTGCGTCGCAGTAGCGCTTTTCTATATCGATGAATATTTTGCCGTTACGGTACAAAGAAACAAAACTAGGGTTGCTGTTCACCGCCAGCATTGCTTTGATTTCAGTACGGGTTAAGCCTTGCGGTAATGGGTCACCAGTAGCTTTAAGAGCAGATACGAGTGACGGGTATACGAGATGCGAATAACTAAAAAGCAGATGCGGTTAGATAAGAAATAGATACGAGTAAGCTAGATTTGAAAAGCTAAAAGAGCGGATGCGTGTGACGGGTCAAAAGGATGCGAAAAGACTAAGAGCGGACAAGCGATTCAAGCAAACGGGATGAGAAGAGCGGCGCTTTTCGTATCTCGCCACTCGTATCTGCCTTTTAGCTTTTCGTTACCCGATTACTCGCATCCCGTTACCGCTCTTTATTTCTTGTCGCTCGAATACGCGTAGTTGTAGTAACCGTAGCCGTATGAGCTTGATGCTTTCTTCTCGATGGCGTTGAAGATAACGCCTTTCACTTCGATGCCTGATTGCTCGAAACGGTTGCGGGCAACATCGATCTCTTTAATGGTGTTTTGGCCGTAACGTGCCACCATTAGTGTGGTGCCAGCAAAAGCACCAACGATGCTTGGGTCGGTTACCGCTAACACTGGCGGAGTATCGACAATCACCAAATCATACTCTTTTGACGCCCACTCCATAAGCTCTGCAAAGCGTGGGTGCATTAACAGTTCCGATGGGTTTGGTGGCACTTGGCCGCGAGTAAGAATGTCTAGGTTTTCTACTGGTGTTGCTTTTACTGATTGCGCAAACTCTTGTTTGTTACTCAACACATCAGAAAGGCCGTTTTCCCATTTCACACCAAAGCTTTGCTGTAGGTAACCTTTACGCATATCGGCATCAATGATCAGCACTTTCTGGCCTGTTTTAGCCGCTACTGCCGCAAAGTTGGTCGAGATGAAAGATTTACCAATACCTGGCGCCGGGCCAGAGATCATTAACACGTTGTTTTTGGCTTCAAGCATCGCAAAGTGCAAGCTGGTACGAAGGCCGCGCAGCGCTTCAACTGAAAGGTCTGCCGGGTTAGATTCTGCCAGCAGTGCCTGCGCGCCTTTGGTCTGTATTTTCTTCGATTTAAAGCGGTTGGTTAGCTCAATTTGCAAATCTGATTTTGGTACCGCTGCGTAAACTGGTAAGCCAATTTGTTCAATTTGATCTGGGCTTTCAACACCGCGGTGGAATGCCGCTTTCACTAATACATACGCCACACTCAACATACCACCAAGCAAGGTCGCTAATACTACAATTAGTGGCTTCTTAGGTTTTACAGCGCGCTTATACGCTTGGGCGTCGTCTAGAATACGAACGTTACCTACGGTACCCGCTTTAATGATGCTCAGCTCTTGCACCTTGTTTAATAGCTGGATGTAGATTTGTTGGTTAACTTCTACATCTCGTGTCATACGCAGTACTTCACGCTGTGTTTTTGGCAGCTTTTGTACTTGCTTGTTCAGGCGCTCTTTCTCACGTAACAGTGTTTTACGCTTATCAAGCAGTGATTTATAAGCGGGGTGATCCTTGGTAAAACGCTGGCTGATCTCGCTCTCTTTAAACGTCAGTTCGTTTAACTGCGCTTCAAGCTCTACCATTACCTTGAGAGTCGATTGTGCTTCTAAGCCTAGGTCAATCGATTCGTTCTTCTGACGGTAGTTGTTTAGCGTGTCTTCATAGCCAGTCAGCTCTGATTTGATACCAGGTAGGTGGCTTTCTAAGAATTCTAGGCTCTTTTCTGCTTCCGCTGAATTGCGCTTCACATTTTGTAAGAAGTAGATCTGACTGATGTGATTAAGGATCTCAGTAATCTGTTGTTTGTTTTCGCCTTCAAAGCTCAGCTTCAAAATACCAGTTTGCTTACCTTGCTCAGACAGAGACAAGGATTTTTTCAACCATTCGATCGCTTCTAATCGGCTTTGTTTAGCAATAGAGAATTCGAAACCGTTATGAGATTCAAAACCCGCCACAAACAGGCTGTAATCGTCAGCTGTTGCTAACTCACCCACTTTACCTTGTAGGATAACACGCTCGTCATCACGCACCAGTTGGTAAGTGCCTTGCTCGGCATCAAGAATCTGGATAGTGTGTGAGTAATCGCTCGCATAGCTTGGTAAGTTAAATCGGCTTACCGCAATATGGTTAATGTCACCAGTTAAACGTGCAAAGCCTTTACCGACGATGGGTGCGTAAATTGGTGCAGTCACCGTGGTAAGGTTAAATTTATCAACGGTTTCGCCTAAGATCATACGCGATTTGATGATCTCGACTTCGGTAGTTGCTGATGACTCCTGCGAGAATAACTCGCCCATATCGCCGACCATAGAAGAGATGCCGCCAGAGCTCTTCTCTTCAATTTGAATCAGCGCATCGGCTTTGTAGATCGGTGTTGAAAGCAGCGCAAACGCAATACCAAGCACAGCAAAGATGAATGTGGTGAGCATGATTAGCCATTTAGCATCTAATAAGATGCCAAGCAGTTTTCCTAAATCGATCTCATCAGAGTTATCTGTATGCGATGGCTGGGAGGATTGTGTTGTCATTTGTTTGCTACTTCCTAAATTATTGCTATTCAAGAGGTGAACGACGCATCTCTTGTCTATGATTCTGTTATTAATGCCTTTGTGATGCTTCGACGGTCAATGGCGTATACACGGATTAAACGCGAAGCCTCAAGCTACAGCTTTTTTGCCCACGCTTGCGCAGCTTCGTCTATCAACAGATAAGCGTATTCAAATGCTTCTCGGCTTTGACGGTGCGGATCGGGAATGTCTTTCTGACCAATCCACTGACCGAACAACATGGTTTTACCGCGTGCTTCGGGTGAGATCTGAGTGAGCGCTTCTAAGTGGCCCTTCTCCATCACCAAGATCAAATCGTATTGAGCGCAAAGCTGAGGCGTCACTTGTTGTGCTTGATGGTTTTCCACATCAACACCATTTTCTGCTGCGATTAAAATCGCGGTCTCATCGGCTGGCTTACCGAGTAAACGGCTCTTTTCGGCCGCGATCCCGGCAGAAGCTATCTCTTTGCCTGGAAGTAATTGTTGAAGAACGCGCTCTCCCGTTGGAGAACGACAAATGTTGCCCACGCACACGACTAAAATTTTGTTAAACATAGCTGTCTCTAATTGTATTGGGCTCACATACCCAAGTGACTTCAACAGGCAAGATTCATGCATCCCGAAATGACTTGGGTATAAATATAAAAGTCAGGCCGCATTTAACATGCGACCTGATTGCCATTATCTCTTAGCCTACGGCCAAGTACGAATACGCTGTACACCTTCAGTCAAGTTATTGAATCCGTTGATGGTCGGTAGTAATTGACCAATCACACGGTTCCAGCGGCTGATTGGTGCTGCCGTTACGTAAACCACATCGTAAGGTTTTAAATCAAACTCGGTACCAATCACTAGCGCTGAGGCATCTTCAATGTCTAGTTGGTAGATGTCTGCCATGCGCTCTGATTTATCATCAGAGGTGCGAATCACAAATATACCGGTTGCGTCTGCCGTCAGTTCGTTAATACCGCCAACATTGCTGAGTGCTTCGGTTAGGCTCATGCCCACGCGGTCGATCTTAAGAAGTTTAGGTTCTTTCACTTCGCCCATCACGAAGACTTTTTGATTATCGTTACGCGGCACGTGAACAATGTCACCCGCTTGCAGCAAACGGTTTTGCGTTAAATCACCACGCTGCATTAAGCCATACAGCGACAGAGTCTCTTCTACACCGTTGCGCGTTAATGACACATTACGCCAATCCGCATCTTCTGAAAGGCCGCCAGAGCGGTTAACGGCATCAAGTAGCGTTAATGGAATATTGGTGATTGGCTGCTGGCCCGGTTTAGACACTTCGCCAGTAATGTAGGTTTTTTTAGAACGGAACGCCGCCACGTTAACATCCACTTGTGGGCTTTCGATGTATTTAGCCAAACGTGTCGCGATATCAGCTCGAATTTCACGAACCGTTTTTCCTGCCACTTCTACAGTACCAATGTAAGGATAGAAGATGGTGCCATCAGCATGTACCCAGTTACCCGCTTCGGTACTACTACGGTAAGAACCTGCAGGAATGGTCAACTCAGGATGATCCCAAATCGTAATATTTAAGATATCACCAACGCCGACTTTATATTCATACTTTGCGATGTCTACGTCTAACTCAGGGTTTGCTCTTGAAACCGACAGTTCGCCCGTTTGGTAAGTAGAGACTGACTGTGCGGTAAGTGGGTAAACGTTCACCACTTCAGAAATATCAGACTCTTGCTGATCTTCAGAAGCCTGAATCACATTCTTGCCACCAGTAGATAGGTGACTACCTGGAGTCGTACACCCTGCAAGTAATACAGGAAGGAGCGCCAAAAGGAGACGATTTTTATTAATCTTCATGTTAACCAAGTTCTAGAAACGGAATGTGTTGTGATACCCCAAAGGACACCCAAAAGAAATTAAGCGACTTATTTTATCAGCTACACCGTGTTTAATAGAGTTAGGAGCTAGAGTTACTGTGATCCTGTTCCCATTTAGTGTCAAAAAACTAAAAGACGCTACCGCCCTTTGATAGCCCGCGACACCACACTGCGTAGATCATATGTTCCCATCAATATGGGAATTGAGTAGGAATTTTTTGCCCAAAACATAGCAAAAAAGTGCGTTTGCATACGGTTTGTTTAATCCGTATGCATTATCCACAAATTGTGTTTATTATCAACCTAGTTGAATGGTTTTAAGGAGGGAAGAGCCTAAGAGCAGATGAGAGTAGCGAGATACGAGTACACGAAGAGCAAAATAGCAGATGCGGGATTCGAGTAAACGGGATGCGAATAGAATAAGAGCCAAAGAGTAGATGAGAGTAGCATTCCATGGCTCTCATCTAAATCACGTCGTCATTCCAGAATTGAGGAACGAAATGTCTGGAATCTCTACTTCGCCATGCCCGTATTTAACATCCAGAAAAAGATAGATAAAAGCAGATTCGGGATGCGAAAAGAATAAGAGCGCAAGAGCAGATGAGGGATGCGAGATACGAGTAAACGAAGAACTAAGAGCAAGAGCAAGAGCCAACACACTTAGTGTTGGCTCTTCACTTTCTATTTACGCTATTTAACGGCTTCTAAGTATTTTAGGTAAGCATTGCGTAAGCGCTGTCGGTTTTCATGGTAGTAACTTGCACCAATGCGGTTGCGGTTGAAGTACTGCCTTTCAATATTGTGTTGTAAGCCAGTGTCGACACCTAAGCCTGTACCAAGTTGGTTATGGCTTTCACCAACACGAGTTTGTAGTGCGTATACAAATTGATCAATACCGCGCAACTGGACGTAGCCTGGGCTCATATCACGCCATAGTGTTAAAGGAATCGCGATGCCCAGCGTCACAAAGTCCTCATATTCACTTTTACCCACCGCTTTTGTTGTTTGGTATGAAGCATCAATTCTTACATCGCCTAGCCAGTGGCTGGTAGTCACACGCACCCCTTCATCACCTTTCCAGAATTGACCAGCTTGCACTTTACCTTGCCAATTCCAGTCCGATCTTGAGTAAG
This sequence comes from Vibrio sp. 070316B, assembly GCF_013114115.1. Taxonomy (NCBI): domain Bacteria; kingdom Pseudomonadati; phylum Pseudomonadota; class Gammaproteobacteria; order Vibrionales; family Vibrionaceae; genus Vibrio; species Vibrio sp. 070316B. The sequence continues at coordinate 184,264 of NZ_VTYC01000003.1, read as the reverse complement.
TGTAATGACCAATCATCGGAGTCGCATCTAAGATAGCTTTGCCTCTAGAGTCGTACTTGTCTTGAGCGGAAAAGTTTGCGAATTCAGCACCTAGGATGTGGCGTCCGCTATTGCTCGCATACTGGGTTTCATTCAAGACACCCAAATAGTTTCCGTAGACTTGTCCGAATGAGAATTGAGTAGTGAGATTGTAAGGCAGTTGGAATGCTTGATGAAAAAGGACCCTGTCCACTTCATTTTCAAACGCATCATCGCCCCAAATTTCTCCCTCTTCGAAATCATCACTTTCTGCAAGCGGCATGACATGTCGGACATCCAAAGCAGCACCTTTCCAAAGCGGTGTGTACAAGTTCGTCGCCAGTGCTAATGAGTAATCAAACACACCGTACTCTGTCGCCGTGTTGTGATACAAAGCTGGGGACACAATCACCTGTGTGCGGCCGAAACCAGAACGAGTAACCTCTTCACCAAAATTCGCTTTAGCGTAGCTCTTTTTAACATCAGAGGTACGAACAAGCAGTGTTTTGCAAGGCTCACCTGTTTTTACAAACTCGCGGTAACATGGTGCACTAGTGATCACTTCCATCATCGGCATGTCGTTAACCAAGTTAAACAAACGAATGTTTTGTTGTTGGTAATTCTTAACGCCAAGGTCTTGAAGCATGCCCTCTCCCACATAAGAAGAGATGATACCCAAAGCAACACCAACGCCATCTACTTGGTTACGATTATAACGGCGGTTTTCTAACGCGACGTTTAAACCAATATCGTCCGCAGAGATTCTCACATTAAGAAAACCTTCATCGACCAGTGCTTTTTTAAGCTGAACCAGACCGGCGAATTTATGATGCGCTTGCTCTACTGCGATCTTATCTTCTAGGGTTAATTCATTCACTCGGCGAGACTCGGAGAAGCCCATTAAAGGAGTTGATGCCGCTACCGACCAAATATCGATATCGGCATTACCACTGGTATAAAACTGGTACTGAAAAGATAACTGCGTATCCAGTGGTAAATAATGTTCTGGTGTAAACACCTTAAGGCCAGCATTAAATTGGTGAGAGTCGTGCTCTGCAATAAGCTGAACAAAGTCCAGAGGCTGATATTCTAAGCTAGCAAATGGCCCGTTTAAAACGCCATGGCTGACTTCTGACTTGCCGTAACCCGCACTAAACCTTGCTGGTACAAAATCAGGCTCAAAATCAGCAACAGCATAGAAGGTTTCAAAGTTGCTGGCAGCACCACCTAAGTCTTGAACACCAACCGCCAGATCAAACCCAGCCCAATCTTTAACGAACGGGAGCTGGTACTTAAACGATGCAGACAGGTCACGAATGCCGTTCCCACAGTCTGGGTTATAGTTCGGTACATTAGGATAAAGATGGCAATCGTAGGTTTTGGTAACAATTCGCCCTGCGGCTTCAAAGCCTTCAAACAGGCCAACACTAAACAAAATGTTGTCTAGCTCGCTGGTTTTTCCTTTGTACGGTACACCTTGACCATAGAGGTAAGAGATATCGCCCGTATCCATCACTTGAGCATTAGGCACGATGATCGCACCAGTGTAGCTTTGAGACGACATTAAGTTATCGACAGCGTAAGCATTGGGAGCAAGAACTAACGCACTGACGGATGCAATGAGCGCTGCGTTTCTAGAATGGCTGAGTATTTTCATTGTTATACAATAGGTTAGAACAGTATTCGCAGTGGCTACGTTTAATAGCGACTATGTTTGGTGGTAACTATGTTAATAGTAACAGCATGTAAAAAAGGCACCGATTGGTGCCTTTTATTATCAATCTTAAAATTAGCCGCCAGTACCACCGCCGTTACCGCCGCCGCCAGTACCACCAGTACCACCAGTACCGCCAGTTGGTGGTGGAGTACCTTCATCTGGGTCTGGAACAGGTTCAGAATCTTTTGGCGGTGGAAGAGTACCTACATTACTAGGGTCTTTCACTGCATCTTCAATTAACTTCGGATCTTCTTTTAGATCTAGGTAAATCTCACCGCCACCTGGTGCTTCAGGATAGTCAGGGTAGGTTGTAATAACTTCTTGTGTAATTGACTCCGTTGCCGCCGCTAACTCACTAGCTGTTGCCGTTGGGCTTACAACAAGTACGTCTGATAGTACTGCCGCGGTTGCTGACACTAGGCTTGCTTCAGATGCCGGAAGAGTTTTGATTACTTCATCAGTACGACGTAAGAAGTCAGCAACACTGCTCACACTGCCGTTGTTTAGTAAGCTATCTAAGCCAAGATCTTTCAGTACTTGAATACCTGTAGCTTCGTTGTATGCTGCACCATCTAGCTCTTTTTCAATCAAAGTAGAGATTGGAGAAGATGTCACAAGATCATCGTAGTTCGCTAAGCCTTTAGGGAACTTGTAGCTTACTTGACTCATGTCTTTACCGTTTGAAACGTCCACAGCACCCGCAGTTGCATTGTAAGCAAATGTACAAGTTTCAGGGTAGTTTAAAACGGTAAGGTCCGTAACTTCAGAAACACCGTGGTAGTTTGTTTCTTCTAGAGAACCAGTTGCACCATTGTCACAGCTGTAGGTGCCTTTCATACCCATAACTGCAGGGTCGAATGCCATGATATTACGGTACGCTTGCTCCGGTGGCACGCTGTTGTTGTTGTCACTGCCACAACCACCAAGGATTGCACCAACGACTGATAACGCTAAAATTTTATATTTCACAATTTATCCCTACAAATGATTAGAAGCTATGTGACAAAGCAACATTAAACGAGTCGATATCTACGCCACCAATATCTTGATATAGCTGGTATTCAATACCAACCTTCATCGCTGATGTAATCGAGTATTCAGAACCAAAAGCAATCGTTGGAGTAACGCCAGAATCGTCAGACTCAACACCCGGGCCGTTTGCTTTCCAGTCATAAACGGCAAAACCACCTTTAGCGTATAACGCTAGGCTATCGGTTACATTGCCAGACGCTTTTAGAACAACATCAAAGCTGCTTGCTTCGTAGCTACCGCCGGCAATATCTTTAAGATCGTACTCACCAAGGTAGTTATAACCACCCTCGATCGCTAGTGTGTCTACGATATGGTAACCAACAAATAAGCCGTAAGACGTATCTGAATCATCGATAGCCGTGCGGCTTTCGACTAATGGTGCAAAGTTATCGGCAGTTACATTACCGACTTTAGCGCCTACGTATAAGTTTTCAGCTCCGACAGCTGATGCTGATAGCAACAACAACGGTGAAACCCTAGCTAACCACTGCATTTTCATATAATTATATCTTCCATATTTCAAACTGAACTGAGGCTGATTTTCCTAGCAAATCTGAGCTATAGGCAAATCATATCGATACAAACGAGGGACATATCAGTACACCTCACTTGTTCATGTATCGTGACACTTTTACTGCACGGTTTTCCTTCACGAAAGTGATTGGGTTAAACACCGAACATCAACTAAGCAAGATATTTCGAAAGCGATATGAAAAAACACCACAAGCAAGAGAGGTAAAGCTACCCTAAAACCTCTTACTTATTAGATATCTCAAAATAAAGCACTCAGCTTAAACAACTAATTGAACAACTAATTGAACAACATGATAGTTAATAACCACATTCAAGTAAATGGGTAAATCATAAACAATACCTTATAAAGCATCATATTAGAGGGTCTGCAGCACACAAACCTGTAAAAGTTGGAACAGGCCTCATATATGGTGAGCCTTAAGCATCGCAACTCACACTCGATCACCTGCCCCTTTGCCCAATACCGTTTGAATGATGTATTGAAAGTAAAGCTTGGTCGTTAAAGTCATGAGCATACGTTGATCCCATTCCGCCAACAGTTTAGGTGTCGACATGTCGATATCATTGATTTGAGCCAACCCCGTAACACCGGGCCTTACCGCCAGCACGCCTCTCGATTCCCTTTCATTGATGAGCTCTTGCTGGTTGAATAAGCATGGCAAACTCTGCTTCCTAATCATCCGTTTGCTACTGTCTATATAAAAATGAAACAAGTAGATATAAAAAAACCACTTTATGTTTTCACATAAAATGGTTTTAAAGCCCCACCAGATAATCGTCTAATTTAAAATGCTTTACGGAAAAAAACACCACTAAGGTAACTACTCAAGATACTTTTTCTACTGCTCTCCATCAATATAAGCGGTTATATGTCAGGAATGCTCTATGCATAATCAAACAGCGATCCATCCATATACAACATAACATCAAAAAAGCGAATAAATCATGAGTAGAGCCAATAATGTATCTAAATTACTTGTTGGTATGTAGCCAAACTAAATCACCTATGCCATCTGTAGGAGAAAACTCAGCGGGGGCACTTAACAAAAGTTGACGAATTTTTTCATGTTCAAAGTTATGGCATGCAGTATCTAACTCATCTATTAACATCTTATATTCTTCAATAGGTAAGAATGATTCGTTGGCTGTCATAATTCGCTCATGTGCTGTTTGTTCAACATTATCGCCAATCAAAAGCTCTTCAAATAATTTTTCCCCTGGGCGTAAGCCAGAAAACAATATTTCAACATCTCCATAAGGATGCTCTTCATCTTTAACTTCCAGTCCCGATAAATGCACAAGGTTGGTAGCTAAGTCGGTAATTTTAACAGGATCGCCCATATCAAGCACGAATACATCCCCTCCTTTACCCATCGCTCCGGCTTGTATCACGAGCTGAGCTGCTTCCGGAATCGTCATGAAGTAACGGATGATATCAGGGTGTGTCACTGTAATAGGCCCGCCTTTGGCTATCTGTTTTTTAAACAAAGGAATAACAGAGCCAGAAGATCCTAAGACATTACCAAAGCGCACCATACAGAATCGAGTCCCGGTAGTTTTCTCTTTTTCCTGTTGAGCTAGAGCCTGAAGCCCCAATTCAGCAACACGTTTGGTAGTTCCCATAACATTGGTTGGTCGAACCGCTTTGTCCGTTGAAATAAGTACGAAAGACTCGACATGAGCTTCTATGGCAGCCTTAGCGGTATAGTAAGTACCAAACACATTGTTTCGTACTCCTTCCACGACATTATATTCAACTAAAGGAACATGTTTATACGCAGCAGCATGATACACGGTCTGAACAGAGAAACTCTTCATTACTGTCGCTAATCGGTTAATTCGCTGAACAGATCCAAGCAGTGGAATAATTTCCACATCGAGTTCATTTACCTGTACCAAGGTCGATAACTCACGATCAATTTGGTAAAGACCAAATTCTGATAGCTCAAACAGTAATAACGTCGTTGGTTTTTGTTTAATTATCTGACGACAAAGCTCAGAGCCAATAGACCCTCCAGCTCCAGTCACCATGACAACTTTCCCTTTAATGTTGGCTTCCATCAGCGATTGCTGAGGATCTACAGGGTCTCGTCCGAGTAAGTCCTCAATGGGCACATCTTTTAGTTCATCAATACTCGCTTTACCTTCAACAATATCCTTCATATCAGGAACAGTGAGAACCTCAGCTGGTAAATCAAATAACGAGTCTAAAATCTGCTTACGCCTCGAACGGGAGGCACTAGGCACGGCTAGTAATATCTGCTCTACGCTATATTTATTAAGCACAGTCTCTGAATCACTAATATCGAAAACACGCAGCCCCATAAGAACAGTGTTCTCTAATGTTTTGTCTTCATCAATGAAACCTACAACCTTATGACTTTCAGACGTTCTTAATGCCAGTGCCAGTTGACGCCCTGCTGAACCAGCACCGTAAATCAATACTTTTTTACGCCCTTTACTATTAGCTTGTGCGACTAGTACTCGTACAATTAAGCGCGAGCCACCACAAAGTAAACACAGAAAAGTCCCATAGATGATCGGAACAGAGCGAGGGACTGACGCATCTAAATAAAATGCGAGAAACGCCACCGTTGTAGCAGAAATCAAGGTACCGATACTAACGACAGCCAACGCATGAAAAGTAAGATAGCGTAGAACAGCACGATACAATCCCAATTTACTAAACGCCAGCAATGTAACTAGCAATGTACCAATCAACACGTACTGATTGAGTTCATCGTTTAAAGGTTTAATATGGCCAATACGAGTCCAATATGCAGCATAGAACGAAGTTATTACAAACAGCGCGTCAATAAAAACACTTATCAGTCGCTTATTGAAACGAGAAAGATTCCAAATAAAATTAAGCCTAGCCATATAATTCACTTATAAAAACAAAACGTCAGTATTGTACTGACGTTTTAATAATAAATCTTAGTTTGAGTCAAAAGTCCTGTGCATAATTTAGCTTTGGGCTTCTAAAAGAACTTTACGTATCACACGGCAAGTTTCATTAACTTCTAGTTGAGTTAAACTCGGGTGTACCAGAAACATTAAACTCGTCTCCCCGAGTTCACTTGCAGAACTCAATCGGTTTGTCGGGCGCCATGTTGTATTATCAAATGCTTTTTCTAAATACACCTCAGAGCAGCTTCCTTGAAATGCAGGTACACCTTCTGCATTAATCGCGTCGACAATCTTATCACGAGTCCAGTTTTCAGCCAGATATTCAGGTCTAATAAACAAATAGTGCTTATATTCAGCGTGTTCACTATATTCAGGTACAATAACACGACGAACAACATTCAAGTCTGACACTGCGGCATCAATAGCCCTGCCATTAGATTGACGCTTTTTCGTCCAATTCGCCATATGAGTCAGCTGAATTCGTCCAATGACAGCTTGCATCTCTGTCATCCGCCAATTGGTTCCGAAACTATCATGCAACCAACGAAAGCCGGGCGGGTGTTCTTTGTTGTATATCGAATCATAATTTTTACCATGGTCTTTATAAGACCACATAAACGACCACAAATTTTCATTGTTAGTCGTAACCATACCGCCTTCCCCTCCTGTGGTCATAATCTTATCTTGGCAGAATGACCACGCACCGATGTGACCAATACTTCCCACACTACGCCCTTTATATTTTGCACCATGAGCCTGGGCGCAATCCTCAATGACGTAAAAACCGTGTTTAGCAGATAAGGCCATTATAGCGTCCATTTCAGCGGGCATACCAGCAAGATGCACGACAATCACGGCCTTGGTTTTCTCTGTAAGCACAGCTTCAATAGATTCTGCAGTTATTGCTTGGCTGTTTATATCTACATCCGCAAATATTGGGGTCGCACCCGCTGTTACTATCGACGATGCAGAGGCTAAAAACGTACGAGGTGTAGTAATCACCTCATCCCCAGTTGCCACACCTAAAGCCTTTAATGCAATATCTAACGCTAGTGTGCCGTTGGCCAACGACACTGCGTAATCACAACCGACCCACGCTGCAAACTCTTTTTCAAATTCGCGGCACTCATTGCCAGTCCAATAGTTTACCTTATTTGATAATAAAACATTTTTTACAGCCTCTGCTTCTTCATTCGTGAAGCTAGGCCAAGGAGAGAATGGAATATTAAGCATTATCTGACCACTTTATCATTGCACCAGCCCAAGAGTAACCAACACCAAAACCGCACAACAGGACATTATCACCTGATTTTAGTCTACCTTCGCTTTGTGCGAGCTCGAGTCCTAATGGGATAGTTGAAGATACAGTATTACCATAGTGTTCATAAGAAACTAAAAACTGCTGTTCTGTAAATTGGGTTTTCTTGCGTAACTTATCTAACATAAACTTATTTGCTTGATGAAAGACAACCTTATCTACATCAGAAACCTCTAAATTAGACTTACTCAAAACACTGGCAACTAACTTTGGTACAGCCTTTAAAGTAAACGTTAATATTTCTGCACCATTCATATACAAGTCAGCTAAACTTCTACAGTTCCCACTACTATCAACAGTCGCGAAATTAGATGACTCCACGATAGGGTTTAGTGAACCACCATGAGGAACAATTAAGTTTTTATCCCCAGCACCATCACTACCAAGTACAATCCCACCAATATACTCATCATTTGACTCAGTAACTCCAATTAAAGTAGCCGTAGCCGCATCTCCAAATAATGTGCGTACACTTTTATCTTGGTCATTGATATAGCGCGAATACAACTCTGATGTAATAAGGAGTACATTTTTAGATTGTCCCGACTCAATAAGACCTTTGGCAAGGCTTAAGCCATAGACATAACCAGAACAGCCTAAGTTAAAGTCCAAAGCACCGGCGGTTGTTGGGATACCTAATTTGTTCTGAACAATGCATGCTGTTGTAGGTAATTTGAAATCCGGACTTTGCGTGCACAGCAAAACATAGTCGATACAACTAGGCTCTACATTTAGCTTTTCAAATAAACGCTTTGAGGCTTCTATTGCCATAGATGAACAAGAGTCTTCTTTACTAGCAATTGGGCGGGATTTAATACCTGTCTTTTCAAATATTTTATCTACGCTCCAATCTGGATATTCGATAGCTAATTGTTCATTCGTCAAACGATTAGTAGGTAGATAAGATGAAACCCCGAGAATAGCTGCCTTATTGTGCACTGTAACCTCCATCAACATATAATGTCGTGCCCGTTACCCATCGAGATAAACCACTAGCTAAATATAACGCAGCATTAGCGACATCTTCTGGCTGGCCTAAGCCGAGAGGATGCTTGTCGTGTATTCTTTGATTCTGTTCTGCCGTTAGAGTTTTAGAAAACTCAATTGCCATTTCAGTCTCAACATGCCCCGGAGCAATACAGTTAACCCTAATTCTGTTTCTTGCTAACTCTGATGCCAAGGACTTACTCAGACCTAATAAAGCTGCCTTTGAGGCTGAATATGTTGAGATCGCTGGCTCACCACATGTTCCTGCGACAGAACTTAAGAAAACTAATGAGCTACCAAACGCATTATATCTTCCTTTCTTTCGATAGGATTTAGCTAAAAACTGGGCAGATTTAACATTGGTGTTGAAAACCTGTTCGAAATCAGTTTCTTTTAAAGCTTGTAATGGCAACGTTTTCTGAATACCCGCGCAATGTATTACTGCGTCTAACTCACCAATATTATTACATAGATCTTTAAATAAACTTTCTATTGAAGATGGGGAGGCCAAATCACATTGTAGCGCTAAATGCTCCCCATTTTCGAGCGACGCTAATGTTTGCTCAAGGCGGTGAGTATTTCGCCCCACGATTATAACTTGAGCACCTTGTTGACTAAAAACTTGGGCAATAGCTCTACCGATACCGGAAGAGCCTCCTGTAATCAGCACTTTTTTATTCTCTAAAATATTATTCGCCACTAGAAAACTCACTTACTGGTAGTATTAATGTATTAGAAAGATCGCAATATACAGCACCCCATGACAACCCAACACCAAATCCAACAAACAAGGTGCTTGTATATGACTCCCTAGGTACCGCACAGATAGTTACAGGAATAGAGGCACCACTGGTATTGCCATACTTATCAATAGATATGGGAACTTGGTTTTCTGAAAATTTTGACTTCTTAGATAAGTGCTTAATCATAAAGTGATTCGCTTGATGATAGAAGCAGTTATCTATCATCTCAGGGACAAGAGAAAGTTCACTCAAGAAACTACGAATAAGCTTTGGTACAGTTTTTAGTGTGAAAGAAAAAACCTCCCCACCATTCATTTCCAAAAATGAATAATTATCAGCCCTTCCCTTAAAGCTATTACTTAAAATAGGCTCTTTTGCGATAATGTGTTGATAACCAGAACCATCAGTGCCAAGACTAAATGACATTTTTGATGTCTCTAAGCCTGAAACCAACGTAGCAGTGCCCGCATCACCAAAGAGAAGCTCTGTGCTCCTATCTCCTGGCTTGACGATCTTGCTGATTGTGTCGCCAACAAGTAACAGTACATGCTTCAATCCACTATTGACTAAACTAGCTGCTACTTGCAAGCCGTACACATATCCCGAACAACCCATATTAATATCAAATGCTAAAGCTGTGCTTGGTAGCTGTAATTTATTTTGCAAAATACAAGCAGTCGCTGGTAGTTGATATTCTGGGGTCTGTGAAACAAAAATAACAGCTTGGATATCAGAGACGTCTATCTCTTTACTTTGAATAAGGTTTCTAGCTGCGTCCAAACATAAATCAGCGCTTGTGATTGCATCTCCAGATACTCTCCGTTCATGAACACCAACACTTGAGATCAGTTTATTAATTTCCTCACTGCCGTACTTAGTTGCTAGTTCATAATTACTAACGACTTTCTCTGGTACTGACGTTGCAACCGCAGAGATGCCGACATTGTTTATTGTTAACATCTAGAAACCTCTCTAGTTACTTAATTAGCTCTAACAAATCAGCAACTTTTGTTACCTTGTTAACTTCTGATGGTGATACAACCTTATCAAACTCATTATCAGCTTCAGAAATAAATGTAACAACAGCTAAAGAATCCCAATTATCTTCATTTAGCGGTGTTTCTAAACTAACATCATCAACCTCTAGAATTTCTGCGACGATTTCCAACAATTGATTTACATTACTCATATTTAAACTCCTATTTAATTTTCTTTGCTGGATTACCAAACACTGTCAATCCAGGTTTTACTTTCGATATAACTACGCTGCCTGCACCTATCACAGCGTCATTTCCAACTTTTACCTTAGGTATTACGGCTGCACTAGATCCCACAAAGACCTTAGAACCAAGTTCAACAAATCCAGTGATATCACAATGACCGCTCAAAGTGCAGAAATCACCGATTTTTGCATCATGTCCAATCGTCGATAAAACATTGATTGTATTACAGTTACCAATGCTAACGTTAGCCGTTATTACACTTTGAGGTGATACTATAGTTCCTTCCCCAAGCACAACAGATTCACCAACAAATGCTGAATCATGTACATAGGTAATAAACTCATGCCCAAGATTCTTATAAAACTTATAGAGCTTCTCCTTCAAGCTAGGATTGGCAATTGCCATCACTAACTTAGAACATTTTGGTAGCTCTTTTGTAAGTAAACCATTTACAATGCTATGTTCAAGAAAAAAATCATCTAATGCTTGAGGGTTATCGTCTAAAAAGCCAGCACAGGAAAAACCATCAATTTTAAATCGATTTTCCCTAAGGTATGAGTAGACTTCTCTTGCAAATCCCCCTGCCCCCAAAATATAGAAGGTTTTATTCACGATCACTCCCTTTAAATTCAGTCATCGTTGCCTCACCATCAGCTGAAATTCCCTCTTTAATAAATACCTTCTTGACCGTCAAAAATAGTATTCTCAGGTCCAGAAGAAGAGATTGATTTGATACATACCAAACATCATACTCGAATTTCTGTTCCCAGCTTATCGCATTACGTCCATTGACTTGAGCCCACCCAGTGATGCCCGGGCGCACATTATGCCGTGTTGCTTGGCGCGCATTATACAATGGTAAATACTTCATCAAAAGAGGTCTTGGACCCACTAAGCTCATATCGCCCTTAAGCACATTCCATAAACCCGGTAATTCATCCAAACTTGAAGACCTAAGCTTTTTGCCAAATGAAGTTAAACGCTCACTGTCGGGTAAAAGCCTTCCCTTGGAATCAACGGCATCCTTCATAGAACGAAATTTAACCATTTCAAATGGAGTCCCGTGCAACCCTGGACGAGTTTGTCTAAAAAGAACGGGAGAACCAAGGTTTCTCCTAATCTTCCATGCAACAAAAGCAATTATAGGAAACAAGAGAATTAGTGCAGAAAGCGATACACAGAAGTCAAACAACCTTTTCATCGAACCTCCTCAAAAACTGAAATAAACTTTGCTACTCCCTGTTTTAGTGACAAGTTCTGCTCATAATAATTCTTTCCTGCATTCCCCAGACTCAGTCGCTCACTATCTGATAAGTCGCATACATACGCTATCGCCTCAGCTAGTGACTCAGGGTTGTCTGGTTGGCACGTTACACCAGCTCCTGCTTTAGTTATCAAATCAGAGGCGTCACCGGAAACTCCCATTATGATTGGTTTACCCATTGCCATGTTTGCTTGAGTCCTTGAAGGAACTGTAATTTCGAATAGTTCGTTTTTGTTTAAATGGACGAGTAGAATATCAGCACAAGAAAGTAATGATCCTACTTGCTGCATTGGAACTCTTGGTAAAAAATATACGTTGCTTAATCCAAGCTCTTTACTCTTTTCTATTGCAGCCTGTTTAGCGACCCCATCACCAAGAAAAACAATATTAACTCCAACATTATCTTTATTCAAAATCTCTGCGGCCTGAATAATTGAAGGTAACCCTTGGGCAAAGCCAAGATTACCGGCAAATAATAGATTTAAATTTCCATTTTCTGGCATTTTTAAGTCTGTATATTCCAAGTTATTTAGAGCTGGCTCATTACACCAATTATAAATCACTTCAATTTTTTTCTCCGACACACCGCGAGATATTATTCTATTTTTAAAACCTGGAGATAGAACAACAATTTTTGATGCTCTCTTATATATAAGGTCACAAGTTTTACCTACGACATTAAGGAGTCTTTTGTTATTTATCATTCCAGTTGCAGACAACGTATCAGGCCACAAATCTTGCACATCTACCACGAACGGAACTCGCTTAAACAGTCCCAACAAACAAGCAGACAAAGATGTTGTTAGAGGGGGATGGTAACAATAAATCACATCAACATTTCGAGTTTTCAACATCCCAACAAGGAAACTACAAACCGCAAAAGATACATAGTTTAAGACTCGTTTAGAGGCTGAGCCATCATGGCTTGGATATAAAGGTGCCCTATGAACCGTGATACCATCCATAATCTCTTTTTGGTAAATGTTAATTTTGTAACCGTCGTATAATTTCCCACCTGGGTAGTTTGGAAAACCAGTCAGAACTTCAACCTCATGTCCTTCATCACGCAACGCTTGTGCAAAAAGGAGCCCCTTAAAAGTTGGTTCAGGCTCAAACCATTGAGTTAACAAAAGAATTTTCATATATGGCTCTATCTTATAACTCGTGAGCTAAACCCACGAGCTAATTCATTTAATACTCTTTCCAAACAACGCGTTTAACGTAATCTGTATAGGAGTGAATGATTCTGACCATTTTATCAGATACATTAGGCATGCTGTAATCGTATACTGGGCGTAATAATCGCTCATGACCACTTGGCTGAGTTTCTAATACCTGCAGCGCTTGCATTACACGCTCTACATCTAAACCAACCATCATAACCGAAGCCTCTTCCATCCCCTCTGGGCGTTCATGTGCTTCGCGCAAATTTAATGCAGGGAAATTCATGATCGAAGACTCTTCATTAATTGTTCCGCTGTCAGAGAGAACCACTTTGGCATTTTTCTGAAGATGATTATAGTCATGAAAACCCAAAGGTTTGAGTAATTTAATGTTCTGATGAAACTCAATACCTTGAGCTTCAATTCGGTTACGAGTTCTAGGATGTGTTGAGACTATTACTGGTAAATTATAATACTCTGCAACAGTGTTTAGTGTCTCGGCAAGCTTCGCTAATTGTTTTGGAGAGTCTACATTTTCTTCACGATGAGCACTCACCACAAAAAACTGCCCTTTTTCAAGTTTTAATCGGGCTAGCACATCTGAGCCATCAATTTGAGGCATATACTGACTTAGCACCTCAAACATTGGACTGCCTGTTTTTATCACTCGATCAGCAGGTAGACCTTCCGCAAGTAAGTAATCTCGCGCAATCGAGCTATAAGTTAGGTTTATATCGGCGGTGTGATCAACAATACGGCGGTTAGTTTCTTCTGGTACACGTTGATCAAAACAGCGATTGCCTGCTTCCATATGAAAAATGGGTACTTTTCGACGTTTTGCGGGTATGGCAGACAAGCAAGAATTAGTGTCACCCAAAACTAACATTGCGTCAGGCTGGATCTCTTCTAATGCTTGATCCACCTTGATGATCACTTGCCCAATGGTCTCTGCTGCATTTTTACCAGCAGCACTTAAAAAATAATCCGGTTTACGTACACCTAAATCACTAAAAAAGACTTCGTTAAGCTCGAAGTCGTAGTTTTGACCTGTATGAACAAGAACATGGTCACAGTGCTCATCTAATTTAGCCAACACTCTAGATAATCGAATGATTTCAGGTCTAGTACCGACCACTGACATTACTTTTAGTTTTTTCATTTTTTATTCCTACAGCGGCTTTGAAAAAGTGTCTGGTTTTTCGCGGTCAAAGATTTCGTTAGCCCATAGCATTACAATAAGTTCAGAGTCACCAATATTAGTCACATCATGAGTCCAACCAGGGACAGTTTCGACCACTCGGTAATCATCACCCGTAACATCTAACTCGTAGCATTCACCAGTTGAGATATGTTCAAACCGAAATCTTGCTTGCCCCTTAATAACCAAGAATTTCTCATTTTTTGAATGATGATAATGCCCGCCACGCGTAATACCCGGATGAGCAGTAAAGAAAGAAAACTGCCCTGCATCCTTAGTTTTTAAAAGTTCACAAAAAGAACCACGAGGATCTGTATAAGCTGGGACTGTATATGAGAACTGTTCTGGGGAATAGTAACTAATGTAGGTAGAATAAAGTGCTCGTAAGAAGCCAGACCCTACGTTTTCAGTTATCAAAGATGACTTGCTCTTTTTAAATGACTCAAGCGCGTTAGCAACCTCACCAACCGTTGTTGGATAAATTGGCTCAATTTGTTGCTCTCCAGGTTCCTCGTCATGATTTAGATGATTAATAAAATGTTCACAAACTGTATCGATGTAAACTAAATTAACTTTTGCGGCAGGGTCATTGATCGTCAACGGTAGACCGTTTGCTACATTATGACAGAAAGTAGCAACCATTGAGTTGTAGTTTGGTCGGCACCACTTACCAAAGACATTTGGCAAACGATAGATATAAACTTTTGCTTGAGACTGTAAGCCGTATTCATTTACAACGTCTTCTGCCTGAGCTTTACTGACACCATATGGGTTCGATTGTTCTGCTTGTATCGAAGAAGTTAGAAGAATGGGTGTAGCTTTATTTAGTTCGTTTAGCTTAGTTACAATATGCGAAGTTAGATCAGCATTACCTTGTTTGAATTCATCGTCATTTTTTGGCCGATTAACACCAGCCAAATGATAAATAAAATCTGCTGTCTCTAACGCATTATCTAGCTCTTGAAGTGAATGGGCTCGGTCAATTTTAACGATATCTGTAAAACCTTGCTCTGCTAGTTGAAAACAAAGGTTTTTGCCAATAAAGCCATTTGCGCCTGTAACTAAAATTCTCATTACACACCCTCTGGCACGTTAAGACTGCCAGCTTCGATATCAACAATAAAATCCAACTTATGAAGTAGCTTAACCATACCAGCTACATCTAAGCGATCGGTATTGTGAGAGTTATAATCTTCAATAACACTTAAATCTTGCTCACCTTCTTCAACATACTGTGAATAATTTAAATCTCTGTTGTCTGAAGGAATTCGGTAGTAACCACCTTGATCTTCAGCAACAAACATCTCTTCACGGCTACATAATGCCTCATACAGTTTTTCACCATGACGAGTGCCTATCACATTGACTTCATGTTCAGGTTTGGACGTAATGGTTTTCAAAGCCTGTACTAAAACATCAATAGTTGCAGCGGGAGCTTTTTGCACGAAAATGTCACCATTAACACCGTGTGTAAATGCATGCAATACAAGATCCACAGCATCGTTAAGAGTCATCATAAAGCGTGTCATGTTAGGGTCTGTAATTGTTATTGCATCGCCATTAATGATTTGGCGCAAAAACAGTGGGATAACGGAACCACGAGATGCCATAACATTACCGTAACGTGTAGCTGATATAACAGTCTTGTTAGGATCAACATTACGGGATTTAGCAACAATGACTTTTTCCATCATCGCTTTTGAAATACCCATAGCATTAATTGGATAGACGGCTTTATCAGTGCTTAAACAGACAACTCTCGCAACTTCGTTTGCAATACAAGCTTCTAGAACATTCTCTGTTCCTAACACATTGGTCTTAACAGCCTCCATCGGATGGAATTCACAAGAGGGGACTTGCTTAAGAGCTGCTGCATGATAAACAAAGTCAACACCGCGAGTTGCAGACAAAATAGAGTTATAATCTCGCACATCGCCAATATAAAACTTTAGTTTAGGCGAATTGTACTTCTTCCGCATATCATCTTGTTTTTTCTCGTCGCGCGAAAAAATTCGGATTTCACCGATGTCCGTTTTTAGAAAACGGTCAAGAACTGCGTTTCCAAAAGAGCCAGTCCCACCAGTAATCAATAATATTTTTTTGCTAAAAATGTTTAACATACTCTTCCTTATCTCGAATCAAATCAACCTGACTTTTTGAGAAACCTGATACCTTGTTTATAAAAATAATCACAAAAGCCTTGCGGTAACAAACTCACCACAGACAAAGATAAACCTGTGGATAATTTATAAGGGATCCCCAATTCTTTTAACAAATATCTGAATTCTTTGTACGCTACTCCGCCATTACTTTTGCACCTTAGAGCATAGCTAATCAACCTTCTATTATATTCCTTATTGAAGGACTCTAGTATATCTTCGGAATATATTGATGAAAGATTAAGAATTACTTTTCTCAGAAAGACTTGGTACCTTAAGTTGGATAAAATAGATGCTCTATCTTGGAGGGCAGACTTATTTTTAGCTGCTTCATTCTTTCCAAAGTAATTCTCACCGTCCCCCCCTAAAACCAAAGCTCCACTATTTATATACTTATAATCTGAAAATTCATAGTTGAGAGCTACGGTTAAGTAAACTTGCGTATAAATACATGAAGACAAAAATACCTTGTCTAATTTCAATGAACAGACTTTTTCCCTATCAAAAATCAAACCAGAGAAGAGTATTGAGTTATAAATAAGTTGAGAAGTAGAGAGTTCTAAAATATTAAAGTTCGAGTCAACAACTCTTTTCATCTCACCTGATTCGATATATGAACTAATATAAAAAGGTTTGCGACTTTTTTTCAACTCAGATATAACATCTAAAAACTCATTCCCTACAATAAAGTCATCATCACTCAACAAGTAAACATATTGAGAGTTCGTAATATAGAATGAGTCCATAAGGTTAGAATCATAACCCATATTTTTTTCATTCTGATGAAGACTGAGAGGCACCGATAAAACATCTTGAAACTCAGAACAAATATCTTTTATTTCACCAATTAAGGGGGAGACGTCATCCTTAATAATTATACAGAATTCGTCGCTTTTGACATCGACAAAGTTTTCAAGAATTCTCCTGACTTGTTGAGGTCGATTATATGACAAAATTACAATTGAAACTAACATGATATAAAATCCAAAATTCTATTCTTTATATTACCTGCGTTAAATGCAAACAACGACTTTATAAGAAAAAAGGCTAATTTAAACCTAAGGTTTAGTATCGAAAAAACAATTAGCCTTACATGGGAATAGTTAAAATCTTTTACTCTGCTACTTGGGTAAACCCTAAATATAACTCTTTTACCCAGAAAGCTCTTCTCTGTACTGTCTTGTAGAGACTCGTGGTCAATCCCTTTAATACTTATAGGTTTTATGCTTCCACCATCAATAATAGTTTGGCAGCAATATTCATAATCTACACATTCAACATGATAACTTCGATTATGCATTAGTGATTCTTCATTGATTCTAAATAGACAACCGCTACTCGGGAAAAAACCAGATTTAAACTTTTCAACATTTTCGCTAGTATAAAATATTGAGTAGCCATCATTATCTTTCAGATCACCTCTATACCTTGTAAGTATGTTGCTCAACGTTTCTCTACCAACAATAGTATCTTGATCAAAGTAAAGAAAATCACCACCTCCATTTTTAAGTAGCATAGTTTCTAGATCATTAAATGCAACACCAAGCCCTGCGTTAATATTGTCCCCGAGTATATTGATACCCATTTTTTTTAGCCGAATTATATCATCTTCACTGGCATGGTTCAAATAAACGAAAACATCAAAACCTTTATCGATAGCATTCGATATATTTACATATACGTTGTCATCTGGATTATAAACAACAGTAAAAAACACCAACTTTTTATTCATAGTAACATTCCTAAAAGTGTTATTTTAGCTACTTACAATAATTAATAATAAAAATTAAAGTACGCATAACTAATATTTAGCTTCTTTCTTTTTCACTACACAGCTTAAAAAATGAGCAGACAGAACCAAATAAATTAGCTGTGTAACTCCCGAAGATCCTAAAATATAGACGTCTTTTAGGTTTAAAAATGGTAACATAAAGAAACATACAGCAACGAAAGGTTTGAAAACTGAACTTTTTGTACAGATTGATAGGAAAAATGATATTACAAAAAAACTACCAATGAACAAAATAGAATAAATTAACCCGCCGAAATTCGTTAGAAGTATCAATCCAAGATCACTATCTATATAGGGCATATTATTGCTTCTACCAAAATTCCCATCACCAAAAATCACATCATTTGGAATGATCAGCATGTTATTTATAATATAGTTAACAGTATCACCTGAAATTTGACTTGAGTTTTCAAAGAATAAAGAAAATGCCCACATATAAAAATACATAACTTCTTCAGTGTAAATAAAAAAAGTAAGTACCAAAAATATTAATACCATAAAGAAAACGCGATAAAGGATCGATTTTTTTATTCTTAAAAAATAAGAAGGTAAGATCAGGGACAAAAGGCAGATAGAAGAGATCAATATCATCCCGGTCCTTCCAGAATACACAGCCGCTAGCGAAGAAAGTGCGGCAAATAAGTATAGATATATTACATTTCTATTGCTAAAGTTATAATTAGACATGAATATAAAGGTAATAAATACTGAAAACCCATAGAAAACAGACAATATTGAAAAACCACTCTCAAACATGCCACTAATTCGCCTTCCCAACTCAAAATATACTCTAGCTGTTTCTGAAAGACCAAATATATTATAAAATTCCACACCAAAATCTTTACTGTAAATGATTAAGATTGAAAAGGCTACATTTACAAAAACAGCTAATATAATATTTCTTAAAACATAATACTTCCAATATTCATCATATAAGCTATGATAGAGATCGACAATAGCTCTCGATGACAAAAACAGCATAATGGATATAATAATAACTTTTATTATATATAAGTCAGACGCCGCATGATAATAAGAAAATCCAATAGTCAAAAATAACAAAAATACAAGATAAAATAAAAAGTAAAGACTAAACTTATCTATCTTCAATTCCATTAAGCATTTAGAAATAAAGATAAAAGCCAGAGGGACATTGATAATGTATAACATAGGTATATCAAAGACCCTGGAAGGAATTAAATAAAATGTTGTAATTAGGAATAATACAAATCCAAGTGTGAAATTTATTTTCCTTTTAAAAAAAAATAGATTCAAAACATTTACCTTACATAAAAAACAGAAGTAAATAAGTAAAAATCAATTAATGACAAAATTTATTATCATTGGCTTTTCCTTAATTTAAAAACGTCATATAACAAGTAAATGAATTCTTTAATATTCATTAATTTAAATAATTGAAATATGGTTATAAAGCTTCCGTGATTATAATAACAGTAATATCTACTTTCTATTATGGTGGCAACGTCTTTTGAAATTTTAATATCCCCATTTCTATTGTTAATTTCTCTTAGCAATCTAACTTTCTCGAAAATTGCTGCTTTTCTCTTCTTAACATTATCCTTAGTAAGAGACTTCCGGATCCTTGCGATATAACCTTCTCCGATATTAGAACCAATAAGGTTGTCATCATGTTGTCGGTAATATATTAACTCATTATTTACGTAACAAAGCTCTCCTCTAACCTCTGAGTTTGCTGCAATCCAATAGTCATGAGGTATACCGTCAGGGAAAGGAAGTAATGAAATGACGAAATCCGATTTACAGAGCAAGGTTGCACCAGTAACAAAATTATTTACTAGTATTCCATTTTTTTTATTCAATTTATAATAAATAGAATCATCTAACTTACTGCCCTGTATACGTAACTGGCTATCTGTTACATAAGCATTGCTAAAGCAACTAGATTTATTTTCATCTATTATATTATTCAACATTGTTTCAGCTTTATTTTCCAACCAAATATCATCTTGGTCGGAAAAGAAAAAATATTTTGATCGTACGGATTTAACTAATACCTCAAAATTTTTTACGTAACCTAAATTACCCAAATTATCGTCAAGTAAGATTATATTATCAAATTCTTTGGCTATATTTTCTATAATGGCAATAGTGTCATCAGAAGAACAATCATCTCTAATATAAATAGCTTTAGGCCTAACAGTTTGACCTAGAATGCTAAGAATTTGCTCCTCAATGTATTTACTACCATTATAAGAAGCCAAAATTACATCATAATCCAAAGTAAAACCTTAATTTTAATTGATTTTTATTAACCTGAATAACTGGCTGCTTTATATCCTAGACGATTCTGTCTATGTAAACATTATCATAAGTTAAGTCTAGCTCTTATCTTCTATCACTTTAAACGAAGTCTGAATTCAGCAATTTTTTTTACAGGGATGAGTACATTGATCAGAAGTAGAAACTTATATTTCAATGAAGCAAACTTAAATGCATTATCTATAAGCTCTGTTCCATGGAGTAAATGGTTTGCAATTGATGAATTTCCTATCAAACCCAGGGCCTCTGAAGTCATATTAGACTTGTAGGCCATATAAACCCTCATTTTTAAAGTAGATAATCTAAATAAATTATATTTAGCTTCACTCTTGGTATTTGATGCAGATTCTGGCAAGACCCTATAAACTGCTGTTACGTCATCAATAAAAATGACCTCACCTTTCATTGAAAGGTAAATCCATAGTGGCCAATCACCCAATAGCCACTTTTCTGACTCGCTTCCGTGCTCTGAAAAAAAACTATCGCAGTCTATTTTTCGAAACATTGTAGTTAGCGTTCTAATTCGATTCTGTACAAATAAGCTTTTAGTAGTATTAGTTTTTAATGGGACTTGACTAAGAATAACCTTGTTCGAAACCTGCTCAAAATCATATACATTTGTATGGACCATTGATGCGTTGTCATTGGAAATTAAATGTTTGATTTGCTTATCTATTTTAGATTTATCAATCCAAAAGTCGTCCCCCTCACATACCGCTATGTATAACCCTTCTGCGCGATCTAATGCATTAACAAACGGTTTCTGACAGTTTTTAGAGTATTGGTTTTCTTCTTGTACAATTAACTTAATAATGGAAGGATACTCATTGACATATCTTTCAAGTATTTCTTGAGTTTTATCTGTAGAAGCATCATCATGAATAATCACCTCAAATCTATATTCCGTTTCCTGAGCTAAAAAACTATTGATAGCCTCTTCTATATAGACTTCTTGATTAAATGTTATACAAACTATCGAAACATAAACCTTGTCTGCGTATTTCCAAGTATTTATGATTTCTTTTTCCGACGGGCTCGAATCTAGTCTAGTGAACATGTATCTACCTTTACAGTATTATAAATTTGGCCTAGTTTAATTTAAGTCTCTTCGCCGGGTTGCCAAGCATAGTAACATTTGGTTTAACTCTTGAAACGATGACGCTCCCCGCCCCAATGATAGCATCATCTCCTACGCTAACTTTGGGTATAACAACAGCGCTTGATCCCATAAAAACTCTCTTTCCTAGTTTTGCAAAGCCTGTAACATCGCAATGACCGCTCAATGTCGAATAGTCTCCAATTTCGGCATCGTGACCAATAGTTGAGTTCGCGTTTACAGTAACGCACTTCCCAAGTGTTATACCAGTAGTCAATGTTGTATTCGGACAGATCACCGTTCCTTCCCCAATTTTGACGTTAAAACCAATAACCGCACTCTGATGAATATAGCTTAAAATTTTTATACCCTTTTTAGTATAAAAATCATATAGCTTATTTTTTTGTTCCGGTGAGGCAATAGCGATGATTACTGCATCATTCTGAGTCATTGCAGTACTTTCTCTATCATCGACAATCCGGTGCTTTACTTCAGGATAAGTATCTAAATCACCTTTATAGTCACTAAGTAGACCTTGAAGAATATAACCTTCATATTCAAAGTCTGACTCACCTAGATAACTATAAATTTCTCGAGCAAAACCACCAGCACCAACTAAATACAGATTCATAGAAGTCCCTTCTTGATTATTTCTAGCACAGTATCAACATCGCCTGTACTTAGGTGTGCGTGCATCGGCAAACACAATATTCGCTCAGAGGCACTCTGACTGTTTTTTGTTCCAAAATTATCTTTTTCAGTAAACACAGTGTCCAAACTAGGTGCGAAATAGTGCCTCGATTGAATATTATTGTTAGCGAGTACTGATGATATAGACTTCATTTGAGATTGACTCTCAAGCAATATAGGCATATAAGCACCATTAGCATTAGCCTCAGGATGCCAAAGTGGTAGCTCCACCAATTCTTTTAAACCTTGACGATACTGGTAAAATAGCTCAGATCTATGATTTAAAATATCATCAATATCTTCAAGATTGACAAGACCCACAGCAGCTTGGTACTCGTTGAGCTTAGCATTGATACCTACATCAACAACACCATCTCCAGGTCTAATTCCAAAGTTAATAATATCTTCAGCTCTTTCCAAATGAGCCCTGTCTTTGAAAACAATAGCCCCCCCTTCAACCGTGTGAAACACTTTAGTTGCATGGAAGCTTAACGTGCTAGCATCACCATAGTTCAATACTGAGCGCCCATCGATATTTACACCAAATGCATGTGCTGCATCATAAATAACCTTAAAGTTATGTTGTTTGCTCAATTGTTCTATCGATTCCACATCGCACGGATTACCGTAAACGTGAGTCGCGACTACAGTATCTGCCTTACATCCCAACTGGTAAGCAGCATCTATTGCTTTAGGGCTTAAATTCAAGCTTCTTGGGTCTATGTCAGCAAAAGCTAACTCATCTTTCTGCCACTCGTAAGCACTTACCGTTGCAACAAAGCTAAATGGCGTTGCAATGATAGATTGAGTCCCCATAGCTCGGCTTGCTACTTGCAGTGCCGATGTACCATTATTAGTTAAGAGAAGATTTTCCACCCCCAAATAAGCTTCTAATCTCTCTGTAAGCTCTTTATGCATCGGCCCAAAGTTAGTAAACCAACCACTACTATTTACTTGTTCAAGTAATTTATAAAGTTTTTTCAAGTTAGGTTTTATAGGACTATTTAATGCGATCATTTATTGTGACTCCAAGAAAGGTAAAGTTTAGTGACTATACCTTCAATGTGTTTTTTAATTTAATTAGCAAAGGACGTTGTAAGGTGGTCATCATTATAATGTAGCTAATTAACGCCACCCCTAATGTTAAGGCAATTCTTAACATATTGTTATCTAAATTATTACCAACAAAGAACCCAATAAAGGCAGATAAGATTGCAATCAAGCCTATTGGCAGTAAAGACATTAACTGCTTATAAGCAGTTAATGTGGATAGCTTGCCTGTGTAATACGTATTAATTAACAATGATAAAAATGATGTCACAACCATACCAATACACATCGCTTTAATACTAATGGGTACAGTAATAATCAACATAATAGTCATCATTATCTTCTTAATAACTTCCAGTTTTAGAAAAAGATCCGAACGGCCTTTAACCTGAAGCATATTCAAATTTATTGCATGGATAGGATATAATGAAAATGCCACACTAATGATACTAATATACTCAGCACTGGCTTGCCACGTATCTCCTAAAAGAACATCAATTAAAGGTACTGCAATAATACTAATGCCAAGCATAAATGGGAAAATTATAAAAGCTGAAAACTGCAATGTTAACAAATAAGAACGATCTAGCTTCTTTATGTCATGTTGCATGTTACTTAAGAGAGGGAAAGTAACTTTTTGAATAATTCCTGTAAGGGTCATAGCTGGCACACTTGAAAGCTTATCAGCCTGATTAAACACCCCTAGCTGAGCAGAACTAAAATACTTCCCTATAATAAGCCCATATATATTAGTGTATATTGTATCCAGCAATCCAGACAAAAGTAATTTGGATCCAAAACCGAATAACTCTTTAAAGGAATCTATAGAAAAACGACACTTTGGCCACCAAGGATCAATATAGCTCAACATTAACGTATTCACTAGAGCCAAAGTTATTTGTTGCATAACTAATGCCCAAACACCAAAACCATTTACTGCTAAGTATAAAGCTAATGAACCACTAATTAAAAGTGAAGCTAAACTACATTTAGCCTGTGTCTTAAAGTTCAAGTCAACACTTAACTTCACTTTAGGAATCACCGAAAAAGCATTAATTATAATAACGAACGCAATATAACGAGTTAATGATGTTAGCTGTGGTTCCTGGTAAAAATCACTAATATAGGGAGCGGCCCAATACAACAACATATAGCATACTACTGATACTATTAAACTAAAATAAAAAGTTGTGGCGAAATCGACTTCATTCCTATCTAGCTTTCTAATTAATGCCTGGCTAAATCCTGCATTAACAAAAACATTTGCAATTGCTATAAATATTGTCAGTATCGCTACTAATCCGAATGCACTTGGACCGAGAAGATTAGCTAACGTTAAACTAATGATTAAACCTATTAGCTGTGCACCAAAGCTATCCAGTGCACTCCAAATAAAACCGCTTTTAACCCTATCCTTTTCGAACACTGTCACAATATTTCATCGAGTTTCAAAGCATTTTCATCTTTGTTAGATAGGAGAGGTAAGCTATTATTTGGCCATTCAATCCCAATAGAGGCATCATTCCAAAGAATAGACACCTCAGCGTTAGGGTTATAATAATCAGTACACTTGTACACAAACTCAGCTTCATCGCTTGTAACGTAAAAACCATGAGCGAAGCCTTCCGGCACCCAAAGTTGTCGCTTGTTTTCTGCAGACAAATACTCTCCCACCCACTGTCCAAAAGTTGGTGAACCTTGTCGAATATCCACAGCAACATCAAACACTTCACCAGAAACCACACGCACCAATTTCCCTTGAGTGTTTTCCGTTTGATAGTGTAAACCACGCAAGATGCCTTTCTTTGACTTTGAGTGATTATCTTGTACAAATTGTGTTGGCTTTCCCGTCACAAGCTCTTCAAACAGCTTCTGGTTCCAAGTCTCCATAAAGAAACCACGCTCATCACCAAATACACTTGGCTCTATAATTTTCACATCTGGAATACGTGTATCGATTACTTTCATTTTATTATCCGGTATACGCTTGAATATTGTTTAAAGCAGCCTTCCAATCACTCGCATCAATAGAGAAGTTTGTCAGAATTTTCTCGTTACTTAAACGAGAATTATTTGGACGTTTTGCTGGTGTTGGGTATTGGTCGGTTGTAATTCTTATTAGGGTTGGCTTGCTCTCAAGAACTTTTTGCTGAACAGCAACATCAAAAATCGCGTCAGCGAAATCAAACCAGCTGACATGAGGCAACCCCGAATAATGGTAAATACCATATTCCACCTCACTTCCCTGATTAATGCGGTTCGCGATTTGAATCAATGTACTTGCAATATCACCCGCATAAGTTGGTCCACCAAACTGGTCACCAATAATACTCAACGCCTCTCGAGTCTGCCCTAAGCGCAGCATCGTTTTCACGAAATTATTACCATTCTCGCCAAAGACCCATGCGGTACGAAGAATAATGTGCTTATCACATGACTGTGCAACTGCAATTTCCCCAGCCAGTTTACTTTCACCGTAAACACTTTGAGGGTTCGTCGTATCTGTCTCGATATAGTCCCCGGTTTTATTACCTTCAAAGACATAGTCTGTGGAGATATGCAAAATTGCTGCACCAATGCTTTGCGCAGCTTGTGCTAGATACTTGGGACCATCACGATTTATCGCATAAGAGAGGTCAATTTCCTCTTCAGCTTTATCCACTGCAGTATGTGCAGCAGCGTTAATAATTATGGTCGGCTGAAATTCAGAAATAATAGCAATAACGTCTTCTTGATTCGTGATATCAAGATGCTCTCTATCAAGCGCTAATACTTTAATCTTCTCATCATTATCTAACTGTTTTATTAAACAAGAGCCAACTTGACCATAACAGCCCGTGAGTAATACTCGCATTAGCATGCTACCTCTTTTTTGATTTCACTGACTAACCGAGTCAAATATTGCCCGTATTCATTCTTCATCATAGGTTTTGCCAAAGCCAGAACTTGCTCGTCACTCAGCCATCCATTTCTCCAAGCAATCTCTTCCAAACAAGCCACCTTTAAACCTTGGACATGTTCAATTGTTTGTACAAAAGAAGACGCTTCATGAAGGCTCTCATGTGTACCTGTATCTAGCCACGCAAAACCACGACCTAATAATTCTACATTCAGTGAGCCATCATTGAGGTACATTTCGTTTAGGGTCGTGATCTCTAACTCTCCGCGCTCAGATGGCTTCACTTGCTTAGCCATTTCAACCACGCGGTTATCGTAGAAGTAAAGACCGGTTACTGCATAGTTTGACTTAGGCTGTGTTGGCTTTTCTTCAATTGAAACGGCTTTCATGTTTTCATCAAATTCAACGACACCAAAGCGCTCTGGGTCTTTCACTTGATAACCAAACACAGTCGCGCCTGATTCTCTTGAAGCTGCACTTTGTAGTGTTTGAGAAAAAGACTGACCATAGAAGATGTTATCACCTAGTACTAAACACACGCTGTCATCACCAATGAAGTCTTCACCAATAATAAACGCTTGTGCTAGACCATCAGGGCTTGGTTGAATCGCGTATTCAAGGTTGATACCAAAATCAGAGCCATCACCAAGCAAACGTTGAAAGCCCGCATTATCTTCAGGTGTCGTGATAATCAGAATGTCTTTGATTCCTGCCAACATCAAAGTAGAAATCGGGTAGAACACCATTGGCTTATCATAAATCGGCAAGAGTTGTTTCGACACGCCACGTGTAAGTGGGTACAGACGAGTACCAGAGCCACCAGCTAATACAATACCTTTCATTACTTTACATCTCCTGTTACTACACCTAGACGCTCGCGTTGGTAGCTGCCATCTTGCACATTTTGACACCACTTAGAATTGTCTAGGTACCACTGTACTGTCTTACGAAGTCCCGTTTCGAACGTCTCCTCCGGTGTCCAACCTAATTCACGTTGCATTTTAGAGGAGTCAATAGCATAGCGACGGTCATGACCCGGGCGGTCTTGAACGTAGGTAATTTGCTCTGCGTATTTGGTCTCTTTCGGTACTAGCGTATCAAGGATGTCACAAATCGTATTCACGACTTCAATGTTTTTCTTCTCGTTATGGCCACCGATGTTGTAGGTCTCACCAACTTTACCTTCGGTTACTACTTTATAGAGTGCTCGAGCATGGTCTTCAACGAACAGCCAGTCACGAATTTGATCCCCCTTACCGTAGATAGGGAGGTCTTTTCCTTCTAGAGCATTCAAAATAACAAGTGGGATCAGTTTTTCAGGGAAATGATATGGACCATAGTTGTTTGAACAATTAGTAACAATAGTTGGTAGGCCGTAAGTACGAAGCCACGCACGCACCAAATGGTCACTTGATGCTTTTGAAGCAGAATAAGGGCTAGATGGTTCATAAGAAGTGGTCTCTAAGAACATCGGAAGCTCTGTTCCCTCAGGCACTTCGTCAGGGTGAGGAAGGTCACCATAAACTTCGTCTGTAGAGATATGATGGAAGCGAAACTCTGCTTTGGCTTGATCTTCAAGGTTATTCCAGTACTCGCGTGTAGCTTCCAATAACGTATATGTTCCAACTACGTTCGTTTCAATAAATGCAGCAGGACCAGTGATAGAGCGGTCAACATGTGATTCAGCGGCTAAGTGCATTACCGCATCCGGTTTATGCTCTGCAAAAACGCGGTCAAGTTCTGAGCGATCACAAATATCTACTCGTTCGAATGCATAACGTTCATTTGAATCAACATCGACAAGTGACTCCAAGTTGCCCGCATAAGTAAGCTTATCAACGTTTACAACGCTGTTCGATGTATTACTGATAATATGGCGAACAACTGCAGAACCGATAAAACCAGCACCACCAGTGACTAATATCTTCACAAAAAACCCCTAACCTAACTTTCTTGATTCATAAACTGTGCACAGTGCAAACCTCTTTACCAAGCACGCTACCGCCCATTGGTAACAAAGCGAAAACCACACTACGCATTAAAATTTGAAAATGTAAATCGGTGCATTATCTATCTAACGGAAAATATAATCAAAAAAATCGTTAAACTTTGCTTCTGATGCTGTTTAAAGATTTAGATCTCTATGTACACTAAACTCCAAACCTCGCTATACTCCTACCCTATAATTTTCCGCCCAATAACGAATAAGAGTTCAAGGCATGCAAGAGTTAGTTCCATTTGTTCAAGAGAATATGATTTTAGCCATCGTATGGATCGGCTTGGTTGTTGCCATCATTGCGAACGTTATCAAAACATCTAATGCAGCGTACAACGAGATCACTGCAGCACAAACTACACAGCTTATTAACCGTGAGAACGGTGTTGTGGTTGATATTCGTACTAAAGATGAGTTCAAAAAGGGCCATATTACTGACGCACTTCACATTTTACCGTCAGACATCAAATCAAATAGCTTTGGTAGCCTTGAAAGCCGTAAAGCTGACCCAATCATCGTAGTATGCAAGACAGGTCAAACCGCTCAAGAAAGCGCTAACTTGCTGGTTAAAGCAGGTTTCGAAAACGTAAGCGTGCTGAAAAGCGGCTTAGTGGCTTGGAGCGAAGCTAACCTTCCTTTGGTTAAAGGCAAGAAATAGTTCAAGGCAAGAAGTAAGCTGACCGAGTTAAACCAATATGACTTTCAGGCTTTGTTCGACTGATATGGTAAACAAAGTCTAATTTAAATTTTTAAGGACAAGAAAATGGCTGAAGCAGCACAACAAGACGCACAACAGAACTTCGCAATCCAACGTATTTTCCTAAAAGACGTATCTTTCGAAGCGCCAAACTCTCCAGACATGTTTCAAAAAGAGTGGAACCCAGATGTAAAACTGGACCTAGACACTCAAAGCCGCGAACTTGGCCAAGGTGTTTACGAAGTAATCCTACGCCTGACGGTAACAGTTAAGAACGCAGATGACACAGCATTCCTTTGTGAAGTTCAACAAGGTGGTATCTTCTCTGCAAGCGAAATGGAAGCTGGTCAACTAGCACATTGCCTAGGCGCATTCTGCCCGAACATCCTATTCCCATACGCTCGTGAAACAATCTCTAGCCTAGTGGTTAAAGGTACGTTCCCACAACTGAACCTAGCACCTGTAAACTTCGATGCTTTGTTCATGAACTACCTACAGAACCAAGCTCAACAAGCTGAAGGCGAACAGGCTTAATTCTCAAAGTAGAATTTAATTCTAACGATTTAAACGTTAGTTAACTTTTAAATGCACATCGCAACTTCTGCGGTGTGCATTTTTTCTTTACACTGTACTAAAGTAGAGAGCCTTCTGATTATTAGGAAGCTTTTCCAGAACTCTTCGATTTCCCTCATTATTTTTAGGTGGAAGCATGACAGACACAACTAACACGACAAACGCTTACGGCAAAGAAATCGCCATGACAGTCATTGGTGCTGGTTCTTACGGAACCTCTTTAGCCATATCTCTAGCGCGTAACGGTGCAAACGTTGTTCTTTGGGGTCACGACCCTATCCACATGGAACGTCTTGACTCAGAGCGCGCGAATAATGAGTTTCTCCCTAATATCGACTTTCCAGAAAGCCTGATCATCGAGTCAGACCTTGAGAAAGCAGTGACGGCCAGTCGTGATCTCCTAATCGTCGTTCCTAGCCATGTATTTGGTATCGTTTTGAATAGTTTAAAGCCTCATTTGTCAGCGAATTCTCGTATTTGCTGGGCTACAAAAGGATTGGAACCAGAGACTGGCCGACTACTTAAAGATGTCGCACATGATGTGCTTGGTGACCATTACTCGCTAGCGGTTCTATCTGGCCCTACTTTCGCCAAAGAACTTGCGATGGGTATGCCGACAGCAATTTCAGTCGCCTCACCGGATGAGACTTTCTTAGAAGAACTACAAGAAAAGATTCACTGTGGCAAGACATTCCGCGTATACGCAAACTCAGATTTCATTGGTATGCAGCTTGGTGGTGCGGTTAAAAACGTTATCGCGATTGGGGCTGGTATGTCAGATGGTATTGGCTTCGGTGCCAACGCACGTACAGCGTTGATTACCCGTGGCTTAGCTGAGATGAGTCGATTGGGTGCAGCTCTTGGTGCACAACCTGAGACCTTTATGGGTATGGCGGGACTTGGTGACCTAGTACTGACATGTACCGACAACCAATCGCGTAACCGTCGCTTTGGTTTAGCGTTAGGTTCCGGTAAAGATGTTGATACCGCCCAAGAAGAAATTGGTCAGGTGGTAGAAGGTTATCGCAACACTAAAGAAGTTTGGTTACTATCAGAACGCATGGGTGTTGAGATGCCAATTGTTGAACAAATTTATCAAGTGTTGTATCAAGGAAAAGACGCACACTTAGCTGCGCAAGATCTACTTGCTAGAGATAAGAAGTCAGAAAGATAAAAGAGCAGATGCGGGATGCGAAAAGAGTAAAAGCAGATACGAGATTCGGGTAAACGAGATACGAAGAGAGCAAGAGCAAATTGAGCTTCTTAATGACGGCTACTTTTCGTTACTCGAATCTCGGTTACTCGCTTCTGTTCTTGTAGCTCTTAGAAACTCTCATCTCGCCATCGCATCAGCCCCTGATAAAGAATGGATGGAAAAATGAAACACTGTGAACAACAAAAAGTTTGGCAATGCATTGTAAAAGAAGCTCGACAGCAGTCTGAGCAGGAACCTATGCTTGCAAGTTTTTACCATGCCACGATTATCAACCATGAAAGCCTAGGGGCCGCACTCAGTTACATTCTTGCTAACAAGTTAAAGACAGCCTCAATGCCTGCGATGGCAGTGCGTGAAGTTGTTGAACAAGCCTTTGAAGAAGATGACTCGATCATTGATGCAGCCGCTTGTGATATCTGCGCGACAGTTACTCGAGATCCGGCTGTAGAAATGTACTCTATGCCATTGCTCTACCTTAAAGGCTATCACGCACTGCAAGGTTATCGCGTGGCGAACTGGTTATGGAAACAAGGGCGTATTGCACTTGCCACTTACCTACAGAACCAGATTTCAGTCGCATGCCAAGTGGATATCCACCCTGCAGCACGTATCGGCAAAGCTATCATGCTCGATCACGCGACGGGTATTGTTATCGGTGAAACGGCGGTGGTCGAAAACGACGTATCCATCCTTCAAGATGTTACTCTCGGCGGTACCGGTAAAGAAGGCGGTGATCGTCACCCTAAAATCCGTGAAGGCGTGATGATTGGTGCTGGTGCGAAAATACTCGGCAATATTGAAGTGGGTGAAGGCGCTAAAATTGGCTCTTGTTCTGTGGTACTACAAGCTGTACCACCACATACTACGGTCGCTGGTGTACCCGCTAAGATTGTTGGTAAGCCAAAGACAGATAAACCTTCTCTAGATATGGACCAAGGGTTCAATGGTCGATCACAAAGCTTTATCCATGGTGATGGGATATAAAACAGCAGTAACGGGATACGAGTAATCGAGATACGAAAAGCTTAAGAGCAGATGCGGGATTCGAGTAACCGAGATACGAAGAGCTTAAAAGCAGATGTAGATTCGATTCAGCGAAATTCTAAAAATTACGAGCAGATGAATACAACTAAATGACGATAATGATGAAACATATTCGAGCTATCAGCCGAACTCTTCTTATATCAGCCAGCCTAAGTGCTGCGCTTTTATCAATATCGTCATTTGCCGCATCTCAAGGTGAATTAAAGGGTGTGTCTAGCGAGATCACTCGCCAGCAAAAAGCCCTCTCTTCACAGCAAAAGAAGCTCGATAGTCTACAAGCAAGCCTAAAGAAACAAGAGCTCTCTATAGCTGCGCTCGAAAAAGCTATCCAAGATAGTAAAAAGCAGCTTAATACGGCGAATGCGAATATTGCTAGCTTAGATGCCAAGATCAAAGTCCTTACTGCTCAAAAAAAAGTCCATACCGATAAGTTGGAACAACTGATTCAAACTTATTACATGACAAGTCGCGCCAAAGCCTCATCTCACATTCTCAACACGGGTGTCGAAGAAGATCGCATCAGCCATTACTACCAACATCTTGCTAAAGCCCGTTCTGCAACAATTAAAACTATTGAACAAACACAACTGGAATTAGAAGAAAGCCATAAACAGCGCCAACTTGAACAAGAGCAGATCGCAACTCTGTTAAAACAACAGACAACAAAACGCGACAAGTTAGCTCAGACTCAAACGCAGCGTAAGAAAACCGTTGGCAGTATTAAGAAGAACATCTCAGGTGATAAAAATTACTTAGCCGAACTGCAGCGTAATGAGACCCGCCTCAAAGCGGAGATCGCCAAAGCAGAGAAAGCCGCTAGAGAAAGACGTAACGCAGTGCCTATGGATGGCTTAGCAAAGCGTAAAGGAAAACTACCTTGGCCAATCAAAGGAAAAGTTCTGCATAACTACGGCTCACGTCAAACCGGGCAAGTTAACTGGAAAGGTATGGTGATTAATGCCAAATATGGTCAACAGGTTAAATCGGTTTACTCAGGCACCGTTGTTTTTGCTGAGTATCTACGTGGTTATGGCTTAGTAATCCTTCTTGATCACGGCAAAGGTGACATGACGCTCTATGGCTTTAACCAAGCACTACTCAAGAAAGAAGGCGATAAAGTGAAAGCTGGCGAAGCCATTGCCCTTGCTGGTGACACTGGCGGTCAAACCCGCCCATCACTGTACTTTGAGATTCGCAGAAACAGCCAAGCTCAGAATCCAAAGAGTTGGTTGGTTAGGTAGAAGCAGATACGGGATTCGAGCAACCGAGATACGAAGAGCTCAAGAGAAGTCGCGGGATTCGAGTAATCGAGAAACGAAGAGCTTAAAAACAGATACGGAGTTCAAGTCATCGAGATAAAAATCATGAGAGCCGATACAAGGTTAGAGCAAAACGTGACATGAAAAAAGCAACCTAGTCGTCGCTCTCCTGCTTTTCGTTTACTCGTATCCCGTAACTCAAATCTGCTCTTTCCCGCTCTTCGTTTACCCGTATCTCGCTTACTCACATCTTTCTATTTAGAGTTCAACGCCCTTACACCATCTTCTAATAATGTCAGCTGTTCAAAACCTTGCGCGGTCGCAATCGGCTTAACGGTCGCGATCATCTGCAGCATACCTTGGTGCACAACTTGCTCAGTTATTTGGGCTTTTGGAGACATCGCAGACTGATACGCTAACCAACCCGATG
This sequence comes from Vibrio sp. 070316B, assembly GCF_013114115.1. NCBI lineage: Bacteria > Pseudomonadati > Pseudomonadota > Gammaproteobacteria > Vibrionales > Vibrionaceae > Vibrio > Vibrio sp. 070316B. The sequence continues at coordinate 150,955 of NZ_VTYC01000003.1, read as the reverse complement.
CGATCAGGTGAAGAGAAGTCACCATCGACTTCATCTCTGAATCGTTCGCTTTCAGCAAGTTCAAGTCAACAAAAGCCTTCATAATATCGACAAGATTAGTTTGAAGTCTTTCTTGCACAGCCATGTAATCGAGGTGAAGTTGCTCGTCACGAGACAAGATTTCAGGAAGGTTTGCGTAGAAAAAACGGTACTTCCACATCAGAGTAAATATGGAATCTAAATAGTGTTTTAATAGCGTGAGGCTCTCTTTCTGACCTTGGATGGGAGTAAACCTTTCAAGCAATTCAGTAGAGTAGAGGGTAAAGATATCACGGACAATTTCTTGCTTGTTACGAAAGTGGTAGTAGAGGTTACCAGGGCTGATCTCGATGTGGTCAGCAATATGATTCGTCGTAATACTACGCTCACCATGCTCGTTAAAAAGCTCTAAAGCAGCGTAAACAATCTTGTCACGTGTTTTCATTATTTATTAGTATCCCTATCCGTTTAGTGGTTTAGTATATCGCCACTAAACAGATAGATCGAGCTGTTAACATCTGGTCTAATTAGCACTAGCTAAAATAGAACCAAATCAATCACTACCAAACAGATCTCGTGTGTAAACCTTGTCTGCCACATCTGCAATCTCTTCTACCATTCTGTTAGAAACAATCACATCGGACACCGCTTTGAATTCCTCAAGGTCAGAATAGACTTTCGAATTAAAGAAGTGCTCTTCTTTTAGTACCGGTTCAAACACAACAACTTCGATACCCTTAGCTTTCAAGCGCTTCATAATCCCTTGAATTGACGAAGCACGGAAGTTGTCCGAGCCAGCCTTCATGATCAAGCGATAAATGCCGACTATTTTCGGAGAGCGCTTGATGATTGAATCCGCAATAAAATCTTTGCGGGTGCGGTTAGCATCAACAATAGCACCAACAATGTTGTTTGGTACATCTTGGTAGTTAGCTAATAGCTGTTTGGTATCTTTCGGTAGACAATAGCCACCATAACCAAACGAAGGATTGTTGTAGTGATTGCCAATTCTAGGATCTAAGCCCACACCCTCAATGATCTGGCGAGAATCCAAGCCATGCGCTTCCGCGTAAGAATCAAGTTCATTGAAATATGCAACACGCATTGCTAGGTATGTATTAGAGAAAAGTTTTACTGCTTCAGCTTCCGTAGAGTTGGTGAACAAAACATCGATATTCTCTTTTTCAGCGCCTTCGACCAGAAGGTCTGCAAACACTTTCGCTCGCTCAGAGCATTCACCAACGATAATTCGAGAAGGGTTCAAATTATCGTACAACGCTTTACCTTCGCGCAAAAACTCAGGGGAGAAGATGATATTTTCACAGTTCAGTTCTTGTTTGATCCGTTCAGTATAGCCAACAGGAACCGTTGATTTGATGACCATCACAGCTTTAGGATTTACTGCCATCACATCTTTGATAACAGACTCGACGGAGCTGGTGTCAAAGTAGTTGTTTTTAGGATCATAATCGGTAGGCGTTGCAATGATGACAAACTCGGCACCTTCATACACTGATTTATCGGTCGTTGCCCTGAAGTTCAGTACTTTATTTGCCAGGAAGTGTTCTATTTCAGCATCAACAATAGGCGACTGCTTGTTGTTAAGCATCGTCACTTTTTCATCGATTATATCCACTGCGATCACTTCATGCTGCTGAGCTAACAACATCGCATTTGAGAGACCTACATACCCTGTACCGGCTACTGCAATCTTCATGATAATACCTATAGTTTTGAGCAATTAACTCAACAAAATTTATAACTTAGCTTGCCATATCATACTCCGGTTGGGGAATTATTCCACTAGCCCGCCTTATCTATTCCTTGCTATACTCGTGGTAGTTTTGTATTCAAAAGAGTTAGAGAATTATGATTATCGTAACCGGTGGTGCTGGCATGATTGGCAGCAATATTGTTAAGGCGCTTAACGAAGCGGGCCACAACGATATTCTAGTCGTCGACAACTTAAAAGACGGTAAGAAATTTAAGAACCTTGTCGACTTAGACATCACAGATTACATGGATCGTGATGACTTCCTAACTCAAGTGATGGCTGGCGATGACTTCGGTCATATTGAAGCGATCTTCCACGAAGGAGCATGCTCTGCAACCACTGAGTGGGATGGCAAGTACATGATGCTTAACAACTATGAGTACTCAAAAGAACTGCTTCATTACTGTGTAGAACGTGAAATTCCGTTCCTATATGCCTCTTCCGCTGCAACATATGGTGAAACTGATACTTTCATTGAAGAGCGCGAATACGAAGGTGCATTGAACGTATATGGCTACTCAAAACAACAATTTGACAACTACGTTCGTCGCTTAACGGCTGATGCAGCAGCGCACAACGAGACACTTTCGCAAATCGTAGGCTTTAGATATTTCAATGTTTATGGACCGCGCGAACAACACAAAGGCAGCATGGCATCCGTAGCCTTCCACCTGAACAACCAAATGAACGCTGGTGAGAATCCAAAACTGTTTGCAGGCAGCGAAACCTTTAAGCGTGATTTTGTTTATGTTGGTGATGTAACAGCCGTTAACCTCTGGTTCTTAGAGAATGGCGTTTCTGGCATTTTTAATCTAGGCACCGGCAATGCAGAGTCATTTGAAGAAGTGGCAAAAGCGGTAATCAAACATCATGGCAAGGGAGAAGTTGAAACCATCCCATTCCCAGAGCACTTAAAAGGCGCTTATCAAGAGTTCACCCAAGCTGACTTAACTAAACTACGCAGTACAGGTTGTGATATTGAGTTTAAATCGGTCGCCGACGGTGTTGCTGAATATATGAAGCTTGTTAACGGATAATAAATATAATCATTTCCTGAGTAGCGAGCTTTTAGCTCGTTTCCCTGTTTCCCTAATAAAAAATGTAATAGTGTATTAATGACCACACAACGCAATGACTTTGACCCCAAAGCATACAACCCTGAGTTTGAATGGGGCTTTCTCGCGCCTAAATACTGGGGCACCTGGATCGCAGTACTACTATCTTCGTTAGTTAGCTTTTTTCCTAATAGTATTCGTTTAGCTATGGCTAAATTTATGGCTAAACAAGCCGTAAAAATAAAGAATAAAGCCAACCGTCGAGCGCGTGTAAACCTTGAGATGTGTTTTCCTGAGCAGTCAATGGAAGAGCGCGAAGAAGTCCTTTATAAGTCATACGTTACATCCATCTCATTTTTGATGGGCTTTGCATCCCTAACCCTTAAAAGCAAAGATTGGTTAGAGAGTAATACGTCGATAAACGGCCTGAGTAATTTGACTGATATTACAGACAATGGCGAGAATGTTATCTTGCTGGTGCCACACACATGGGCTATCGATATCCCAGCGGTATTATTAGCTTCACGCAATTTACCTGTATCGGCGATGGCAAAAGCTCAGAAAAACAAACTCAGTGACTGGCTGATGCATCGACAGCGCGTACAATACGGCGGTCGAGTTTATGACCGTAGCGGCGGTATAAAACCTTTCATCAAGTCTGTACGAGATGGTTACCTAGGTTATTATCTCCCAGATGAGGATCTTGGTCGCGAGCACAGCGTCTTCGTTAATTTTTTTGCTACACAAAAAGCAACTATTTCAGGCCTTGGTCGATTATCTAAACTGAGCAAGGCTAAAATTGTTCCACTATTCGCTCAATACGATAGCAACACTGGCCAATACACTCTGGACTTCTACCCCGCTTTGCCATTTCCAACAGGAAGCGAAGAACAGGATGCACGTATGATGAATCAATGCATTGAAGATTACGTGAGCAAAAATCCTGAGCAATATATGTGGATCTTAAGACTACTTAAGACTCGTCCTGAAAGTACTTTAAACCCGTATTCATAACATGACTATTCGTAACAATATCCTACAACTATTAATGCTATCTCCTTATTTATTTGCTTTTTCAGGAATGCTAATTATTCCAAGTGGAGATAAAAAAATGGCAATATTTTTAGTCATCGGTGCTTTGGCTAGTTTAGCCTACTCCAAGGTGAACAAAATAGAAATTAAAGAACAACTATTCCGCCCTTATTTATACATTTTAATAGTAGCTGCTTTATATACTATTTTTAGTTACTACACCCACGGAGCAAGCTCTCGAGAAATGAGAATGTTAATAGCTAGTTCCATATTTCTAGCTGCTTGTCCTATAATGGACACCAATAAGAAGCTCCTTGCATATCTATTGCTTATAGGCAGCTTGACACTATTTTTTAATAGTTTTAATTACCATTTTTTAATAGGCTACCATAGATTTACTGGATATATAAACCCAATCCCATACGCTACCATATGCGCATTAATTGCTTCTACGGCATATTCAATTATATTATCGAGCTCTAATATTAAAGAAAAGCTGGTATGTGTATTTACTTTACTTATAGTCTCTTATCCTCTGATCACAAGTGAATCTAGAGGTGTATGGCTTGCTCTTGCTTTATCTCTTTTAATCATATCGGCGATTCATATTAAGGATACTAAAAAGGAAGCAGTGAGACTAACAATCCGGATACTAATATTATTTTCTATAGTGTCTTTTGGCTCTCTAGTATTACTTAAAGGCAGCATAATTGAAACTGTAAAAAAAACGAAATTTGAAATAAGTCAAATTGAATCTGGAGAGTTTAATAACTCTATTGGGCTAAGACTTCAAATGTGGTTAGTTGCACCAAAGTTAGTAAAAGATAATTTATTTTTTGGAAATGGTGATTACCATCAATTAAAAGTAAAACAGCTTTATAGTCGAGGTGAGGCTCCTTATTCATTATATAACTTTAATCCCACGCATTATCATAACCAATTCCTAGATAAGTTAATAAAATCAGGTATTATTGGTTTTATTATTTTATCTTTAGTTATGATATACCCAATATCAATTAGCAATCACTTATCAAAACGTGAAAAAATGATAGTTTGGGGGGTTTTTACCGTGATTTTTGTAGCATCTATGTCTGATGTCCCACTTAATCATCCGCAACCTTTAATAGTATATTTATTAATTTTGTTTCCTATATTATCAAGGTATAAGAGGGTTACCAATGACTAAAATCTTTGTCATAAACTTAGAATCTTCCACCGAGAGAAAGGAGAATATTTGCAATCAATTGAATGATTTATCTCTTCCTTTTGAACTATTCTCTGCTATCGATGGAAGGGTATCCCCTTCTCACCCACTACTAAGTCGTTACAATGATGACTTAAGCCAAACATACCGAGCAAAAACACTAAGTGCTGGGCAGTTAGGTTGTTATGCGAGTCATTTTCTTCTATGGGAGAAATGTGTAGAAATTAATAAACCAATAATAATAATTGAAGACGATGCTCTTTTATTTAAAGAGGATTTTTTAAATTTCATACAAGATATCCCAGATATTCCAGATACTATAGGGTGCATTCGATTATTCAAAAATAAGCGCCGTAAGTATGACTCTTATGAAGTGTTCAAAGCTAGATCTACAAGCATTCATAAGTTCACTAAAGGACATATGAGTGCAACAGCCTATTTCTTAAGACCTTCAGGAGCTAAAAAGTTCCTCGAACATTCAAAAGAGTGGTATATGGCTGTCGATATTTATATGGATCGATTCTGGCAAAACGAAGTCGAGTGCTACGGCTCTGCAGTACCCTGTTTAACGAATGACCCAAAGTTTGATTCTGATATCGGATATGAAAAACGCACAAGCACCAGAAGTTTATTCAAGAAATGTAAGCGTGAGTGGTTCAATTTAAACGAAACTATCCAACGTCACCTACATAACATAAAATTCAAAATTAGCATTAAAAAACAATGAGCTTTACGTGGTTAAAATACTCTTACACAGTCAAGTTAATACAGTCTTATCGAGGTAAATCATGATAGATGGAAATTCAAATCTTTATATTTGCTCTACGGTAAGGCATGTTATGCTAAGTGTTTTTCATGCTGTTAAGTCAAATAAAAAATCAACCATTACATTGTTTAATGACTACCAAAATATTCCTTCTACACTTATAAATACATCTAACCTACCAAGTAACATTAACATTATATTGGCTAGTAGAGATGAGCTAACATCCGAAATAAAGCGAAAGGGTCTAATTGGTAAATTTATAATAAAATCCTCCATGCTCGGATTGCGTATCCCTAATTTTTTAAAGAGTTCTTTGACTTCCTATATTAATGATTATAAAAAAAATACACTTCCAGATTTAGGTAGCTATGAACTTTTTGTTTTCAATGATGACAATAAAATGTCTAGATTATTTAGGTTGTTGGTTCCAACATATAAAATGATTGAAGATGGAATGAGGAACTACATTGAAATTCCTGTTCATAGTCCAGTAAAAAAAACATTTAGACGGTTTAAGGGCTACCCTTCAAAGACAATGACCATGGGCGAAAAAAAAGAGTGTCTAGAAATTCACCTTCTTTCACCTGAGAAATCACCCTCAAAAGTAAAAGACAAAGTAAAAAAACTTACTCTATCAAAATCAGGACACGCTGTTGAGGTAGTATCAGAACTATTCCAAGTCGATAATTACACAAATAGAAAAAGAACGATCATTCTTGCTACTCAGCCCACATCTAAAGAAAACGCTCTACGATTCAAAGATATCAACTTTGTCAAAAAGGTCTATCAGGACATTTATAAACAGGCAATCAATGCTGGCTATAATGTTGTTTTAAAGCTCCACCCTTCTGAGCCAAAAGACGATTACAACAAACTCTTTGAGGGCGTTGAACAACTGCCTCCCAAACTTCCAGTTGAGCTATTTCTTATGATGTCGAATCAAAAGATGGGTATTGTGTCTTTGTTTTCGTCAGTGGGCATGGGACTAGAGGAGTACTGTGATGTTTTTCAAATATTAAAACAAGAAGAAGTATCCGAAGCTATCAATACAATCGCCAGCTTTGAAGAAAATCCCAAAGAACTAGACTTTAGAATTAATCAAGTTTTGCAAAAATTTGAATTATAATTTTAGTACAATGCGTAAATTAGTTATCTAATCCAGTTCAACATATAGAGTAATGCCATGACTAACGCTTTATCTTTGATCGGCCGAACAGAGGCCCTCTTCAATTCTGATATAAAACGACATCAAGAAAAGCTATCGGACGTTGTTTCACAGTCTCGCTTTCTTGTATTAGGGGGTGCAGGCTCTATTGGTCAAGCTGTTACCAAGGAAATCTTCAAACGTAACCCTAAGAAGCTACATGTTGTCGATATTAGTGAAAACAATATGGTAGAGCTTGTTCGAGATATCCGTAGTTCATTTGGTTACATTGATGGTGACTTCCAAACATTTGCTTTGGACATTGGTTCTCTAGAGTACGATGCATTCATCAAAGCTGATGGTAAGTTCGATTATGTATTGAACCTCTCTGCGCTTAAGCATGTTAGAAGTGAAAAAGATCCTTACACACTGATGCGCATGATCGATGTGAATGTTTTTAATACTGACAAAACGATCCAGCAGTCTATTGATGCTGGCGCGAAAAAGTATTTCTGTGTTTCAACAGATAAAGCTGCAAACCCAGTCAATATGATGGGAGCATCCAAACGTATTATGGAAATGTTCCTGATGCGTAAAAGCGAGCAAATGGCAATCTCAACGGCTCGATTTGCAAATGTGGCATTCTCTGATGGTTCGTTACTTCACGGATTTAACCAACGTATCCAAAAGCGCCAACCTATCGTGGCCCCAAACGACATCAAGCGTTACTTTGTTACTCCTCAAGAGTCGGGAGAGCTATGTTTAATGTCTTGTATCTTTGGCGAAAACCGTGACATTTTCTTCCCGAAACTGAGTGAAGCTCTACATCTTATTTCGTTTGCAGATATCGCGGTGAAATACCTAGAGCTACTTGGTTTTGAACCTCACCTATGTGAAACAGAAGAAGAAGCTCGCCAACTTGCACATACGCTTCCAGAGCAGGGCAAGTGGCCATGTTTGTTTACTGCAAGTGATACTACGGGTGAAAAAGACTTCGAAGAGTTTTTTACAGATAAAGAAGAGCTGGATATGTCTCGATTCGAAAATCTGGGCATCATCAAAAATGAACCTCTTTATGAGCAAGAGCTTCTTACTTTGTTTGAAAGCAGCATCTCTGAGATGAAAGGTGAGCGAGCTTGGACTAAAGAGCAGATTGTGAAACTGTTCTTTACCATGATCCCTGATTTTGGGCACAAAGAAACGGGTAAATACCTCGATAGCAAGATGTAAGTGGAGCATTCAATGAAAGCGACATCTATTGTTGAATTTGTGAGAGATACTTACAAAACAGACGAATTTATTCCCTTACATGCACCGACATTCGATGGCAACGAAAAAGCGTACGTAATGGAAACAATTGAAAGTACATTTGTTTCTAGCGTCGGTAAATTTGTTGATGATTTTGAGAGAAAAATTGAAGCTTACACTGGTACGGCTAAAGCTGTAGCGACAGTAAATGGCACAGCAGCATTGCATGCTGCATTGTACATGGCTGATGTTCAAAGAGGCGACTTGGTCGTCACGCAAGCTTTGACTTTTGTTGCAACCTGCAATGCTCTTTATCATATGGGGGCTGAGCCTATTTTTCTGGATGTATCTCCAGTGAGTTTAGGGTTGTGCCCTAAGGCTGTGGATGCATTTTTAGAAGAGAATGCTGAAGTCACAGACGCGGGGTGTATTCATAAAAAAACAGGCAGAAGAATCAAAGCCGTTATACCAATGCACACGTTTGGTCACCCTGTAGAGCTTGATGAACTGGTTGCCGTTTGCTTGAAATGGAACATCACGTTGGTTGAAGATGCCGCAGAAAGCCTAGGCTCGTTCTACAAGGGCAAACACACCGGTACTATTGGTGATTTTGGTGCTGTCAGCTTCAATGGCAATAAGATCATCACTACAGGCGGTGGTGGCATGGTGTTATGTAAGACTCAAGAATTAGGTGCGCGTACTAAGCATGTCACGACGACAGCAAAAGTTCCTCATCCGTATGAGTTCTTCCATGATGAACCTGGTTTCAACTATCGTATGCCAAACCTGAATGCAGCTCTAGGGTGTGCTCAGATGGAAGTTATCGAGCAGTACCTAAAACAAAAGAGAGTGCTTGCTGAAGGTTACAATGACTTTTTTAAAGGTTCAGACATCAAGTTTGTCACTGAACCTGAATATGCGCAGTCAAACTATTGGTTAAATGCAATCATTTGTCCGGATAAAGAAAGTCGCGAAGAGGTACTTAAAGGCACAAATGGTTCAGGCGTAATGACTCGACCAATTTGGCAGCTCATGCACAGATTACCTATGTTTGAGAATGCAATACGTGGTGACCTAACTTACTCAGAGTTTATTGAGGCGCACCTAATCAATCTTCCAAGTACCCCAGTGGAAATCAAAGGCTAAGTAGGTTTAATACATACATGACTCAGACACATAAAAAGGTTGCGGTCTTTACTGGTACAAGAGCAGAGTATGGTCTGCTCTTTTGGCTTTTAAAGGACATACAAAGCGATCCTGACCTAACACTTCAATTGCTTGTTTCTGGTATGCACCTATCACCGGAATTCGGTGATACTTACAAACAAATTGAAAAAGATGGCTTCAATATCGATGAGAAAATAGAGATTTTGTTGTCTTCTGATTCCGCTGTAGGTACAGCGAAAAGTATGGGGCTGGGTGTATTGGGGTTTGCCGATGCCTTGTCGCGACTAGCGCCAGATGTTCTTGTCATTCTTGGGGATCGCTTTGAAGCGCTCGCTGCAGCGCAAACGGCTATGATACTTCGTATTCCGATAATTCATCTTCATGGTGGTGAAATAACAGAAGGTGCTTATGACGATGCAATTCGCCATGCGATTACCAAGTTGAGTTACCTACATGGTACATCGACAGACGAATACCGAAACCGAGTGATTCAACTTGGTGAATCACCAGCACGTGTCAGAAATATTGGTGCAATTGGCTTAGACCACCTAAACCGAGCGTCTTTTATGACGGTTTCTGAGTTGAGTGAATCACTAAGTTTTGAACTCACAAAACCTTATTTTGTCGTGACTTATCACCCTGTTACTCTGGGTAACGAATCTCCAGAGGAAAGCTTTCAATCGCTTTTAGACGCATTGGAAGAATACCCTGATCATCAAGTTATATTGACTTACCCTAACGCAGATGACGGTGGTCGACGCATTATCCCAATGCTAGAAGATTATGCAGCAAGTCAACCAAAACGTGTCTTTGCAATCCCATCACTAGGGCAAGTGCGTTATCTGAGCTCGGTAAAGCATGCGGCTGCAGTTATTGGTAATTCGTCGAGTGGTATTATTGAAGTACCAGCTTTTGATGTCCCTACAGTGAACATAGGGGCTAGACAAAAGGGGCGCTTGGCCGCAAAAAGTGTTTTAAACACCACAGCTACGAAAGAATCCATCAGTAGCGCGATTGGCCTCGCTGTGAGCCGAAAGTATAAAGCTGAAGATGAAAATATTGCTAACCCCTACGGGCAAGGTGATAGTAGCAAGCAAGTCATAGAGATGATTAAAGGATTGGATTTTGATCCTTGTAAGTCTTTTTATGATGTAAACATTGAACCTGACTTAAACAAGAAAGTAGAGTGAGACAATAATGACTTTGATTATTGCTGAAGCGGGTGTAAACCATAACGGCCAAGAAGAACTAGCGTTTTCTTTGGTCGACGCTGCTCACAAAGCCGGAGCGGATATAGTAAAGTTCCAAACTTTTAAAGCAAAAAACCTAGTTACCGAAGAGGCTAAGCAAGCTGAATATCAAGTAGCAAATACTCAAAAGCAAGAGTCTCAGTTAGCGATGTTAAGCCGTTTAGAACTGTCGTACGACACCCACCATGATCTCGTCAAATACTGTGAGTCCCTTGGTATTGAGTTTCTATCAACAGCTTTCGATTTTGAAAGTTTAGATTTCTTAGTCAATGATCTTGGTTTAACGCGCTTGAAGTTGCCTTCCGGTGAATTAACGAACGCTCCTCTTGTATTGGCTCATGCTCGTACCGGTTGCGATCTTATTGTATCAACAGGTATGGCAACAATTTCCGAAATTGAGACAGCTCTTGGAGTGATTGCTTACGGATATACGGCAGATGAAAAAGCAGAACCTTCGATGCTAGGTTTCCAAGAAGCTTATGCATCAGAAGCTGGTCAAAAAGCGCTAAAAGAGAAAGTAACAATTCTTCATTGTACGACAGAATATCCTGCTCCAATGGAAGAAATCAACCTAAGAGCAATGGATACGCTAGGGCGAACATTTGACTTGGCGGCAGGCTATTCGGACCACAGTGAAGGAATAACGATACCAATTGCGGCTGTTGCCCGTGGTGCTGTTCTCATAGAGAAGCATTTTACATTAGATAAAAACATGGAAGGTCCAGACCATAAAGCTTCTCTAGAGCCACAAGAGCTAGAGGCAATGGTAAAAGCCATCCGTCAGATTGAGATTGCATTAGGCTCTAGCGTAAAAACTCCTACAGTATCTGAAATGAAAAACAAATCCGTAGCGCGAAAAAGCTTAGTAGCAGCAATGGATATTAAAGAGGGTGAAGAATTAACAGAATCTAACCTCACAATTAAGCGTCCAGGTATTGGTTTGTCCCCTTACCGTTATTGGGAACTTCTTGGCACTAAAGCAACCAAGGGATACAAAACAGGAGAGCTGATCATTGAGTGATGAGGTGAATCTTCCTATTGTAATGATTGGTGGAGGTGGGCATGCTAGCGTGTTAACCGATATTTTGCTGGAGAAAGGACGAGAGATTATTGCAGTTATTAGCCCAGATGACATAACTCAACGTAGTGTTTTCGTGGGACTTACACAACTCTTAGAAGACACAGATATAACGAAGTACTCACCAAATGATGTTCTGTTGGTAAATGGTATCGGCATGATGCCAAAATCTTCACTACGAGAAAAAGTTGGACTCTATTTTAGCCAGCTAGGCTATCGATTTGAGACCGTTATAGCATCAACTGCTCATGTTTCAAATTTTGCGTCACTAGCTGAAGGATCTCAAGTTCTTCATCAAGCAGTCGTCCAGGCCGGCGCTGAGGTAGGAGCTCACAGCATCATTAATACTGCAGCACTCATTGAACATGATTGCACCATCGGCCAGCATAACCACATTGCTCCTCGAGCAACACTTTGTGGGCAAGTTAAAACTCACTGCTGTGTGTATGTGGGAGCAGGTTCAACGGTGATCCAGGGCATTGAGCTAGGCAAAGGCTGTATTGTAGGAGCAGGGAGCACTATTGTTAAAGACATAGGCTCTCAGATTGTTACTTTCGCTAAACAAAATCAAGAAACTAAGTTGATTGAAAATGATTAATAGTTGGAAACAAGCCATCTTATCACCGGCAGCAACACTAAAAGATGCGCTACAAATTATAGACTCAGAAGCACTGCGTGGTGCATTAGTCGTTGACTCCTCTCAAGCATTATTAGGTGTGGTAACTGATGGAGATATTCGTCGAGGGCTTTTATCAGGAAAAAACCTCGAAGCTCCTGTAGCGGATGTAATGAACTGTTCACCAATGACCGCGAATTCAGAGAGCTCAAGAGAGTACTTGATTGAGCAAATGAACAAGCTTGATATTCTGTTTATTCCAATCGTAGACGATGGCAGATTAGTTGGCTTAGAAACCTTGCATCGTGCCTTAGTTAATAAGCCTAACTATCAAAACCCGGTGTTCATTATGGCTGGAGGTTTTGGCACTCGCCTTAAACCTTTAACAGATAGTTGTCCGAAACCTATGCTAAAGGTTGGTGGTAAGCCTATTCTAGAAACATTGATACATAACTTTATCAAAGCCGGATTTCAAAACTTTTATATTTCAACCCATTACATGCCTGAGCAAATTGAAAATTACTTTGGTGATGGTACAGAGCTTGGCGTGAACATTACTTATGTTCATGAAGATGAACCACTCGGTACAGGAGGGGCGCTGGGACTTCTACCCGATGATTTACCGAAAGGGTTACCGCTCATAATGATGAATGGTGATGTACTGACTAAGGTGGACTTTCAACGCCTACTTGATTTCCATAATGAAAATCAAGCCGACGCAACAATGTGTGTGCGAGAGTACGATTATCAAATCCCTTATGGTGTGATCAATGGAGAAGGAAACAAAATAACGAGTATGGTTGAAAAACCAATTCAACGTTTCTTTGTTAATGCTGGTATATATGTGGTTTCTCCAGAAGTGATTAACTCGGTTCCCCAGAGTCACAAAATTGATATGCCGACTTTGCTAGAACAGCACATGGAACAAAGAAACAATATCCTAATGTTTCCTATTCATGAATATTGGCTTGATATTGGTCGTATGGATGATTTTAATCGCGCACAAGCTGATATTCACAGTTTAGGGATGTTCTAATGATTAATGGAAAAAAGGTCTTAGCACTTATTCCCGCTCGTGGTGGTAGTAAACGACTTCCAAGAAAAAATGTACTGCCTCTAGCTGGAAAACCACTGATTGGGTGGTCAATTGATGCAGCTCAAAACAGTAAATTTATCGACAAAATATTCGTTAGCACTGATGACCAAGAGATTGTAGATGTAGTTTCCCTATTTGGTGTCAATGTTCCGGAGCTAAGACCTGACTACCTAGCATCAGATACTGCTACGACGCAAAGCGTTTTAACTTATACGTTAGAAAAATTTGGTAGTGACATAGATATAATTGTACTGCTTCAACCAACATCTCCGTTGCGAACAGCTCAGCATATCGATGAAGCATTGGATCTGTTCATTGAAAAGCAGGCTTTCTCTGTAGTTTCCGTTACACCATGTGAGCACCCACCGCTTTGGGCTAACACGCTCCCTGAAGATGGCACAATGGGAGACTTTATTCGCCCAGAAGCATTAAAACGATCTCAAGATTGCGGTGATTTTTTCCGATTCAATGGGGCTATTTACATCTTTGATGTTCGAAGGTTTATGGAGTACGGCGAAATTAGATACACAGATGAATCCTTCGCCTACGTTATGGAAAATCGAGTTTCTTTTGATATTGACCAACCATTAGACTTTGAGCTAGCCGAGTTCTTTATGAACAAAGAGGGCTAAATAGCCCTCTTCACTCTATATTACTGCTGAAGCAACTTCTCAAAAAATTCCAGGTGCTTTTTCACTGTTACTCGTGAACTAAAGCTTTCATCTAAGCGCTTCTTAGCCGCTTCACTCATGGCTGTGCACTTGGCCTTGTCTTGTGCGAGCTTGTCCATAGACTCGCCCAACGCTTTAGCGTCTCCCGTAGGGACAATATAACCCGTTTCGCCATCTACAACGAGTTCAGGAGCACCACCGGTGGTCGTCACTACTGAAGTTGTGCCATTTGCCATTGCTTCGACAATCGTGCGTGGTAGCCCTTCTCCGCTGATCGATGGTTGAACTTGAAAGTCTGCCATACACATAATTGAAGGGATATCGGTTCGGTGACCTATGTAATGAATTCGCTCACTCATAGGGCTCGCTTTCATCTCATCAAAGTGAGGCTCATAACCACTACCCGCTAAGATCAGATGGAAGTTGGGTGCCGAAATGTATTTGGTCGCTTCAAGCAAAACGGAAATACCTTTGCTTGGCCTGACGTGCGCTGCAGTAATCGCAACAACATCCTCTTCACTCAAACCAAATTCAGAGCGCTCAGTTGGTGGTACCTTGTACCAATCCAATTCATGCCCTTTGTATATGGTAACAACGTTATCTTTGTTCTTCCAAACACGCTTCACTACATCCTGTCGTACTGCTTCAGACACACACACAATACCATCCACGCGAGGATGGAGCTGAGTTAGGTAAGCACTTGGGTCATGTCGATACAGCCCGCCAGTAGTACCTCGATAAACAACCAACTTAACGTCAAAGCCAATACACGCAAAAGCTGCATTGGGTATTGTCTTAGAGTTAAAAGCATAGCAGATATCGTAATTGTGCGTTTTTAACTCATGACGGATCTTTTTAATGGTATCAAAACAAATTTTACGTTTAGGATAGCCATCAACAACTCGGATGCCGTGCTCTTCTAGCTTCGATACGTGCTCAGATTCTCCCTGAGTCATGATCGTCACTTGATGCCCTTGACGAGCTAGCTCGATAAAAATCGCAGCTTCTGGACGCAAACTGTTCCATGCATGTAAGTAAGATGCACAAACTAAAATCTTCATCTATCGGTCCCTATTTAGCTTGGTCTGTTGAACTGTCTTCTGAGCGATTTTCAAGAATCCACAAACCAACATATTTATTGAAATTCACCTGAGCGTAAGTCATAGCCATAATGAAACCGACACTGCCATCCATAAAACCACGACGGATAATGTACACAAGGAAAAACGTCCACATCGCTCGTAGTAGAGCAAGAAATAAGCCGTGTGATTTCTTACCTTTACGGTGATATTTTTGAGAACCAAGCCAAGCATATTGCGCCGCTTTATCTAAGCCGTGCCCATAATCTCGGTGAGTATAGTGGAGCAAGTAGCCTTTCAGGATACCCGTCGTTCCTTGTTCCGGTACAACAGTTTCGTGCACTTCATCCAACGTATATCTAGAACCTTCTCTTTTGAAGAGCCTCAACACAGCACGAGCACTGCGGCCATGCTTAAGTGTTGTTCCATAGAGCGTCACTCCCCAAGGAAGTTTGTAAGCAGTATGTTTGATTTGATCTTGTTTTAATAATTCAACAAGAGCCTTGCTCATTTCAGGGTCTAAAGCTTCATCTGCATCGATTGATAACACCCAATCACATGTCGCTTTATCTAGCGCTCGTTGCTTTTGCTTACCAAAGCCCGGCCAATCGGTGATGGTCACGTTGTCTGTATATTTTTGGCATATCTCAACGGTTGCGTCCGTTGAACCGCTGTCTAACACAATTAGCTCATCGGCAATATCAACCACAGATTTAAGGCAAGTTTCAATTCGGTCTTCTTCATTCTTGGTAATAACAATGACAGACAGGGTATGTTTTCTCATTATTCAGCCCTAGAATTTCCAATAGTTTAAAGATTTACGGATTTTAAAGTTACGAATCCAATTTTTTGGTTTTTTATCCTGCCAACCGCTTTCTAGCACATCCGTAATAGCACTCAGAACTCTCGCTGAGGATTGCCCGTCCAAATATGGCGTTATTGACGGACCATAATTAGCGATGGCTTTGTCTCTTGCTTCATCCGGTAGCATCGCTTGTTGAATTGCGGATTCTAACTGCTCTGCTTGGGTAATATTGATGAAACTCGCTTGAGGGTCTCGGTTATTTACCGTAACAACCGGCTTATTAAGCAACAAAAATTCCTGAAAGATCGATGAGTTGTCACATACCATCACATCAGCACGATGCTGCATTTCAATCACTCGATCATTGTCGAAGAACAGAAGGTTGTCCCCTTCCAACGCCTGGTATTTTTCTCGTGTCTCTTGCTTCATTTTAGGATGCAATGTGACTAACCATTGCCACTGGCTCAGTTTGCTTAGGCGCTTAAGCTCTTCATAAACCAATTCAGCACAGGATAAACTTGGCGAAAAAGTGGAAGCGAATAGAATTTGAGGTCTTTCAAAATGCTTGTCACTGGTTTGGTAATTTAACAAGCTATCTAGCTTCAACCAGCCAGTCTCTTTGACTTGAAAGTAGCCGCGCTGCTTAGCTAATGGTTCCAATGAGTTGCTTCTTTCATGGCCTTCTGTGCAATACAAATCAAATAGACCACGCTCAGGATATAAGTTCCCTCGTTTACTCTCATTCAAACCGTGAAACACTTGCACCTTCAACCCTGGAATGAAAGCAGGAACGCGATCTCCGGGTACTAAGACAGCACAAGGATTATAGGCGACAGCTTCTGTCAAAGACACGCGCTGCTCTTGATCTAATAAAAGATGTTCAGAAGCATCCTCACCAACGAGCAACCACTTTACGTCATGGCCAAGTTGCTTCGCGTAATTATAAAATGGGCGAAGGATAGCAAATGAGTAGTTTTGCTCGACATAGAGCAAAAAACGATAGGATTGATCGGTTTGAATAAGCGATGAGATAGAGTTCACCATTTCCGTTTGAAAGTGTCACTAAGCATTTAATTATAACGCTCTTTACTTTCGAGATTGAAGAAAATACTCTTCTCATTACTGATTTTACCCTCTGGTGTCACTGTTCTTATGCTTATACGGCTTATATACACTCTTATATTGTCATTGGCCTCTCCACTACTCCTCTATGGGCTTTATAAGAGCAAACCCGGCAAACCAAGTTTCGGCAAGCGCTGGAAAGAGCATTTCGGTATCACGCCGCAAGTTCAAGGTAAAAGCCCTATCTGGATTCATGCGGTGTCGGTGGGTGAATCTATTGCTGCGATACCTATTATCAAGCAATTGAGGCAGAGAGAACCAAATCAAGCCATCATTGTTACCACGACAACCAGCACAGGTGCTGAGCAAATAGACAAGCTTGGTGATTTGGTCGAACATCGCTACATGCCGATTGATTTTTCTTGGTGTGTACGAGGCTTCCTTAAATCAGTACAGCCAAAGCAGATGTTGATTATGGAAACAGAGCTTTGGCCAAACACGCTACATTGCGTGGCGAAAGCTGGGATTCCTATATCAGTACTCAACGCTCGCCTTTCTGAACGTTCATGCCAACGCTACGCCAAATTCCAACCCGTGTTTAACCTTCTAGCTAATAACCTTTCTCAGGTACTCTGTCAGTACCCTAGTGATGCGGAACGTTTTGTAAGGCTAGGCCTAGATAAAGCATCTGTGCATGTGACGGGCTCAATCAAGTTTGATATTGAAGTCTCTACTGAACACGTTGAAAAAGGCAAAGCATTGAGGAAACAGATAGGTTTTGATCGCGATGTCTGGATTGCTGCTAGCACTCATCAAGGTGAAGACGACATTGTTTTAGATGCTCATAAGCAACTTCTTAAAGACAATCCAAATGCGTTGCTGATGATCGTTCCTCGCCACCCTGAGCGATTTAACCAAGTGGCAGAGCTCACTAAGCAGCACGACTTCAACACTATAACTCGAACGAGTCAGCAGCGATTAACATCTGATGTTGAAGTCTATATCGCTGATACCATGGGCGAAATGTTGGTACTACTCGGCGGTGCTGATGTCTGTTTTATGGGCGGAAGCCTTGTTGGAGATAAAGTAGGAGGGCATAACTTGCTAGAGCCAGCAGCCCTGAAGTTACCTCTACTGAATGGCCCTAGTTACTTTAATTTTAGCGAAATCACCGACAAACTGCTTGAGGCGAATGCTGTTACTATTTGTCAAAACAGCAATGAAATTACTGACCAGCTCAGAGAGCTATTTACCCACCCTGATTTGTGTCAAGACAGGGGCTTAGCGGCTTATCAAGTGGTTGAGCAGAACCGAGGGGCGTTGGATAGCACCTTACAATATATTATTGACTAGGGCGTGTTGATCTTTTGAGCTGATTTTTGCAGCGAGTTGCTGGGTATTTATACAAGGCAGAGGCTTTGATGTGTAGCTAGCCTACATGATAAGCCGATAACGTAGTAGAAATGACCAGCAAACGCTGCCCGAAGGGTTCGAGCTAGACGCCCCCGCAAAAAGCACTTTACTCTTTGTTAAGGGAGATTTGCTTAGAATGACTAGGCTACTTCCCCCTCGCCGCGATAAAAACGCTTTTGACTAGGCGTCCCCATCCGAACAAAATTTAACCGCAAAAGGTCAATACGCCCTAAAAACCATTCGATTTCGTTAGCCTTGGTAGCCTGTTAAAAGAGGCTCCCAATCTGACTCTTGCCATTGAATCTGGCGCTTGTTCACTTCTTTTAGGAATGAGCGCTTTAAGCGACTCAAGTTACCTTCTTTCCAGTCATCACCCGCTTGCTGACCACACTTATCAAAGTCAATAATCCACACCTTTTGTGAATCATCAAGCAGGATATTATGAATGTTGAGATCAGTGTGATTAACCCCAGCATCGTGCATTTTGCGTATCTCGCGGCCAATCTTTTGATAAACATCCGCACGTATCGGATCAGAAACCAAGACATCAACCAGATCTTTCGCATTGGGAATTCGTTCCGACATCAGATCTGCACGATAAAAAAGCCCGCTTTTCGTCGCCCGAGCGGCAATCGGCTTAGGTACATTCACACCTGCATTAGCTAGTACCTTAAGAACATTAAGCTCCATCGCACAGCGCGTGCTTTCCCAGTCAGAAAATCGATATTGGTCCTCGACGAGTTTGCCAAATAGCCCACCACGGCGATAGTGACGCAACGCGGCTTGCATTCCATCAAGTTGAATAAACCAGGTGGTACCACGCCCCTGTGCACTCCCTGAAATAGACTCACGTTGCTGCCAGTATTCTGCCTCAAAGATCTGAACCATCTCACCCTCCGGCACTTGTGCCAGAAGCTCAGGGTCATACCAAATTGTTTGGTTCTTAGTGTTAATCGTTTCCATCTATGAGGCCTTTGGGTCGCTTTTCGTCATTGCTATTTTACAACTAATGCGAGTATCTGCATAATTCTGATGTTATTCACTTTTTTGGGCTCTTTATGTCACTGTTCTCAACTGCACCTCAATCTCTTTGCATACTTCGCCTATCCGCGATTGGCGATGTTTGTCATGCTATTTCTGTGGTTCAAGCCATCCAGAAGCAGTGGCCTGAAACGAAAATTACTTGGATAACCGGGAAAATAGAAGCCATGCTGATCGGCGACCTGCCGGGTATTGAGGTAATTATTTTCGATAAGAAACAAGGCTTCAAAGGAATGCGTGAACTATGGCGCCAATTGTCAGATCGAAAATTTGATGCGCTGCTACACATGCAAGCCGCACTCAGAGCCAGCGTACTTTCCTGGGGAATAAAGGCGAAGTGTAAAGTAGGGTTTGGCAAAAACCGTACTCGTGAAATGCAATCACTCTTTACTAATCGCCACCTGCCTATTTCAGATAAGTTTCATGTGTTAGATAACTTTGCCGAGTTTGCTCGCTACATTGGTGTACCCTTCGATAAACCCCTGTGGGATATTCCTTTAACACAGGAAGACGAACAACTAGCCATCGACACCATGGCTGGGAAACAAACCTTGGTTATCTCTCCTGCCGCAAGCAAAGATTCACGTAACTGGTTAACTGAGCGATATGCCGCTATTGCCGATTATGCAGTAGAAAAAGGGATGCAAGTGGTACTGTGTGGCTCTCCAGCACCAAGAGAAGTAAACCTTGGTAACGACATCGAAGCGCTATGCCAATCTCCTATCATCAACTTAATTGGTAAAACTCACCTAAAACAGCTCACCGCAGTACTCAAGCATGCGACCGTGGTAATCGCACCAGATACCGGTCCAGCACATCTGGCAACGACACAATCAACACCTGTCATCGGGTTATACGCACACAGTGATCCTCGAAGAACAGGGCCCTACAATGACCTTGATATCGTAGTCAGTGTTTATCAACAACATGTAGAGGCGCAACAAGGGAAACCGGTTAAAGACCTTCCGTGGGGAACTCGAGCAAAAGGCGATGATCTGATGAAAGACATCACGCTCGACATGGTACAGCAGAAACTCGATAAAGCCTTAAACTCTATTAAAACACCAAGCAAGGACAGCTAATATGACCACTCACGTTATCTACCCAGGCACTTTCGATCCGGTAACCAATGGTCACCTCGATATTATTGTCCGAGCTGCAAGCATGTTTGATCATATCACGGTGGGAGTAGCCGCGAGTCCAAGCAAAAAGACCATGTTTCAGTTAGATGAACGAGTAGAGCTGTTGCGTGATGCCGTGTCTCACTTACCTAATGTATCTGTTGAAGGCTTTTCTGGTTTACTTGTCGACTTTGCCAAAGAGCAGAAAGCTAACGTATTGGTACGTGGCCTAAGAACAACTATGGATTTTGAGTACGAGTTCGGTCTCACTAGCATGTACCGCAAGCTACTCCCCGGCCTTGAAAGCGTGTTCCTAACCCCTTCGGAAGAGTATGCTTTCCTATCTTCGACTATTGTTCGTGAAGTCGCGATACACGGTGGGGAAATAAGTCAGTTTGTGCCACAGAAAGTTGCAGATGAAATCAAACTGAAAACAGTGAAATAATCCTGTATTCAAAAACAAAAATAGCGCTCATTGAGCGCTATTTTTAATTCGGATGAATCAATTACTACAGCGAGTAATAGATTTTACAGTTAAGAACCTCAAACACATCTTTAGTAACAAATTAACCTCATTAGTTCTAGGATTGTTGACATCAATCACAACCCTCACTTACAGGAAAGTGGCTAACTATCGCAACAAAACAGGTAGGTGCTAACATATTCCCCTAACAACAAACACATCAATACAACATTATGAAATCATACTGTATTACCTTAAAAAATAATCATTGTAGACAAAAGTCGACAACTACTGCCCTTAAGGATGTTCAGGTTGACTTTGAATTTTTTATTGGGGTGGATGCTCGAGTCGATGAACACCCTTTGCTCGAAAGAATTGAGAGCAATGAATTTCAATACAATATGGGGAGAGCACACGCAATTGGCGAAGTTGGATGCTATGCAAGTCATTACTTAGTTTGGCAAAAGTGTGTCGAACTTAATGAACCCATATTAGTTTTCGAAGATCATGTTGATATTGATGCAGATACTTTTCGGAATACTTTAACCATCGCAAAACAACATATTGAACAATGCGGGTATATTCGATTACAAAATAGTAAGAACAGATTAAATTATCCAGTCTGTAAGTACGAGAAACAGAACCTAGTCAAATATTTAAAGGTACCTCAAGGGACGGCTGGCTATGCGCTATCTCCTACTGCCGCAAAAGCATTCATCAAACATAGTCAAACCTTTAGACACCCTGTTGATGTATTCTTGAGAAACACTTGGATTCACAATCAACCGATGTTTGGTGTCAATCAAGCAGGAATGCAACGAAATGATAAGCCGTCGATCATTGGTAACCGTAAGCATCAAGGAGAAAAGAATTACTTTGTTGCTTCAATGAAACTAATGAATAAATTGAAAAGTATGGTGCTCAATCTAGTCACAAACATCAATCACTTGTTTACCTTGAATAAAGAGTACAGCCCAAAGTTTTAGAATAAAAACGGAATAATCCTGTATTAAAAACAAAAAAATAGCGCTCATTGAGCGCTATTTTTTATAACTACAATTGGGGGTTACAGTGAGTAGTAAGCCTTATACCAATCCGCGAATGCTTTGGCGCCTTCTTGGATTTTAACTTGAGGCTTGTAGCCAACTGCTTCAAACAGATCCTCAGTATCGGCGTAAGTTGCGTATACATCACCAGGTTGCATTGGCATGAAGTTCTTCTTCGCTTCGATACCTAACGCAGTTTCCAATGCTTCGATGTAATCCATCAATTTAACTGGGCTACCATGGCCGATGTTGAATACACGGTATGGTGCAGAGCTGGTTGCTGGTGAACCTTGCTCTACTGTCCAATCTGGCTGTTTTGCTGGAATTCGGTCTTGTACACGAATAATGCCTTCAACGATATCATCGATATAAGTGAAGTCACGCATCATGTCGCCGTTGTTGTAAATGTCGATCTCTTTACCCGCCACGATTAAGTTCGCAAACTTAAACATCGCCATATCAGGGCGGCTCCAAGGGCCGTAAACCGTAAAGAAGCGTAGACCTGTTGTCGGCACATCGTATAGATGAGAATAGGTATGCGCCATCAGCTCATTCGACTTCTTAGTCGCTGCGTACAATGAAATCGGGTGGTCAACGCTATCTGCCGTGTGGAATGGCATTTTCTGGTTCAGACCATATACCGAGCTTGAAGAAGCATAAACTAGGTGTTCAACCTTGTTATGACGGCAGCCTTCCAAAATAGCTAAGTGACCAACAAGGTTGCTGTCCGCATAAGCCATTGGGTTATCGATTGAGTAACGAACGCCAGCTTGTGCCGCTAAGTGGATAACGCGGTCAAATTTTTGCTGTGCGAAAAGATCAGCGATACCTTCTCTATCAGCTAGATCAAGCTCGATAAAGGTAAGGTTTTCATGTTCGATTCGCTTAAGGCGGTCATGTTTCAGAGAGACTTCGTAGTAGTCATTTAGGTTATCGATACCAACAACCTCATGTCCTGCCGCACATAGTCTCTCTGACACTGCAGAGCCAATAAAACCAGCAACGCCAGTTACTAAATATTTCATTCTACTATTCTCAATTCATATAATTAGTACAATTGTAGCCACTCGCTAGCCTACCGACTAGCAATAAAAAGTGAACACGAGTTCAGATTTTCTATACTTGGCACTCTTCGCAATAAAACGTATTGCGCTGACCGATTTTTAGCTCTTGAATCAGCGCTTCGCAGCTTGGGCACTTTTCACCTGCTTTACCATACACTTGCAGCTCTTGTGCGAAGTAGCCTGGTTTACCGTCCGCCTGAGAAAAATCTTTCAACGTCGTGCCACCTTGCTTAATAGCCGTCGCGAGCACTTGTTTGATCTCATCGGTTAACAAGATCCATTCAGCTTTGGTTACTTTGTTTGCCGATCGTAACGGGTGGATTTTTGCAGAGAACAAAGCTTCATTAGCGTAGATATTCCCGACACCGACCACCACTTTGTTGTCCATGATGAACTGCTTGACCGCAACTTTACGCTTTTCTGCCTTCTCAGCGGTGTAGTCAGCATTAAAATCGTCGGTTAACGGCTCAGGTCCAGAGCCAAGCAACACAGAGTGAACTTCATCAGGCGCCGACCACAACCAAGCGCCAAAACGACGCGGATCGTTATAGCGCAGTACTTTGCCGTTAGTCAGCTTGAGATCCACGTGATCGTGCTTTGCCGCCGGGAAATCGGCATCTAATACGCGCAGTGATCCAGACATTCCAAGATGAACAATTGCAGTACCTGTATCAGTTTCAATCAACAGGTACTTAGCACGACGCGAGATCGCACGAATCACCTGCCCTTCTAGCTTTTTAAGCTCTTGTGGGATATCCCAACGCAGCTTTGGCGTACGAAAGGTCAGTGTCTTAATGGTCTCGCCGACTAAATGAGGCGAGATCCCCATGCGGCTTACTTCGACTTCGGGTAATTCAGGCATAATCTAATCGTCCGATGTTGAGGGATTGTCTTGGCTAAGACTTGGAAACAGGTAGCTCTCTTCAATAGACACCGCCAACCACTGATCATTCCAGTTTTTTAACAACCAAAACTCAGGCAGCTGATAATAAGTAATACGTTGAGGCTCTTCTTGGTCTTGATACCACACTTCTATGGTGTGTGGGGTAGTAAGCTGAGAAGCAAGGTCAGTATAGGTTTGCGAGTCAACCTCGGTACCAACAAGCTGTTGCCAGCGTTGAGCGCGTTCTTGAGCGCTAATGCTTTGAGCTGGGGCGGAACCTTTCAATTGATAACCCCACTGACCATCTTCGAGTACCAATGACCACTTAGCAAAGTGCAACGCTTGCAACTCGGCTCCAGGATTTAACAGGTAGGGATAAGGGCTACTAACCTGTTGCTCAGGTTCTGGCTCGATAAGATACGCTTTGATCAAAGTCGGAAGGTTGAGCACCCCAATAAAAGCGATCACGCTTAACATGAGTATGTTGTTCCACCTGCGTCCACGATATCTCATCTGATTCTGCCATCTAACCTATTGAGCCTTCAGTATATCGTGAAAGTGGCGATACTTTCTATGTTGCTATTTGTACCGGCTAGATCCTTATAAAGACTAAAAAGTACATGAAGTCACCAAATTTTGGGCATAAAAAAACCCAGCGATTAAGCTGGGTTTTTCAATTCTTTCTTCTACTGAAGAAGAGCCAAAAAAGCATCAATTACTTGATTTTCGCTTCTTTGTACATAACGTGTTGGCGAACTACTGGATCAAACTTTTTGATCTCAAATTTGCCTGGCATGTTACGCTTGTTCTTATCAGTTGTGTAGAAGTGACCAGTACCTGCAGAAGATACTAGACGAATTTTCTCACGAATGCCTTTAGCCATTGCTTAATTCCTCTTAAACGTTTTCGCCACGTGCACGGATATCAACAAGAACAGCATCGATGCCTTTCTTATCAATGATACGCATGCCTTTAGCAGTTAGACGTAGTTTAACAAAACGTTTTTCGCTCTCTACCCAGAAACGATGAGTTTGTAGGTTCGGCAGAAAACGGCGCTTAGTAGCATTGCGTGCGTGTGAACGGTTGTTACCCGTTACTGGACGCTTACCAGTTACTTGGCATACTCGGGACATGAATGTCTTCTCCAATCGTTTCAGCTCGATATCAACCTTGGTGGCCGAACCTCTCTATCAATTAAAATAGAAGGTAAAAACCGTTATGGAAAATCCATACAAGGCTATCAAAGGTCGCGCATTATACTAACTTGACACGCATTGCTCAAGACCCGAACAGATCCTTTTTGCGGATTTCGTGATCTTTTTTTGTGCAGCGCAGCTTGCTTGAGTAATCAGAGCTGATTTTAGGTCTAAAAATGTGGGCGGAATGATAGCAGATTTAACGTAGTTAACAACCTAAAATGTGATTCAAATCCATCCGCGCTCAGCAAAAGAGACAACTTCGCCGTCTCCGACCACAAAATGGTCGAGAATTCGAATGTCCACCAGCGCTAAGGCATCAGTCAATCGACGAGTTATTCGTCTGTCTGCTTGGCTTGGCTCTGCAATACCCGAAGGGTGGTTATGTGCCAATATGAGGGCGGCAGCATTATGGTGAAGTGCCCGTTTAACGACCTCTCTAGGATAAACCGATGCAGCATCAATCGTCCCCTCAAACATCACTTCATCCTTTATTACTCTATTTTGGTTATCAAGAAACAGTATATAGAAGGCTTCTCGCTGGCGGTCGCGCAACATACTTGAGAGATAGAGTTTGGTATGACTCGGGCTGGTCAGTGCATCGCCTCGAGATAAGGTCTCTGCGAGATAACGCTGCGTCATCTCCAGTACGGCTTGCAATTGAACATACTTCGCCTGCCCCATCCCTTTATGAGCACAGAACTCAGCTTGTGTTGCAGAAAAAAGGTGCCTAAGCGAGCCAAAGTCCTTGAGCAGCTTATCTGCCAGCTCTAGAACGTTCATTCCTTGCGTGCCCGTTCGAAGAAAGATGGCTAGCAGCTCAGCATCACTCAAAGAATCTGGCCCTCGAGTAAGCAGTTTCTCTCTTGGCATCGACTCTGCAGGCATTTTATTTATCGGCATAGAAGAGCAAATCCATTGCTTATGAACATAACCCATCAGCGTAACCAGCTAGTATCCAGAGATCATTAAATAGAGATAAAGTCAGCCGAGCCACCAACAAAACCGTGTAATTGATAAGTTTGATAACGCCAATTTGATGAGCGTCAAGTCTGTTCAAGTTCTGCTTCTAGGCACTCATCCTTTGTTCTGATATCGTAAGTCGCAGAAAAATTAAGGAACAGAATCATGCAAACACAGGTTAATCCACTGAGTAACGCTGACCAACCAGGCCTAGCAGGGAAAAAAATTCTTCTTGGTATTAGTGGTGGTATCGCTGCTTACAAATGTGCCGAGCTGACTCGACGCTTGGTTGAACGTGGGGCACAAGTGCAGGTCGTCATGACCAATGCAGCCAAAGAGTTCATCACTCCACTGACCATGCAAGCGGTCTCGGGAAGGCCAGTGTCTGATAGTTTGCTTGATCCTGCTGCTGAAGCTTCAATGGGTCACATCGAACTCGCAAAATGGGCTGACTTAGTATTGTTGGCACCGGCGACTGCCGATCTTATTGCACGTATGACTGCTGGCATGGGCAATGACCTACTGACCACATTGGTTTTAGCGACCGATGCGCCAGTTGCGGTATCGCCAGCAATGAACCAACAGATGTACAGTCACCCTGCCACTCAAGAGAACATCGCGACGCTAAAACGTCGTGGTTGTGAGATTTGGGGCCCAGCGGCTGGCGAACAAGCGTGTGGTGATGTAGGCATGGGCCGCATGTTAGAGCCAATGCAGCTTGTACACCGCTGTGAAGACTTCTTCCAACCTAAACCACTTGCTGGCTGCTCTGTACTTATTACTGCAGGACCAACTCGTGAAGCTATTGACCCAGTGCGTTACATCACCAACCATAGCTCAGGGAAAATGGGCTATGCATTAGCTGAAGCCGCTGCTAAACAAGGTGCGACGGTCACTTTAGTGAGCGGCCCTGTGTCACTCGCTACTCCAGAAAAAGTGACTCGCGTCGATGTCGATAGTGCTCAACAGATGTTTGATGCCGTTACTGCTCACGCCGCCCAACACGATGTTTTCATCAGCTGCGCCGCCGTTGCTGATTACCGCCCTGAAACCATTGCAGACCAGAAACTTAAAAAAGTAGATGGTAAAGATGACATGACGATTCACATGGTGAAAAACCCAGATATCGTCGCTTCTGTCGCGGCAATGACTGAAGGCCGCCCATTTACAGTAGGGTTTGCGGCTGAAACGCAAGACGTTGAGAAATATGCTCGCGGTAAGCTAGAGCGAAAGAACCTGGATATGATTTGCGCTAATGATGTGTCTGTTGAAGGCCAAGGCTTCAATAGTAGCAGCAACGAATTGCACCTTTATTGGAAAGGTGGCGATAAATCTCTGCCATTGGATAGCAAAGGTGCGCTTGGATTCCAGATCCTTGAGCAGATCCAACAACTGCTAGAAAAGAATCACTAACTCACTGATTAGAGCAATATTGTCGGATAAATAGACAATTTTGAGCTGACAATCTGCTGACACCTCTCGATTCTGTTGACCTAGGGCTTACAAAACTAGGAAACAGAATTGAATGGTGTTTATAATCCTTCTTCACTCAATCCTCATCTTTAGGAAAGGAAGTAAATAGATGGCTGGTACTCGAAAATCAAACCGTCGTGAAGAAATCCTACAAGCTCTCGCACAAATGTTGGAATCGACCGAAGGTGCTTCTCGTATCACGACGGTAAAATTAGCCAAGCAAGTTGGCGTTTCTGAAGCAGCACTTTACCGCCACTTCCCTAGCAAAGCTCGCATGTTTGAAGGCCTTATCGAGTTTATTGAAGAAGCCTTGATGTCTCGAATCAACCGCATTCTGGATGAAGAGAAAGACACGCTAGAGCGCATACGCCTAGTACTGCAACTGATCTTAGTTTTCTCAGAACGTAACCCAGGCCTGACTCGAATTTTATCTGGCCATGCTCTAATGTTTGAAAACGAGCGCCTACGTGACCGCATCAATCAGCTATTCGAACGCATTGAGACTCAACTTCGCCAAATTCTGCGAGAAAGAAAGCTTCGTGAAGGGAAATCATTCCCGGTTGATGAGAAAATCTTAGCGGCACAATTGCTCGGCCAAGTTGAAGGCAGCCTAAATCGCTTTGTGCGTTCTGACTTCAAGTATCAACCAACAGAAAACTTCGATGCTTATTGGGCACTACTCAGCGCTCAGATTAAGTAGCAATCCAACTTTAAGTGATGGTTATGACGAAAACTTCTCCGACAAGCAGCACTGCACAACACGTTATTACTAAGCCGCCTTTTACACTGGCACTGCTTCACCCTAAATATTGGGGAGTATGGTTCGGCTTTGGGTTGTTGGCGCTTATCGTTAACGTTCTACCTTACCGCCTGTTATTACTGTTAGGCCGCTCATTGGGCACTTTAGGCGCTCGTTATGGCAAAAAGCGCGTCGCAGTCGCCACTCGCAATTTAGAACTCGCCTTCCCAGACAAGCCAGCAAATGAAGTTGCGGCTATGGTGAGCGAGAACTTTAAGAATACGGGTATGGCGCTGATCGAAACCGGTATTACTTGGTTCTGGCCGACGTGGCGCTTCAAGCGAATCTTAGTAGACAAAGACACTCAGATGCTGCGTACGCACAAAGCCAATGGCAAAGGTGTTCTTCTCTGCTGTGTGCATGCCTTGAACCTAGAGATCACCGCACGAGCGATGGCTGTACTCGGTATTCCTGGCTTAGGGGTGTATCGTCCACACAACAACCCTGCTTATGAGTTCATTCAGTACCGCGGTCGTACCCAAAACGGCAACCGCCTCATTCACCGTAAAGATGTGAAGCGCATGATCCGAATCTTGCGTCAGGGTGAGATCCTCTTCTACCTTCCTGATCATGATTACGGTCGCAATAAATCTGTATTTGTGCCTTTCTTCGCAGTGCCTGATGCGTGTACGACGACTGGTACTAGCATTCTGGCTTACACCAGCCGCTGCGCGATTGTTCCAGGTTCTGGCTTTAGAAACGACAACGGCAAATATGAAATCATGGCCGATGAGTCCATCGAAGATAACTACCCGCAAAAAGATGAGAAAGCAGCTGCTGTTTACATGAATAGCTACCTTGAGAAAATCATCTTACGTGCACCAGAACAGTGGATGTGGCTACACAAACGTTTCAAAACCATGGAAGACCCAGAAGCTGAACGCGGTATTCGTTATAAGTAGAGTAGCCGCTATAAATACTATTCTGAACCAAAAGAAAAGGGGCTGATGATTCATCAGCCCCTTTTGCATTCTATAGCTATAACAAATTGTATTAGATGCCGTACTGAGCGCGGTACGCTTTCACTGCTTCAAGGTGCGCTGCGTCAGTGCCCTTCTCTTCAAGGAAAGTTACTAGGTCAGTCAGGCTAACGATAGAGATAATCGCACAACCAAAGTCACGTTCTACTTCTTGAATCGCAGATAGCTCACCTTTACCTTTCTCTTGGCGGTCAATCGCAACAAGAACGCCCGCTAGATCAGCACCATTCGCTTGGATGATTTCCATCGATTCACGAATTGCAGTACCTGCAGTGATTACGTCGTCCACCAGCATGATGCGACCTTCCAGTGCGCTACCGACTAGGTTGCCACCTTCACCGTGGTCTTTTGCTTCTTTGCGGTTAAAGCAGTAAGGCGTGTCTACATCGTGGTGATCGGCCAGTGCAACAGCTGTTGTCGTTGCGATTGGGATACCTTTGTATGCAGGGCCAAACAGTACATCAAATTCAATACCAGAATCCGCCAGTGCTGCTGCGTAGAAACGACCTAAGCGCGCTAGGTCACGGCCTGTGTTAAACAATCCAGCATTGAAGAAGTAAGGGCTCTTACGGCCAGACTTTAAAGTAAACTCACCAAACTTAAGTACTTCTTTCTCTAGTGCAAATTCAATAAATTCACGTTGATATGCTTTCATGCTCATCCTCTATGTTTACTCAATAAAACTTAACTTACGCTCTGTACCACCCTTTCGGGTTTTACAGACAAAAAAATAGCCCCCAAATTGGGAGCTATTAAAAATGACTAGTCGGCCAACGCTGCTTTCTGCGCTTCGACGATATCGGCAATGCCCTTATTCGCCAGGGCTAAAAGCTTCATCAGCTCTTCGTGGCTGAACGGTTCGCCTTCTGCGGTACCTTGAATCTCAATCATCTTACCGTCTTCCGTCATTACAACGTTCATATCTGTATCGGCTGCTGAGTCTTCAACGTATTCAAGGTCACACAGTGCTTCTGCACCAACGATACCCACTGAAACTGCCGCTACGTGGCCTTTCATTGGGTTCTTTTTCAGTTTACCGCTGTCTAATAGGCTCTTGATTGCGTCAGCCATTGCTACGCTTGCGCCAGAGATAGACGCAGTACGTGTACCGCCGTCTGCTTGAATAACATCACAATCAACAGTGATCATTATTTCACCCATCGCTTTAAGATCCACAACAGCACGTAGGCTACGAGCGATCAGGCGTTGGATTTCCATCGTGCGACCACCTTGCTTACCGCTCGCTGCTTCACGACGGTTACGAGTGTGCGTTGCACGTGGCAGCATGCCGTATTCAGCCGTTACCCAACCCTTTCCTTGACCTTTCAACCAACGCGGTACGTTTTCTTCTACCGTCGCATTACATAGAACTTTAGTGTTGCCGAACTCAACTAATACAGAACCCTCAGCATAAGCTGTGTAGTTACGAGTAATTTTAATTGGACGAATTTGATCTACAGCGCGGTCATTTGGACGCATTGGTATCTACCTTATTAACAGTCTGAAGTGATTTACTATCGAAAGCGTGCATCACCTAAGAAAGGGGTGAGACATATTTGATTGGGGCGAGATTATATAGCAGTTTATCGTGCAAAGCTATTTACCATTCGAAGACGCTGTTCAAGAAAAGTGATTCCTTAGCAAAAGTGATGAGCTTCGGCTGTCACCCGTATCGTGATACTATGCGTGCGCGTTATTTTCAGAATGATAAAAGACAGGAAAATTCGATGATTTATAGTATGACCGCGTACGCACGCAAAGAAGTAAAAGGCGATTGGGGCAGCGCAGTATGGGAAATCCGTAGTGTAAACCAGCGCTACCTAGAAACTTACTTCCGTATGCCTGAACAGTTCCGTGGTTTAGAGCCAATCCTACGCGAGCGTTTCCGTAAGCGCCTAGCGCGCGGCAAAGTAGAATGTAACCTACGCTTTGAAGCTAACCCAGCAGCAAAAGGCGAGCTAAGCATCAACGAAGGTTTGGCGCAGCAAGTGATCAATGCGGCGAACCAAGTGATGACCATGACAGGTGAAGAGAGCCGTCTGAATCCATTCCAAGTAATGAACTGGCCTGGTGTGATGGAAACGCCTGAGCAAGACATGGATGCGATCAACAAAGACCTGCTAGCAGCGTTCAACGATGCGATTGCAGAGTTCATTGATGCTCGTGCTCGTGAAGGTGAGAACATGAAGGCGCTAATCGTACAGCGCTTAGATGCAATCACTGAAGAAGTGGTAAAAGTACGTGCACGCATGCCTGAGATCCTAGAATGGCAACGTGAGCGACTGCTTAACAAATTTGAAGAAGCGAAAATTGAGCTTGAAGGTTCTCGCGTTGAGCAAGAGCTTATCTTACTCGCACAGAAGTCAGACGTAGCCGAAGAGCTAGACCGCCTTGACTCTCACGTGAAAGAAGCCAATGCAGTATTGAAGAAAGGCGGCGCATGTGGCCGTAAACTGGACTTCATGATGCAAGAGTTCAACCGTGAATCAAACACGCTAGCGTCTAAGTCTATCAGCACTGACATCACAGCATCTGGCGTAGAGCTAAAGGTTCTTATCGAACAGATGCGTGAGCAAATTCAGAACATTGAATAAGCCAATGCAGAGCTAATACAAGTAAGCCCCTGTATCGAAAGATGCAGGGGCTTTTCTTTATTTTAGTAATAAAGGAGCATTAGCATTGATGTTCAGGTAAGTCTTTCGTTTTGTAGAGATTGGCAATGTCGTGATTCTTGTCGCGATGCTTAGCTTCATCCTCTCTGATACGGAAAAGCACATCTAAGAATGTTGCGCCTTCAGGTAGGCGATAATAGGTAATCGCGATTTCTGGCGCTGGATGGTTGGGCAGAGCCCCCTCTTCAATTTTGGATATGTACTCTGAATAACTGTTACAGGCTTCCTCTTCAAAGTAGCCGACAATCCTATGCGCAGTTTTAGAAGAAACTAGGTAGATAACGCCGTAGATGATGAGAAAGATAAACTGCAGTAACATCACTAAGATGCGTTCTATAATGGATGGCTTGGTAACGGTCAGGAAAATCATCAAATGCATCCGTTCATTGTCTGCTTCATCCAATAGCTCTTTAATCCAACCGCCGTCATCTTTCATACGACGTAGTGCTTTAAGGTGGTTAAATACACCTGCGACCATGCCTGGTACAGCCGCAATGGTTTCCAACAACATCGCACGTTTGGCTAAATGTTTTCCATAAAACAGGTTAAGCGTTTTTTTGAGAAGTCGAGTAACAAGAAGCGCAACCTTTTCGGAGAATATTTCAGGTTTGTAATGAGTGCTTTCAAAATGCATAGCGTGTTCCTTATATGAGTCTAATACTCACTAATCAACATTCATGCCACAACACAAAGACTTATATATCAAGGAAAAGACAAGCAAAGGAGTCATTAAGACTCCATATTAACAACATACAAAAAGACACCTTAATGTCTTTTTGACACAATAGGGATAATAAAAACCCAGCGACATGGCTGGGCTCTTAAATGACTTATAAGTCGACGGTTTTACTCGTCCGGCTGCTTGGTTCGAAGGTCCACATACGGCCAGTAGTGATGACCAACTCGAATCAGCAAGGTTGCGGCCGCTAGAATAAATGCTGCTAAAGATAGCCAAACGATCAGAACCGCATCGAGTTCCTTCATTCCCAGAGTAATGTAACGAGCGATCGCCATCATCGCGATGTAGATTGGATAACGCACAGGGATCTTACCGTTCATCACAAACTGCTGAACCATGGCCAACACTTCGAGATAGATGAACATCAACAGAATATCGGTCAGTTGTACTCTGCGCTCTGTGAAGACGTGCATGAACTCCTCAAGCATCGCAAACAGTGTTGCAAGGGTAATCGCCACCAGCAGCACCGCTTCAAGAATATGGAAAACCTTTAAGAAAGGCTTACTGAAAGATTTGGGTAAATGAGAAGGCATAGTCACTCTTCAAAAATAATTAATCCAATCTCTACAATAGCATGCCTCAATATAAGTCGCCCCTTCTCTATCGGAGAACACCAACAATGGCACACCTTTTGTTGAGGCAGATACAAAAATGGCCCCACATTCACTGCAGAGCCATTTATTCATTCTTTGTCTCAGCTTAACTCGGCCAATTAGCCTTAAAGCAGAATCAGGTAGGTTAGGAACACCACACACAGGCCATAGATTAACGGGTGAACTTCTTTACCCTTACCTGCGACCACCATAGTGAATGCATAGCTGATAAAGCCCATCGCCATACCATTTGCAGGTGAGAAGCTTAGTACCGTGAACATAATGGTGAAGAAGGCTGCAATGCGAGACTCTTTCTTCTCCCAATTGATCTGACCAAGGCGGCCCACCATGTAGATGCCTACCACGACCATCGCCGGCGCAACCATAGCCGCCGAGAAAATAGAGAAGATTGGGTACAGAAATAGCGAGATTAGGAACAAGCCTGCAACCATCACTGCCGCCAAACCTGTCTTCGCTCCTTGAGAAGAGGCAATACCCGACTCAGAGAAAGCAGTAATCGATGTGGTACCAAGAATCGAACCAATCACCGTACCACCCGCATCTGCCACTAGAGCAGACTTCGCATTTGGCACCTTACCATCTTTATCGATGATACCTGCATCACGGCCAACACCAACAATCGTGCTCAAGCCATCAAAGAAGTCGACAATCAGGAAGATAAGTACGATGAACAATAGATCGAACATTTTCTCAGGGGTGAACGCAGAGAAATCGAAAATCGCGCCGAAGCTACCTGCCATGCTCGGTGGCATCGCGACTAGCTGCTCTGGGATTGGCGCATTTGATGTACCCATGAACACGTCAGCTAGGATTGTCAGTGCAATCGCTGATACGAATGAGATAAATGTCGCTAGCTTGATATCACGAACCATACAGCCAAGCGCAATAAAAATACTGATGTAAGCGATGATCACTTGTGGGTCTGAGATATCCCCTAAACCAACCAATACAAACGGATTCGAAACGATGATGCCCGCGTTCTTAAGACCTAAGAACGCGATGAACAAACCGAGCGAGACCGTAATCGCCAGCTTTAAGTCCTCTGGGATCGATTCAATCATCGATTTACGAATATTGGTCAATGAGAATGCGAGATACAAAATACCAGAAAGGAAGATACCAAATAGCGCTTCATTCCAAAGCACAGCCACAGAACCACTCAATAGCAGGCCTTTGAAAAAGCCATTCATACTCATGCCCGGCGCTAGCATCACAGGGTAGTTACCCCAGATGCCCATGATTAACGTCGAGATGGCTGCAGCCAAAGCCGTTGCAGTAAATACCGCACCTTTATCCATACCTGGGATACCACCCAAAATCGCTGGGTTAACCGCCAGAATGTAGCTCATTGCCAAGAAGGTAATGAAACCTGCGTACAGCTCAGTGCCGATCGTGGTCTTTCTTTCAGTGATTTTAAACATTGAATCAAGCGAACCAGAGGTGTTCTGGGCTTTCAGGGTGGAATCGGTACTCACAACAAAACCTTTGCAATAAATTAAGAATTTGGAGATTCAAATGCTGTGAGAATAGAGAGGTCTCTACACTAAAAACTGTAGTCACCAAGATAGGCTCGGTAGTAGAAACGTCTAGACCTTTTTACTAGACATATACAGCATTTAATCGTTTGCGCGGATTGTAAGGATTGAGATTAAAACTTCAACAAATTTTGTCCAGATCACATAAAAAAGTGCAGTTGATGAGTGATTACATTTCTAGAACGATCTTTGAGAAGATCATTCGCCAATAAATAACGATCAAGCCAGTTGTTCTCAATCATCTAAATATGCTACTCTTCGCCTCCATTTTTCTGACCTAATTTTCACCAGTTGCCGCTCTATACGCGCAATTACCGGAACGTAATTAAGGTCAGTGCTATCTTTTATAGTGTCGGTTTATCGCCTTCACTCAATCCAACCAACAGTGGAAATATACAGATGGGCAAAGGTACTCTTTACATCGTATCTGCACCTAGTGGCGCAGGTAAGTCGAGCTTGATCTCAGCAATGCTAGAAACCAATCCAACCTACGCAATGAAGGTATCTGTTTCACACACCACTCGCGGTATGCGCCCTGGTGAAGAAAATGGTGTTCACTACCACTTCGTAGAGAAGCATCACTTCGAAGATCTCATCAAGAAGAATGAATTCCTAGAGTACGCTGAAGTATTCGGCAACTACTACGGTACTTCACGCGTTTGGATTGAAGAAAACCTAGACCGCGGTATCGATGTATTCCTAGATATCGACTGGCAAGGTGCTCGTCAGATCCGTGAACAGATGCCTCAAGCGAAGAGTGTATTCATTCTTCCACCATCAAATGGTGAGCTAGAGCGTCGTCTAAACGTTCGTGGTCAAGACAGCGAAGAAGTTATTGCGAAACGCATGAGCGAAGCGAAGTCAGAAATCTCTCATTATAATGAGTATGACTACGTGATCGTGAATGATGACTTTGATGCAGCCCTAATGGACTTCAGAGCTATCATTCGTGCGGAACGCTTAAAAGAAGATAAGCAAGCAGCAAAATACAGCGGCATGCTTACTGCTCTACTGGCGGAATAAGCTAGCAAGACTAGATTTTCCATTGAGATAAGTATACGGTGATCTAGAAAGTCTCTAGTTTAACTTGTATACTTTCTCGTCATCAAAAATTTATTAGTTAATTACTATTTGGAGTCCTCATGGCACGCGTAACTGTTCAAGACGCTGTTGAAAAAGTTGGCAACCGTTTCGACCTAGTTCTTATTGCGGCTCGCCGCGCACGTCAAATGCAAACTGGCGGTAAAGATTCACTAGTGCCTGAAGAAAACGATAAGCCAACGGTTATCGCTCTTCGCGAAATCGAAGAAGGTCTTATCACTAAAGACGTACTAGATGCTCGTGAACGTCAAGAGCAACAAGAGCAAGAAGCGGCTGAACTTGCAGCAGTAAGCAGCATCGCTCACACTCGATAAGAACGTCATTCGAACTAATTAACCTTCCGGGCCTTTAATTTGTATCTATTCGATAGCCTCAAAGACGTTGCCCAAGAATACCTAACAGAGCCTCAAATTGAGGCTCTGCGTCAATCTTATGTGGTAGCGAGAGACGCCCATGAAGGGCAAACCCGCTCAAGCGGTGAACCATACATTATCCACCCTGTAGCTGTTTCAAGAATCCTGGCAGAAATGCGTCTGGATATCGAAACCCTACAAGCTGCTCTACTTCATGATGTGATTGAAGACTGTGATGTCACTAAAGAAGATCTAGAGGAAAAATTTGGCAATACCGTTGCTGAATTGGTAGATGGTGTATCTAAGCTGGATAAGCTTAAATTTCGTGATCGCAAAGAAGCGCAAGCAGAGAACTTTCGTAAAATGGTTCTCGCAATGGTGCAAGACATCCGCGTTATCTTGATCAAATTAGCTGACCGTACTCACAACATGCGTACGCTTGGGGCACTTCGTCCTGACAAAAAGCGTCGTATTGCTCGTGAAACCCTAGAAATCTATTCTCCACTAGCTCACCGTCTTGGTATTCATAACATCAAGACCGAACTAGAAGAGCTGGGCTTCGAAGCCCTCTACCCTAACCGTTATCGCGTACTGAAAAACGTAGTGAAAGCTGCGCGTGGTAACCGTAAAGAGATGATTCAACGTATCCATAGCGAAATTGAAGGCCGCCTTGAAGAAGTTGGTTTACCTGCTCGCGTACTTGGTCGTGAAAAGAACCTGTTCTCCATCTATAACAAGATGAAAACTAAAGAGCAGCGTTTCCACACCATTATGGACATCTACGCTTTCCGCGTGGTGGTTGATACCCCAGATACTTGTTATCGCGTACTTGGTCAGGCCCATAGCCTGTACAAGCCTCGCCCAGGCCGCATGAAAGATTACATCGCGGTACCAAAAGCCAACGGCTACCAATCTCTGCACACATCAATGATCGGCCCTCACGGGGTGCCAGTTGAAGTTCAGATCCGTACTGAAGATATGGATCAAATGGCGGACAAAGGTGTCGCGGCACACTGGTCTTACAAAGGCAACGGCTCACGCAGCAGTAATGGCACAACCGCACAGGTTAAAGCACAACGTTGGATGCAGAGCTTACTTGAACTACAACAAAGCGCTGGTAACTCATTCGAATTCATTGAAAACGTTAAGTCTGATCTGTTCCCAGATGAGATCTTCGTGTTCACGCCGAAGGGTCGCATTGTCGAACTTCCTGCAGGCGCAACAGCGGTCGATTTTGCTTACGCGGTACATACCGATGTCGGCAACATGTGTGTAGGTGCTCGTGTAGACATGAACCCTTACCCACTCAGCAAATCGCTGAAGAACGGTCAAACCATTGAGATCATCAGTGCTCCAGGCGCACGTCCGAATGCAGCATGGCTCAACTACGTGGTGACATCACGTGCGCGTACTAAGATCCGTCAGGTTCTGAAGACTATGCGCCGTGAAGAGTCGATTACCTTAGGTCGTCGCCTACTGAACCACGCACTTGGCGAGCACTCAATTGGTGATATTGGCGAAGAGAACGTTGAACATGTGTTGTCTGATCTTCGTCTCGATAGCGTTGAAGACTTGCTAGCATCAATTGGTCTTGGCGAGCTGATGAGTATCGTGATTGCTCGTCGCCTGCTAGGTGATGCTGACGAACTGACTGAAGTGGAAAACAACAGCGACACACCGAGGAAGAAACTTCCTATCCGTGGTGCTGAAGGTCTACTACTGACGTTCGCTAACTGTTGTCACCCAATTCCAGATGATCACATCATTGCCCATGTATCTCCAGGTCGTGGCCTTGTGGTTCACCGTGAAACGTGTCCAAACGTTCGTGGTTACCAAAAAGAACCAGACAAATACATGGCGGTGGAATGGTCTGACGATTACGACCAAGAGTTCACAGCCGAACTACAGGTTGATCTGCAGAACCACCAAGGTGCACTGGCTGAGTTAACTAACGTTATCTCGAAAACAGGCTCTAACATTCACGGTATTTCAACCGAAGAACGTGATGGACGCTTGTACACAGTGACAATCTTGCTGACCACCAAAGATCGTGTTCACCTTGCGAGCATTATGAAGAAGCTACGTGTGATGCCACACGCGCTGAAGGTAAGACGTCGCAAGAACTGATCCAAGAGCAGATAGATAAAGCAGATGAGAGATACGAGTCTCGAGATGCGAAGAGCAAAAGCTTTTCACCACTCAACCTTTCGTATTTCGAGTCTGCTTTAATTTTTTGTGCCGCCCTGTTCTTTTGTACTCATTTACTCTAATCCCGAACATGCTCTAATCTTTTCGCATCTCGTTTACCCGCATCCCGTATCTGCTCTTAATCTTTTCGAATCTCGTTCACTCTCATCCCTCATCTGCTTCTAAGCTTTATCCTGTACAAAAATCCAGTAAAATGCTTGAATAGATCATCTCTCTTACGTATATGAGCCTTGTTATGTCACAGCTTTTATCTGCTATCCCTCTCAACTCTTTATCTGGAGTCGGCGCTAAAGTCGCAGAGAAACTGGAAAAGGTTGGACTTAACAATGTGCAAGACCTGCTATTTCATCTGCCTTTGCGCTATGAAGATAGAACGCGTATCTATCCGATCATCAAACTGCACGCAGGAATCTGGGCCGCTGTTCAAGGCAAGGTGATGAGCGTAGATACCATTTTCGGTAAACGTAAGATGTTGGCGGTAAAGATCAGCGATGGTAATGGCACCATTACGCTGCGCTTTTTCAACTTCACTGCCGGAATGAAGAACAACTTTACCGAGGGCAAACAAGTCCATGCTTATGGCGAAATCAAGCGTGGCAATATGGGGCTTGAAATCGTCCATCCGGATTACAAATTCTTTGCTCCAAGACAGCAACCAGACGTGGAAGCAAACCTGACTCCGGTGTATCCAACCACTGAAGGACTAAGACAAGTCACGCTGCGTAACCTGACCGACCAAGCGTTAGAACTGATCGACAAAGCAGCCGTCAATGAACTGCTACCGTCTGGCTTATACGACCATCAAATCACCCTAGCACAAGCACTGCATACCATTCACAGACCGCCTCCGGGTATCGACCTAGAGTTGTTTGATGAAGGTAAACACCCAGCACAGCTGCGCTTGATTATGGAAGAGCTACTGGCTCAAAACCTATCGATGCTGTCGGTCCGCAGTAAAGGACAGCAAGACAAAGCGATGCCGCTTCCTCCAGTGAATACACTCAAAGATAAGCTACTGGCTCAGCTGCCATTCTCGCCAACCAATGCTCAAGCACGCGTAACCCAAGAGATTGAAACTGACTTAGAAAAACCACACCCAATGATGCGCTTAGTACAAGGGGATGTAGGTTCAGGTAAAACCTTGGTTGCTGCACTAGCGGCTGTTCGCGCACTGGAACATGGCCAGCAAGTAGCACTGATGGCACCAACGGAACTATTGGCTGAGCAGCACGCGATCAATTTCGCCAACTGGTTTGAAGCCATGGGCATTCAAGTTGGTTGGTTGGCAGGCAAACTCAAGGGCAAAGCTCGTGAGACTGAGCTGGCGCGAATTGCCAGCGGCGAAGCGCAAATGGTGGTGGGTACTCATGCCCTATTCCAAGAACACGTCGAGTTCAAAAACCTTGGATTAGTCATCATTGATGAGCAACACCGATTCGGTGTCCACCAGCGACTAGAACTACGTGAGAAAGGTGCTAAGCAAGGCTACTATCCTCACCAGTTAGTGATGACAGCAACGCCAATTCCACGAACATTGGCAATGACGGCCTACGCCGATCTCGAAACCTCAATCATTGATGAATTACCACCGGGTCGAACGCCCATTCAAACTGTGGCAATTCCAGATACCAAGCGTGATGACATTGTTGAGCGCGTGCGTAATGCCTGCCTCAATGAGGGTAAGCAAGCCTATTGGGTGTGCACACTGATTGATGAGTCTGAAGTATTGGAAGCGCAAGCTGCTGCAGACACCGCAGAAGAGCTGCAACGAAAACTGCCTGATGTGAAAATTGGTTTAGTACACGGCCGAATGAAACCTGCCGAAAAACAAGCAGTGATGCAGGAGTTCAAAGAGAACAAACTGCACTTACTGGTTGCCACAACCGTGATTGAAGTGGGTGTGGACGTACCGAATTCGAGCTTAATGATCATCGAGAACCCAGAACGTCTTGGCCTAGCGCAATTACACCAATTACGTGGCCGTGTTGGCCGTGGTTCGGTCGCAAGTCATTGTGTACTGCTGTATCACTCACCACTATCAAAAACAGCTCAGAAGCGCTTAGGGGTGCTGCGTGAGAGTAACGATGGCTTTGTGATTGCTCAGCGAGACCTAGAGATCCGCGGCCCAGGTGAACTGCTTGGCACTAAACAGACCGGCTTGGCTGACTTCAAGATTGCCGACTTGGTACGAGACCAACGTTTAATTCCTGAAGTGCAGCGTATCGCACGCCATATTCATGATAGCTACCCAGATAACGCTAAGGCGATCATCAATCGCTGGTTGGGTGAACGTGATGTGTATTCTAAGGCGTAATAGCCCCAGATATTCCCGCTTACAACGTAAAAAGGCTTCCATAAGGAAGCCTTTTTTCTGCGCATTACTTTAATAAGCCAAGAGCGAGATTCCCTACTCATTCGTTCATCACGATAGGGAATGACGAAAGGTTGCAGATAGCTACCGTCCGACTCAGATTTTACCACCAGTCTTACTCAACCTCTTTCTCTAGCGTCAGTTCTACACAGTAAGAAAGAGCTTCAAGGTTAAACACACCGTTTGCGCTTAATAAACCTGAACACTTATCATACCGTCATCTCCGAGAGG
This sequence comes from Vibrio sp. 070316B, assembly GCF_013114115.1. Lineage (NCBI taxonomy): Bacteria > Pseudomonadati > Pseudomonadota > Gammaproteobacteria > Vibrionales > Vibrionaceae > Vibrio > Vibrio sp. 070316B. Next base: position 109,624 of record NZ_VTYC01000003.1, on the reverse strand, counting down.
GAAGAATGACCGAGTCGGGGATCTCTTAATAGTTCCCCGAACCAAACTCATCGAAATCACACGGACCGATGACAACTAGGGCTTAACAGGGAAACTGATCTGCGCTTTTAAGCCACCTTCACTGCGATTATTGACCACCACTGCGCCTTGGTGTTGGCTGACAATACGCTTGACGATCGCCAAACCTAATCCTGTTCCTTCACTACCACGAGCCGTATCACCACGAGTGAAGGGTTCAAATAGCTTGCCGATCTGGTCTTGTGGGATACCCGGGCCGTTATCCTCTACCGTTACCCAAGCCAGTTTGTTATCCGCTGTCATGCCAGTCGATACCTTGACCCAGCCATTACCGTAACGCAGCGCATTCACCACCAAGTTACTCACCGCACGCTTCATCGCGATCGGATTGCCTAATGCAGGCTTCATGGTATCCGGGATATCAGTTTCAATCTGTACCTCATAGCCACCTTCAGAGCTTGATACCTCGCGTGCAATATCATCCACAAACACCGCTTGGAATGATTCACGATCGACGGGCTTCAAGTAGTCCATAAACTGGCTGATGATCTCATTACACTCTTCGGTATCACTGATAATGCCTTCCGCTAAATAGGCATCTTCTGGCGACATCATCTCGGTGGCTAAACGGATACGCGTTAATGGAGTGCGTAAATCATGACTGATACCCGCCATCAACAAAGCTCTGTCTTCTTCCAGTTCTTGAATGCCTTTCGACATCTGGTTAAAGGCGCGAGTTACTGAACGAATCTCTTGAGCACCTTGCACAGGCAGTGGCGGTGGAATATCACCACGACCGACACCCTGCGCTGCTTTCTCAAGCGCAATGAGTGGGCGGTTTTGCAATCGGATGAACAGCCAACCACCAGCAACGATCAACATCGCCATGATCAAGCTATTACGAAATAGCGGTGCAAAGTCTTCTTCTTGTAGCTCAGAGAGCGGAATTCGAATCAATGAGTTAGGCAGCTGTGCTATGTCCATCCACAACACATAGCTCTCTTTACCTAAAATCAGCCGCACTTCTGTTTCAGAGCCTAATTCTTTGGTCATCTCCTCACTCATCAGGTCAATCGATACTGCGTGGTAATACTCACCCGCCGCTTCGCTGTCCTTGGCGTGGACCGTTACTCCAAGTTGCTCAAGTACGCGCTGGCGCAGTGGTGCGTCGATCTCGATATCACTGCCTTGGTCCAATACTAGGTTTAACTCGTGCGCCAATATCTTATTAAACTGCTGTAAGCTCGGCATCAAAGCGTAGTTAAACACGGCGTAGTAAGAAAAGATTTGGCTAGCGACCAATAGCGTTAAGAAAAGCACTATCGACTGAGTAAAGGAGCTACGTATGCGCATGGGGCACCCAAAGTGTAGAGAGAAAAAACAAAGCGTTATATGACTATAACTCTAAACAATTATCCTGAATACAAAACGGGCCATCACATATCAATGAGATGGCCCGTAAATAGAGAATTCTGAATCACAGAATCAATAAAGCTGCTGTAGAGCTTATTAAGCTGACTTACACAGCCTTACCATCAGGAACAAAGACATAACCTAAGCCCCACACCGTTTGGATGTAGCGAGGTTTGCTTGGGTCTTCTTCCACTAGACGACGTAGACGTGAGATCTGCACATCGATAGAGCGTTCCATTGCTGAGTACTCACGGCCACGAGCCATATTCATCAACTTATCGCGAGACATTGGCTCACGAGCATTGGTAACTAGTGACTTAAGCACTGCAAATTCGCCCGAAGTAAGCGGCATTGGTTCTTCGCCACGGAACATTTCACGTGTACCTAGGTTCAAGCGGAACTCACCAAACTCAACCACAGACTCTTCAGTGCTTGGTGCGCCTGGTGCTTCAATCACTTGGCGACGTAATACTGCTTTGATACGAGCAAGCAATTCACGTGGGTTGAATGGTTTTGGTAGGTAGTCATCAGCACCGACTTCCAATCCAACAATACGGTCCACTTCATCACCTTTTGCCGTCAGCATTAGAATAGGCAGTGAGTTGTTTGCGTTTCGTAGACGACGACAGATCGATAGACCATCTTCGCCCGGCAACATTAAATCCAATACCATCAAGTGAAAATTTTCACGGGTTAACAGGCGGTCCATCTGCTCACTGTTTGCCACGCTACGCACTTGAAAGCCTTGCTCTGACAGATAGCGCTCTAACAGTGCACGTAAACGAGCATCGTCATCGACCACTAAAATTTTGTAGTTTTCTTGCATGTAATGGTTCCACCTATTAATCGCTTATTGGGTTATAAGCTTTTGGGCACAGTCTAATGAGTTAATACATTAAAAATGTAACATTATTGGAGAAAAAGTCGCCTAAATAATTGTTAACGTATGTTGCCTTTCTATATATTCTATCTTAGATCATCATTTCATTAAGTAAGATTTATGAAAACCAAACTTATCACCCGAGAAGGTTATAACAAGCTCAAAGCCGAACATGACCACTTATGGCACGAGAAACGCCCTGAAATTACTAAGATAGTCACTTGGGCGGCAAGCCTTGGAGATCGCTCAGAAAACGCAGATTACACCTTCAATAAGCGTCTACTTCGTCAGATCGATCGCCGAGTTCGTTTCTTAAGAAAGTTCCTACCTGATGTCACGATCGTTGATTACTCGCCACAACAAGAAGGTAAGGTATTTTTCGGGGCTTGGGTCGAAATCGAGAATGATGATGGGGAAATTAAGAAGTTTCGAATTGTCGGTCCAGAAGAGATCTATGGCGATGCTAAAGGTTATATCTCTATCGACTCGCCAATGGCTAGAGCTCTACTTAAGAAAGAAGTGGATGATGAATTTACGGTAAAAACACCGGAAGGCGACAAAGAGTGGTTCATTAACTCGATTCGCTACGCAGACAACAAATAATTCTACTTATTAGTCACTTAGCGATGTACTGAGTATCTATAAAACCCAAACTCCAGATAAAAGAAAACCCCGCAAGGCTTTCGCCTAGCGGGGTTAAGTCTCTATCGCAGCAATCCGGCTACTGTTTATCTCTTCTAGATAAGGTGCTCCCTGCATCTTTCCTTGATAGTGGCTAAATCCTTTAACCAATTTCCTTTTTGTTCATCGCCATCCTAGCGGTGTCCATTCTAGCCTGTCGTCCTGACTGGCGAATCTCATCCAGAGATTATCACTTCCTTGCTGACCACTCATCCTAAGTAATCAAATCTTCATCCTGAAGATACCTAGTCCATTAGGCTTTTTCCTGTTCCTGCCAACTCCCTGTCGACAAGTTAAATATTACGGGAAATGGCCGTGTTTCCTAGATAGTCCTAAAAAACATTTGCTGTGGGAAATACGCTCAAAAACATAAAAACCAATCAAATCATTAACTTATATTTTTATTGGGACAATTTTCTGAGTTTAAAGTGACTTAGTCTCACATCACTTGTAAGAGATCTCGCACAAAGCGGGTATCACAAACGGAAATTCGACTTCTGACAGGATAATTACACAGTCAAAGCTAGAAAAAGCGTACGCTCACCCCCATATATTTGTCACAATATTAAATAAGAGATTCATCGGATGAGCCAAGCTATCTGTCGACTGATCGCTGAAGAACTGAATGTTCGTTCTGAGCAAGTCACCGCCGCAGTAACCCTAATTGACGACGGTAATACCGTTCCCTTTATTGCCCGCTACCGTAAAGAGGTTACGGGAGGCTTAGACGATACCCAATTACGTAACCTTGATAGTCGCCTTTCTTACCTTCGTGAACTTGATGATCGTCGCCAAACGATTCTTAAGTCGATTCAAGACCAAGGTAAGCTCACGCCAGAGCTCGAGCGTGATATCACTCACGCCGACAGCAAGACTCGTCTAGAAGATTTATACCTACCTTACAAACCAAAACGTCGCACGAAAGGTCAGATCGCGATTGAAGCAGGTTTAGAGCCACTTGCCGACACACTGTGGAATGAACCACAGCACGATCCAGAAACGGAAGCAGCGAACTTCATCAGCAACGATAAAGGCATTGCCGATACCAAAGCCGCGCTCGATGGCGCTCGTGCGATCATCATGGAACGCATTGCGGAAGACGCAAACCTACTAGAAAAGATTCGCCAACACCTAACACGCAACTCAGAGCTAGTCGCTCGTGTAGTGACAGGTAAAGAGCAAGAAGGCGAGAAGTTCAAAGACTACTTCGAGCACAACGAAACACTCAGCAAGGTGCCTTCTCACCGTGCACTTGCGATGTTACGTGGCCGAAATGAAGGCTTCCTAACACTGGCGATGAATGCCGACCCTGAACAAGAAGAAGGCGCTCGTGGTTCTTACTGTGAAAACATCATCTCTGATCACTACGGTATTACACTGAGCAGTGCACCTGCAGATGCATGGCGTAAGCAAGTGATCAGCTGGGCATGGCGTATTAAGGTTTCTATGCACATGGAAACCGAACTCATGGGCGCGATGAAAGAGCGTGCAGAGATCGAAGCAATTGAAGTATTCGCTACTAACCTAAAAGACCTACTGATGGCTGCGCCTGCTGGCCCTCGTGCAACGTTAGGCCTAGATCCAGGTTTACGTACCGGTTCGAAAATCGCGGTTGTCGATTCAACCGGTAAGGTCCTCGCGACAGAAACCATTTACCCTCACCCACCACAAAAGCAATACGACAAATCAGCACACGTTGTTGAGCAGATGGTTCGTCAGTTCAACGTTGACCTGATTGCGATTGGTAACGGTACCGCTTCACGCGAAACCGATAGCTTTGTGGCTGATGTGATTAAGCGTGGCAACCTAAAAGCGCAAAAAATCATTGTCAGCGAAGCCGGGGCATCGGTGTACTCAGCGTCTGAATTAGCAGCGAAAGAGTTCCCGAACATGGACGTATCGCTGCGTGGCGCTGTGTCTATCGCGCGTCGTCTACAAGATCCTCTGGCGGAGCTTGTGAAGATTGACCCTAAATCGATCGGTGTGGGCCAATACCAACACGATGTAAGCCAAACCATGCTTGCTAAGCGCCTAGATGCGATTGTTGAAGACTGTGTAAACGCGGTGGGTGTTGATGTGAATACGGCTTCTGCAGCACTACTGACCCGTGTTGCTGGCCTTTCTAGCGCTATCGCTCAGAACATCGTCGACTACCGTGATGAAAATGGTCGCTTCGAAGCGCGTACGACACTGAAAAAAGTCGCTCGTTTGGGACCAAAAGCCTTTGAACAGTGTGCTGGCTTCCTGCGTATCATGGACGGCAAGAACCCGCTAGATGCATCATCGGTGCACCCAGAAGCTTACCCAGTGGTGAAGAACATCGCTGAGAAAAACCAGAAAGACATCAAGTCTTTGGTAGGTAACACAGACTTCCTACGCGGCCTGCATGCGATTGATTACACCAATGAAAACTTTGGTGTACCTACGGTGACTGACATCATCAAAGAACTGGATAAGCCCGGCCGTGACCCTCGCCCTGAGTTCAAGACTGCTACCTTCGCCGACGGCGTAAACAGCGTTTCAGACTTGGAGCCAGGCATGATTCTAGAAGGTGTGGTATCAAACGTGGCTAACTTCGGTGCCTTCGTCGATATCGGCGTTCACCAAGATGGTTTAGTACACATTTCAGCGCTTACCGATCGCTTTGTCTCTGATCCACGTGAAGTGGTTAAAGCGGGTGACATCGTGAAAGTGAAAGTGATGGAAGTGGATGTTCAGCGTAAACGTATTGCACTCAGCATGCGTATGAAAGATGAGCCGGGACAAGACAACCGAGCTCAACGTTCAAGTGCACCCCGCACGCAAAGCCGCCCGAATCAACACTCGCAAGGTGGACAACGCCGTCGTGAAGAGCCACAACAAAATGGCGCAATGGGCGGTGCATTCGCAGCTGCTTTTGCTAAAGCGAAAAAATAATCCAATAGCGCATTTGAAAAACAGATTCGCCTAAAACAGAAAACCTGCATCCCTTAGGGTATGCAGGTTTTTTTATTATTTGTTCAAAAAAGACATCGAAATTTAGCTGAATCATGAATTATCGATTCATAGCACTACTAACATTTCAGATGGAGCATGAGGCGCAACAGCATGACCATAATGATACTTTATGACCTTACGTCGTTTCTCCATCTGTCCCTCCTGAATCGCCGCATCTAAAACATGCTTTGGCAGGCGGAAACGCATGGTATAGCCTTTTCCTTGGTCAGCACTGTATGTTCTCAGCGCTAACAAGCTGAACAGCCGCTCAAAAGGGTCTTGTGGCTCTTCTTGGCTAACCGAATTGGCCTCTGACTCGTTCTCCATTTCATAACCTGGATGGTCTGAAGGATCCCAAGCCGACTGCTGCCTTCGTTTATCGTCCGACTTTACCTTGCGCTCTGCATTGGTTCTCGCCAATGCTACTGCGGGAGCAACAGGTTCTCGGACTTTATTATCACGCGCAACTTGCTCTGTTTGCACATTAACGGACGGGGCGATTAGTGGCACACTCACTGCAGTTGCAGGTGACACAATCATCGCGAACTCTCCTCAAGAATCGCCCATTGCTGCTGCCATAACACTCTTGTACTGAGTTAGCACAACATGTATGGCCCAAGTTACTGCACTCTGCTCAGGTGAGAGAGAGATGTCTGAGTATCATGCAGTGCATTGGTTAGATTATATATCGACCAAGATGGTGATAAATTTAGCAATTATTTTTGTGCGAAACTGACTAGCTCACTGCAGAAGGCATCCGCTTCCGTCATAAACGGTGCATGCGAGGATTGAGTGAAGATGTACTGCTCGGTGTGAGGTAGTGCATTGCCCAGATCTTTAGCGACCTTGATTGGCACCAGCCCGTCTAATCGACCGTACAAGCGCAGCATAGGAACGGAAATCTCCGGTAATTGTTCTCTTAAATCGACATCAGACAGCATCTTTAGTCCTGCCAATAATGATTCAGGGTTTGGTAATGGGCGGGACAGTACCGCTTGCTTAAGCTGTTTTACGTCTTGCCTTGCCGAAGGGCTGCCCATGGCTTGCAGGGCCATAAAACGTTCGATGGTGGTTTGAAAGTCTTCAACCAACTGTTCCGTAAACGCGGTTAATACGTTGGGTTGGATGCCGCGCCATAGTACCGGCTCTTTTGCGGCAGCGAATTTCGGTGAACTAGCAACCGTCACCAACTTGCTTACATAATCGGGATGATGCAATGCCATGTGCGTTGCGACCAAGCCACCAAGTGACCAACCGACCCAAATAGCTTGCTTAGGAGCTTCGGCCAATAGTTGCTGGGCTATCTCCTCAAGATCTTGAGCATGACAATGAGAGCTATGACCGTAACCAGGCAAATCGACAACGTGCACTCGGAAATCAGCCTCTAACGCATTTACGGTTTGCTGCCAGACTGCACCATTCATTCCCCAGCCGTGGACTAACACCAAATCGGGTCCCTGCCCTGAAACATGCCAATATAACGCGTCACTCATTCTCAATATTCCCTACTTTTTCCATCAGCGATAACCTGCACTTTTCAGTATGGTGAGCAAAAGGAACACCATAACCCAAAAGCATCGCGAGCTATGTTATCCGATTGGCTACAAAAACACACACCACGTCTGGTCACACCTCAATGTCACCTCTGCAAGCTAGATAAACAGCCTAATGATCACCACCCTCGATGGTGTGATAGTTGCCTAAAACTGTTCGAGCTCGTGCCTCGCTGTCAAAGGTGCGGACTGAAAACGGTCACAGCCGTCGAGCAATGCGGTGAGTGCTTGGCTGCCCCACCCCCTTGGCATCGGCTCTATTGTGTTGGTGATTACACCTTTCCAACCGCAGGCTATATCCAACAGATGAAGTATGCCGATAAATTCTGGTTTGCTCGAGATTTGTCGACCTTGCTCGCGTCACGCATCGAAGAACCAGCATCTCTCGTCACCAGTGTTCCCTTACATTGGCGTCGATACTTTCATCGTGGTTTTAATCAAAGTCAGCTACTGGCGCGTTACACCGCTCAAGACCTCAAGGTGGAGCATGCCGTTTTATTCAAGCGCATCCGTTCAACCGGTTCGCAGCAAGGGCTAACTAAATCAGCCAGAAAAAGTAACTTGAAAGGTGCATTCGCGATGAAAAACACCAGCTTCTCAGCGATGGATTACTCGCATGTCGCGATAATTGATGATGTTGTAACCACAGGCAGTACTGTGTATCAATTATGCCAATTATTACTTGAAGTAGGGGTGAAAAGGATTGATATTTACTGCATCTGCCGCACTCCTGAGCCCTCTGGATAACTGGCGTGAGTCGCTACTTGTACAGCAATCCAACAAAAAAGGGCTGAATTACAAATCTGACAGGAGTAGAATGGCTCTAATAGCCTACAAATTTACTCAGGTATTCGTCGTGTCAAATATTACTATTACAGAAACAGCTCAAACTCATTTTGCCAATCTGCTGTCACAGCAGCCTGAAGGTACAAACATTCGTGTGTTCGTGGTAAACCCGGGTACACAAAACGCAGAGTGTGGTGTTTCTTACTGCCCTACAGATGCTATTGAAGCGTCTGACACAGAGCTTAAATTCGAAGCTTTCTCTGCATACGTAGATGAGCTAAGCCTACCGTTCCTAGATGAAGCTGAAATTGACTTCGTTACTGACAAAATGGGCTCACAGCTAACACTTAAAGCACCAAACGCTAAGATGCGTAAAGTCGCAGACGATGCACCCCTTCTAGAACGTGTTGAATACGCAATTCAAACACAAGTTAACCCACAACTTGCTGGTCACGGTGGTCACGTTAGCTTGGTAGAAATCACTGAAGACGGCGCAGCTATCGTAGCATTCGGTGGTGGTTGTAACGGTTGTTCTATGGTTGATGTAACGCTAAAAGAAGGTATCGAAAAAGAACTTCTTCAACAGTTCGAAGGTGAACTGACTGCTGTTCGTGATGCAACTGAGCACGATCGTGGTGAGCACTCTTACTATTAATTTCTAATTTAGAGTTAATCGATATTTGAAAGGTTGATGCGCAAGCGTCAACCTTTTTTATTATATGGATGAGCAAGTTAGGACTATCGCGTTCTCTCTATACTCTTTTGTTATTCAGCAATATTTTCACCTCGTTACCATCTTGAGTAAGGTATTCAAGTGATCGTAATCGACTCCTGCTTCAATAATTTTCGGATATGAAAACTCGGATCTAGGAACTCAAGGTCATTTCCCCTATATTAGAATGACTTTACAAGAAAGAATTCAAATGAGCTAAGGAGCGAGCGCAATGACAAAAAGGACCAAGCCAGAGATTTTGGCTAAACAAACTGTCGCTCAATCAAGACTATTCTCTATCGAGTCTCTCGACTTACGCTTTTCAAACGGTGAAGAGCGCACTTACGAACGCATGAAGCCTAGCGGGCGCAACGCAGTGATGATGGTTCCGATTACTGAGCAAGGCGATATTCTATTAGTACGTGAATATGCAGCGGGAACTGAACGCTACGAGCTCGGCTTTCCGAAAGGACTGATTGATCCAGGTGAACAACCAAGTGACGCTGCGGTTCGTGAACTCAAAGAAGAAATTGGCTTTGGTGCTAACAAGCTCACTCCACTCAAGGAAGTGATTCTCGCCCCCTCTTACTTTTCTAGCAAGATGACGCTGTTTATCGCGGAAGATCTCTACCCAGAGAAGCTAGAAGGTGATGAACCTGAACCACTGGACATTGTGCGCTGGCCGCTTGCTCAAGCCGAAGAGCTATTAACGCATCTCGACTTCTGTGAAGCTCGCAGTATTACCGCCCTACTATTGACCCTTCGCTCGCTAAATAATAATTAAAGCCATAAGCGCCCCCGAAGAGTAAGAGAATATTTATGCCAACAACAAAAGATTTGTCTCATCTCCTACCCTCTGTGATTGAGGTTGCTCGCTCCGCAGGCCAACTCATCTTAGAGATCTACGAAAAGAAAGATTACGAAGAGTTCACCAAGAGTGACGACACGCCAGTCACCAGTGCCGATCTAGCTGCGCATAAACTGATCTCGAAAAAACTGAGTGAACTCACACCAGATATCCCTGTGCTATCTGAAGAGGCCGCTGACATTAGCCTAGAAAAGCGTGCACAATGGGACCGCTACTGGCTGGTTGACCCACTAGACGGAACACAGGAGTTCATCGCAAGAAGCGGTGATTTCGCGACAATTATCGCCTTAATTGAACACAACAAGCCGGTAATGGGTGTAGTGTATGCACCAGTTTCTGGTGTGAGCTATTACGCTTACAGCGGTAAGGGAGCTTGGAAGATTCCAGACCTTAACGACAGCGTTAAAATCAAAACGCATCGTCATGAGTTACCAAACCAATCTATTGCAATGGCGATCAGCCGTCGCCAAGACATCAATCGTATCACTAGCCGTATGAGTCCCGCTTGGAACTACGACTTAGTGCCATTAGGCTCTGCAGCACTCAAAGCCTGCTTAGTGGCAGAAGGTGCTGTCGATTGTTACTTGCGCCTTGGGCCTACTGGCGAGTGGGATACCGCCGCGACACAGTGCATCGTGGAAGAAGCAGGCGGACGTATCTTAAGCACGCAATTAGAGCCACTCTCTTACAATGAAAGAGAGACGCTAGAGAACCCGAACTTCATTGTTCTAGGTGATGCAGACTTACCATGGGCCGAGATCTTACAGAGCAAAGATTAGGGTCTGTTGACCTAAGCTAGCTGGTACAGCATTAAAATAAAATGGGCACCTCGATGAGGTGCCCATTTTTAATGTCTTGTTATCGGATAACCAGCAGAGCTTAGTTATTAAGAAGCTAACTAGAAGCGTCCTTGATAGCTAAACTGGTACTTACCTTGGCTATCTGGATTACCAAGCCACTTAAGCTGACTCTGCATGGCTGCCGGGAATTCTGCACCCGGTTTGAACCATGCTGCCGAGGTGTAGCTTTGATTTGGTGTAACGTTCGCAGAGAACTCGCTATCCACTTGAGCACTCTTCTGGGAGCCCTTGGCTGCCAGTGTATTATCTTCACAAGTGATGTCAGCAATCACAGGCCCAAGGTCCAGCGCCCCCACAGGCGAGTCTACTGCAGCACCGGACCAAGCCACAGTGCCTTCACCAGACTGACACCAAGGTTGAGCATGAACCGCATGCTTGATCGTCAGCTCAACCTGTCCACCAATTGAAACCGGGACTGGAATCGCTGGCGCATATTTCATCACGTTAGCAGCGGGCATTGATGCGACTAAGTTTTCCGCATACGCACCACTCATGCTGTACCCAACGCGCCCTTTTCCTGACAAGTTCATGTCGCTATTACGACCAAAACGAACCGCTAATTCAGCTTTGGCTTGGAAGAGTTTAGAGAACTGGAAGTCCCACTGTACTGAACCGTAATTAACGCGCTGCCAAGAAATATTATTAGCGCTGCCTTGCCAAACCGTTCCTTCAACACCTTCAATATTCAAGCCACGCACAGCCGGTGCATGTTTGATTACAAAAGAGGCCGGTAGATGCAGCAACAGACTAACCGAGAAAAAGACAATAAAGATGCCGCCAAAAAGTAAACCTAACTTCAAAGATAAACCGCGTTTCACATTAACCTCGTTTAAACTGTAGTCGGTTGACCTCAATAACCCCTGGGTTATCGGAGCGATCAATGTCCATAAACTCAACTTCGACACCCTGCTTCTCTTTCAAGTATGTCAGCCAATCTACGAACTGATTAAAAGGCACAGGTTTCACCCAGACTTGCAGCATCTCGCCACGCGGCTGAACTCGAATTAATTCAATCTTGAAACGACGCATAGAAGCTGGCACAGATTGGTTTAAAGGCTGGCTAGCAACAATCCCACCACTTCCTCGCAGCTCCACCACTTCGTTGGCTTTATTGGTTACCCAAGTCAGCAGTTGCTTCTCACTTTGAATACGGTTTTGCGCCATCTCAGCTCGCTGACTAAGCGGCTGCAATAGCCCCCAGTACACGATGCCTACCACCAATAGAATAGAACAACCGATCACTAATCGTTGCTCTCTTTGACTTATTGAAGTCCACCACGCTTGGAGTGGCTCAATCATATTTCTCATCACTGATCTCCTTACGCAGTTTATTGACGGGGTTTAAGGGTAAAGCTACCAAATACGGCATCACCATTACGATTCAATGGCCCTTGCTCAACGGTAAACTTCTCTTCAAGTTTCACTCGCGCAGTCTCGAAATGTTGGAAGTCAGAACTTTTCGCTTCCAATCTCACCTCTGAGCGGTTGCCGTCGTAGCGAATACTATTCACTTCGATGGCTTTCACTTGTCCTAAGGTTTCTGGCAGTAACGCTAGCCATCCAAGTAAGGAATCACCATCACCCGAGCCACCATATTTCTTAGCTTCGTCGTTCATCTGGCGCTTAAGGTAGCTGACCGTCGGAATACGTTGCTTGCCCGGAAGTACGCTTCTAAAAATACGTTCACTCTCCGTTCGGTACGCTTCGGCTTGTGCTTCGTACTGCTGAACCTTTAAGACTTGTTGAGTGACGATCACCGCCACCAGCAAACAAGCTGCGATCGCTACTTTTTGCCATACACGCCAGTACTTACTGAATGAAGATTTGGTTTTAAAGGTGCCAGTCAGTAAGTTTACGCCACTTGTGATGGCTTGTTGGCTCAGTAAAGACATCACCAGTTCAGCAGGCTTAGCTTGCCACTCAATGCCACTTTGCTGTTGAACGTCATCACTTGGCAGCGCGGTGTAGCTAAAAATCGTTGGTGATTGCTCTTCGTCATCTAAGGCAACCCAATCGCTTTGTAAGAACATCGCTAGCCACGCCTCATTGATCGACACTGCTTGATAGTTGCTTTGACGCAATAACCAATGTTGGTCGACCTGTAGCGCACTGATGCCCTGATCTTCTAAAGGCAACGCTAAGGTATCAGGCAATACTTTACGAAAGATAATGTTAGCTTCGCGGAAAATATCCAGCGCCTGCTTCAGCCACTCGCGTTCCACACCACACACGGTGGCATGCGTTGCGTCTTTATCTAGAATAGTCAGATGTAAGTCTTCGATATCTTGCGCGACTTCGTCTTCTAATAAAAACGGCAGCATAGAATCGAACTGGCGAGCAGCACCCTTCGGGATCTCAACACGCTTAATTAAGCACTCATTTCCCGGCAATAAAGCGATACAACTGCGTTTTTCAGCGTAAGGCGTTAACTCACCAAGCTGATCCCAGCTAGACAGTTCACCACTTGCTATCACTTCTTGTTGGCTTGTCGACCAAACTAACCACTGCACTGGGCTCTGTGGTTCGCTACTCAGTCGAACGGTCAGAAACTCGCTCACTGATTCCTCCAAAACGACGGCGTACCACCGTCACTGTTTCTCGATTACTACTATAGAAAAGCGTTCGTATACGTACACGAGATTGCTCAACTAAAACCTCTGCATCTAGCTCAAAATAGGCGCTATCTACAGTTAAATATGCTTTTGCTTTTTTGCTGACTTCAGCACTGACCGCGGTAATGGCGCTCTCGGCCATGAAGTCATCTACGGTGTCCCAGCCATCAAACGGGCGTTTATCAATCAGCTGTTTCGCATCCGACTCACTTAAGCCAGGTGCAAACATCGCTTCCAATAACGGCGCTTGTTGCTCCGTCAATGTGTTCACGTTCAGTCGAAAATCATCGGTCGGTAAGGCACACACAAAAGGACGAACCTTATTCATGACTTCACCAGTCACCTGATACACCGCTCTTAGCTCAGACTCATCCGCCATTAAACCGTTTGCTGCGACATAAGGTGGCTTCATCGCCTCATAGGTGCTGTCCTCGACGCCTGCTGAAGAAGTTGCTCGAGTATCGCTATCGACAAACTCCCAGCTTGAATGCGCGATAACCTCAGCCTGATAAGGCTCAACGTCTTGGTTTTCCAATAAGGTTTGCCAAACCGTCACTAGATAAGGTGTCTGGTTGCTGGAAGTGGTTGTCACTCCAGCCAGTACATTGAGATTAAAACAAGATTGCGCATCAACAATACGCCCCTTAACTTGTCCATAATCTAACGGGAATACCTGCTCTTCTAACGCCCACGGCTGACTTAAGTTGACCGTATCACTGTCTTTGTAGCTTTGCCTAATACCATCTTGCACGAGCGCTTCAACGCCTATGCTATACCAATAAGCTTGTTGGTAATTCAGTTGGTTACCAACGCGTTTAAATTGAGTAAACAAGCGCTCCGACATGCTGCCTGCGATGGTTGCCATTATCGCCAGTAACATCAGGATAATGATCAGCGCGACACCACGTTGCTTACGTCCTAACGCTCGTCTCGTTAATGCAAGCTGATTAGTTCGAGGCATCATCGTTCCCCTCGCTACTGCCTGAAGAGTCACTGTTTGAGTCACCACCAACCTGATCTAGGGTGCCACTTGGTGTCAGATAAATTCGCTCTACCTCACCATAATCTTTTAACGTCAGCTTAAGTCTCACCGCCTTCGGTAACGACTTATCAGCTTGCCACTCTTTGCCCCAACGCTTTCCGTCGTAGAACTCGAACTCCAAAGTTTCAACATCATCAAGCAAAGGGGTAATAACCGCTTCCTGCCCCGCAGGTGTATCTGGGTAGCGCCACCATACGCGTTCGAGGGTCTCTTCTTTAAGGCGGTAGCCCACTTTAGTGACTTCACCTCGAGGGAACTGCTGCTGTGGGTTGTGCCAGCCAAGACGAGTAAACACGATGCCAATGCTATCGGAGTCCAATAAATACTCTTTCACTATAATCAGCTTAGATGATGCTTCCTCACCATCAGTACGAAATTGTCGCACTGCCATCTGGCGAAAATCATTATCTAAGATAACTAAACTACGCTGCAGTTGATTCAAACGAGCGCTGCGCTCAGCTGAAAGCTCGTTGCTTCGCTGCACCTGATTCACTACTTGATAGGCCGCCATGCTCAGTGTGGCAAAGATAGCGATTGAGACCAAAACTTCAATTAAGGTAAAACCTCTCCCTTTTGAAGATAGACCTTGTTTGCGAGCCATACTGTTATTTACCGTCATGCTTTTAACTAACCGCATTCTCTTAGTTGACCACATAACTGCGCACCGTAACGACTGGAGAAGCTTGCTTGCTGGTTGCCACGCTGACATCAAAAGCTTTCAGCAGATTATCAGCCGTATCAATTGGGGTAACTTTCCAAAACCACTCTCGACCCGCCAACTCTTGCGTGCCTTGTGTCTTTTTCAGCTTCTCCGGGTGTAACATCACCAAAGCCATTTGATTATCAACGACCATAGCCGCGAAGGTCTTTTCTTCTAAATAGCTCAATGTATTGATGTGCTGGGTTACGGCACGAATCACACTGATCGCCGCAGTAGCAAATATCGCGAGTGCCACTAACACCTCAAGTAGCGTCATACCACGAGAGCGATAAGGAGAACGGTTATTCCTCTTCATCTTCTTCTCCTGGTTCCAACAGTCGAATCACACCATTATCCGACGCTTTAATGCGCCACCCATCTTGGATGGTATCGCCTGTATTGGGATAAAAAGAGAGTGTAAATGGTGTCACTTCAGCACTCGACAAGATGTAGATTTGAGGTGGCTTAGGTTTCTTTTCTTCTTCAAGGTCAGCAAACATATCTTCATCAAATAAACTTCCTGGGTTGAATAACCGATCATCGTCTGCCCATGCGCCACCGCCTAAGCTGAGTGATAGAGCAAGATCTTCCGGTAACTCTGTTGAAGAGGGTATTTTTTCGAATTCGACTTCCTGCCAACCTTCAGACTTCAGCGTCATCAGAACATAGGTCGATTTCTTTTCATCGATGCGAATGCCAAAATCCAACCCACTCAAAATCGCTTCTTCACTAAGTAACTGAACTCGTTGATAGAAACTTTGAGCGTATTTTTTGGCGACATCTTTACTATTGGTAGGAATGGTCGCAATCACTGCGACCGCCGTTACTGAAAGTAATACCAACACCAAAAGAATCTCAATCAAGGTGAAACCTGGCTGTTTGTGCGTAGTTTTCACCTTGCAGACTCCATATGTTTACGTCCGACCATCAAATAACGGCGTCAAGCGACAATAAGCCTAGGCTTACTGAAAGTCTTGCATGTTCCAGTTACCGATATCCGCAGCAATACCTTCACCACCTTCTTGACCATCAGCGCCAAGTGTAAAGATATCGATAGTGCCGTTATCACCAGGGCTTAGGTATTGATACTCGTTGCCCCATGGGTCGTTAGGTAGACGCTTGATGTAGCCGCCATCACGGTAGTTACGTGGCTCTGGGCTGCTTGGCTTAGAAACAAGTGCATCAAGACCTTGATCCGTTGTTGGGTAAACGCTGTTATCCAGCTTGTACATATCTAGCGCGTTCTCTAGCGCGACGATATCTGTGATGGCTTTTTGTTGATCAGCCTTCTCTTTGTTACCCAATAGGTTAGGTACAACAAAGCTCGCCAGCACGCCAAGGATAACCACAACCACCATCACCTCTAGTAGAGTAAAGCCTGATTGTTTCTTCATTTTGTTTTTCATTATTTTCTCCAAATTACAGACAACGAGTTGAGGGGAATATTGTCCTTCTTCTCGATGATCCAAAAACGTTCTACGAACAGTGTTAGCCGCTCATTAAGTTGTTCATTTCAAGCATTGGCATCAGAGTCGCCATCACAATAAACAGCACCAAACCTGCCATCAGAGCGATAAGTGCCGGGGTAAAAATGCCTAACGCAATGTTTACCGTCGACTCAAAGCTTTGGTCTTGGTTATCGGCTGCACGAGTCAGCATCTGCTCTAATTGACCACTCTGCTCACCACTAGCAATCATGTGCAGCATCATCGGCGGGAAGAGCTTAGTATGATCAAGCGCTTTACGCAGGCTTGCCCCTTCTCTCACGCTATCTGATGCTTGTAATACTTGTTGTTTGACATGGTGGTTCGACATAACGTCAACCGCAACCTTCATCCCCTCAAGGATTGGAATCGCACTTGAGGTACAAATTGAAAGTGTGCGTGCAAAGCGAGAGGTGTTGATACCTTTCGCTATCTTGCCGATCAGCGGGATACTCAACAATTTGCGATCCCAACTTAGACGCACGCCCGGTCTTTTGAGCGCGGTCTTAATCAACACAATCACACCAATGATCAGCAACAGTAATTGGATGCCCCAATCCTGGATAAATTCACTCGATGCCAATAAAAATTGGGTCGATTGAGGAAGCTCTTGTCCCATCTGGATGATTGGTTCAACGATCTTGGGTACTACCGTTGCTAATAGGAACGAAACGATAGTCACCGCAAACACCACCAGCACCACAGGGTAGATCATCGCTTGCAGCAGCTTAGAGCGCATCTTTTGGCGATTTTCGGCGTAATCGGCTAATCGCTCCAGTACCGCGTCTAAGTGCCCAGATTTCTCACCTGCCGCCACCATGGCTCTGAACAGTTCGTCAAAGATGTGCGGGTAATCAGCCAAGCTATCCGCTAGCGAGTAGCCTTCCGTCACTTTAGAACGAACCGCCAATAACATAGTGCGAATGCGAGGCTTCTCCGATTGCTCTGCCACGGCCTTCAAACACTCTTCTAGCGGCATGCCTGATTGAACCAATGTAGAAATTTGGCGAGTAATCAAAGCAAGGTCTGGCGTGCTGATACCACGCTTAAAACCAGTAGAAGGCGCGCTGCCTCCCTTACTGCTTTTTGCTTTGGCTTCAGCCATTTCAACCGGTATTAAGCCTTGTTCTTTTAAGCGCTGACGAGCCTGACGAGCGTTATCCGCTTCAATCGAGCCCTTTTTACTTTTGCCTTTGGCATCCAGCGCTTTGTATTCAAATGCCGCCATACTAGACTTCCTTGGTCACTCGCATCACTTCTTCTAGGGACGTTACCCCTTTCAGAACTTTGCTCAAGCCATCCTCTCGAATACTTGGGGTTGTGCCACGAATTGCTTTCTCGATCGCTTGCTCACCCGCTTCGCTGTGAATCAGCTCTTGAACCGATTCATCAACCATCAGTAATTCATGAATACCAGTACGGCCTCGGTAACCTTTATGGCTACAGTGCTCGCACCCCTTGGCATGGTAAAGGGTCAGGCTGTCTTTCTTCTTCAAGCCAAACAGCTTTTTCTGCTCTTTGTCCGCTTCATAAGGCTCTTTACAGTCGTTACACAAGGTACGAACTAAGCGCTGGGCCAAAACACCCAGCAGTGAAGAAGAGATAAGGAATGGTTCGATGCCCATGTCGCGCAGACGCGTAATCGCACCAACTGCGGTATTGGTATGGAGGGTCGACATCACTAAGTGACCCGTCAAAGAAGCTTGAACGGCAATCTCCGCGGTCTCTAAGTCCCGAATCTCACCAATCATCACCACATCCGGGTCTTGACGAAGAATCGCACGTAAACCACGAGCAAAGGTCATATCAACCTTAGGGTTCACTTGTGTTTGACCAATACCATCGATATCGAACTCGATTGGATCTTCAACGGTAAGGATATTGCGTTCGTTGCTGTTGAGCTCTTGCAGGCCTGCATACAAGGTTGTGGATTTACCCGAACCTGTTGGACCCGTTACCAAGATAATGCCGTGCGGACGTTGAATGAGTTTACGGAAGTTCTCGTGGTTCTCTGCCGTCATACCTAAACTGTGCAGATCTAGGCGGGTCGCGTTTTTATCCAACAGACGCATTACCACACGCTCACCGTGTGATGAAGGCATGGTTGATACACGAACATCGACTGCTCGGCCACCAATACGCAGTGAAATACGACCATCTTGCGGCACGCGTTTTTCCGCAATATCCAACTTCGCCATAACCTTTACACGTGACACTAGCAGCGGCGCCAATTTACGGCTTGGTGCAAGAACATCACGCAGCACACCATCAATACGGAAACGGATCGATAGCGACTTCTCAAAGGTCTCGATATGGATATCCGAAGCACCTTCTTTGATCGCCTCCCCCAGCATCGCGTTGATTAGCTTGATGATTGGCGCATCGTCTTCTGACTCAAGCAAGTCTTCATCTTGTGGCAGCTCCTCCGCCAACGAGAAGAAGTCATCACTGTCAGCACCAATGTCTTCCATTAATTGACGCGCTTCTGAAGAGTCACGTTGGTACGCATCGGTCAGTTTTTTATCAAATTCATCGGCAGTGATCGCTTGTGGTGTGAAACCATCTTTCACTACACGGCTCACCTCGATGATCGCCGCTGATTTCAGTGGTTCAACATAGTACAGTGTCGGTGCGCGCTCTGGGTGCTGATACTCCAGCACCATTTTGTAACGATTCGCAAAGCTAAACGGCAAGCGCTGATAAGTTCGTGCCGCCCCTACCAATTCAGCCATTATTCTGTTTCCATCTGTTCAATGAAGGCTTGAAGTTCAGCCGGGTAACTCATGCTTTCGCCAAATTTAGGCAGCACTGGAATATTATCGTCATCCATCAGCTTCAGGCCCTGCTCTGACTTATACAACTGCTCAGCACGAATAAAGTTGTATTTACGCTGAGTAATACCATCGGCCGTCATACCATCACGAATAATGGTCGGCTTGATGAATACCATTAGGTTCTTTTTCTCGACCTGAGTACTAGTAGATTTAAATAAGTAACCAAGGTATGGAATATCTCCCAGGATTGGTACTTTTGCCTCGCTTTCTAGTGCACGCTCATCAATTAAGCCACCAAGTACCAACATTTGACCATCTTCAATCATGACTGATGTGTTCAACTGTCGCTTAGCAAAACGAACATCGACTGCACCATTTGCACCCAACACATTCGATACTTCTTGCTCAATGTTCAGCTGTACTGAGTTGCCTTCGTTGATTTGTGGAACCACTTTAAGCTTGATACCGACTTCTTTACGCTCAACGGTTTGGAATGGGTTGTCGTTGCTTGAGCCCGCCGTCGAGCCAGTAAGAACCGGTACTTCCTCACCAACAATGAACGACGCCTCACCATTATCCATCACGGTAATACTTGGAGAAGACAGGATGTTTGAGTTTGAATCAGTCGAAACGGCACTGATCAAGGCTGTCCAATCTCCCATAACAATAGGTAATGCAGCTCCATTCAAACCGCCAAGCGCAGAAGCTAGCGTACTGTAATCACCCTCTTCTGTGGTAGTTTCGTTACGTAAAAAGTTGCCATCTGAGTCATAAACAGCTGTAGTCGATGTCGTATCTTTAGCCTCTTCAAGACCAACCATTACTTCACCAATTTTGGGGCCACCGTTAGAGAACTGAATTGCTCCACCGTTCTCTAAAGAACCCCACTGCACACCAAGGTTAATTCCATCACCTTCTGCCATCTCAACAATCAGAGCTTCGATCAGTACTTGAGCACGACGAATATCTAGCTGAGCAATCACGTCTTGCAGCGCATTCATGATGTCAGGTTGTGCGGTAATGACTAACGAGTTGGTATCGCTGTGCGCCGAAATCACGACTTTATCGCGTTGAGATGAGCTACCTTTGGTTGAAGTTTGCTTCTCTGACTGCAGGTTGTCCGACACACCCTTCAGTACATCAACTAAGTCTTCTGCTTTTGCATACTTAAGGTAGATAACTTGGTTGTTGCCCTTGGTTGCCATCTCAACATCAAGTTGCTCAATCAGCTTTCTTAAACGGCTACGAACCTTAGGGTCACCTGAGATAAGGATTGCATTGGTACGCTCGTCCGCAACCAATTTAGGCTGTAGGAAAGCTGGGGTGTTTTTCGCATCGGTGGTTTTATTCAACGCATCGACAATACGTACCATCTCAGCAGCTGAAGCATTCTTTAGCTCAACCACTTCGATCTCTTTATCACCCGCTTGGTCAACACGCTTGATGATTTCAGCTAAGCGGTTTACAACCGCCGCGCGACCAGTGATTAGAATGATATTCGCTGGGTCGTAGTGCACAACGTTGCCCGCGCCCGCATTATCGTTCAGTTGGCGAAGCAGAGGAGAAAGCTCACGAACCGAGACATTACGAACGGTAACAACGCGTGTTACTACGCTGTCGCCCGCGATAGAATCACGATCACCGACAACAGGAATGGCAGAGGTTTTAGAGTCTTTAGCCTTGATGATCTTCAGAACACCTGAGTCCATTTCAACGACCGCATAGCCGTAAACCTCTAATACATTGAGGAAGAAGCTGTAATATTGTTCTTCATTGAGTACGTCATAACTGCGCACATCAATTTTTCCGCGCACCGATGGGTCAACGATGATCGTTTTCTCAAGGTTACGGCCAACAATATTAATAAACTCTTGAATGTCAGTGCCTTTAAAGCTGGCACTAAAATCATTAGCGAAGGCTGCGGGTGTGCAGATTAAGCTTCCTGCCAATAACCATGCACTTTTCTTAAACCAATGCTTCACGTACTTCTCCTACACTTTCGTCTTTCGTTAGACGCAAAGTTTTAAAATTCAATAAACACTTCATGTTGTTGTCCATCTCGCTCAACGACCAGATTTAACTCTGTCAGTTCTGAGATTGAACGGAATATGTTGCCCATCGCGGCTGGGTCTGTCAGATCTTGACCATTTAACTGAGTTGCAATATCTCCGTTTTGGAGCCCAACAGAGTTAAAAAGTTCTGAATCTTTGCCAGGGCTCACACGATAACCGATCACACTATCGTCGCGTTTCACCTGAGACAATCGAACATATTGGAAGATTTGTTGCGGGTCTTTCATTATCTTCGCTTTAATCTCATCAAGCTTCTCTTCTGCAGAAGCCGGGTTATTACCACGAACTGAAGAAGAGGCACGACGTGGTGCAGGTTCTGATACCGCTAAACGCTTGTACTCAATACCTTCTAGCATCAGCGTTTCATCACGACCTGAGTTATCAATGATCACGCGGTCGATTAACACGGCTTTTAGTTTAGCTCTGGTGCCTTCTATCTGTTCATTGATCCCATAAGTCGCTTGCGTACCACGGTTGGCAATCACCGCTAAGCTCAATTCAGGGTTAGAACTGGCAACCGCACCAACCAAGACGAGGTTAAGGCGTGTCTTGGGTGCATCTTGAATCACTTGTTGCTCAACCACTGCGGATTTGCTTGGGTTATAGGCACCAAACATGTTGCTCTGTTGTAAAGAAGAGATATCTAGAGTCGACTGAGGCGTAGCAGACGACGACACCGTTGCTTTCCAAGGCACAACCGTTTGCTCGGCAGGTTCAACAAACCAGACAAGTTGTCCTAAAATCCATGCTGAAGCGGCAATGAGTACACAACAAGTGGCGATACTCAGTTTCTGCTGAAGCACAAATCCATTATCTAATAAGCGGCTCAACATAGGAGAATTTCCTATACGATTTTTGAGCTCTAAAAAGTTCACTTCCCTTGCCCCTTCTCATGACAACAAACGCTGCAAACTATTAAACTTTCAGCTTTTTTATTCATTCGTTCGATACCGAGCTTATATAAGCATAAGATCTTGAACTATATCATAGCAAATCGATAAATCGGCATTACATAGCGATTTTGCAATATGACTTGAAAAAAATGCTAACCGCCTCCACATAAAACTTCTACCTAATGTGATAAGCATCATCAAAAACATGTTGCGCACTGTTCACTACAGTTAAACCGCATTCATTTCTCACTTAATAAGGCACAGCCCTATATGAAAACTTCTAATGAAGCTGTCAGACTCGATAAATGGTTGTGGGCAGCACGCTTTTACAAAACTCGGTCTATTGCTCGTAACATGGTCGATGGTGGCAAAGTCCACTATAATGGTCAGCGCAGCAAGCCAAGTAAGATTGTCGAACTTGGGGCAGTTATTACACTGCGCCAAGGTAATGAAGAAAAGACGGTAACGATCGAGAAAATCTCAGCCCATCGTGGTGGAGCACCGATCGCTCAAACCCTCTATGAAGAAACCACCGAGAGCTTGGCAAAAAGAGAAGAGTTTGCAAAACAGCGTAAACTGCATGCACATAACCCAGCTCCAGAGCGTCGCCCTGATAAAAAGCAACGTCGTGACATCATCAAGTTCAAGCATCAATAAGCTAGAAGGAATAGCCAAATGGCAAACAATGTTTTAAATCGCTACCTATTTGAAGACCTATCAGTACGTGGTGAATTGGTACAAATGGATGAAGCGTACCAACAGATTATTTCTAGCAAGGAATACCCAGCTCCAGTACAAAAGCTGCTGGGTGAGCTATTGGTTTCAACTACGCTACTAACTGCGACCCTAAAATTTGAAGGTTCTATCACTATGCAGCTGCAAGGTGACGGCCCGGTATCTCTAGCAGTTATCAATGGCGACCATAACCAAAAGATTCGCGGTGTTGCTCGCTTTGAAGGCGAAATTGCTGACGACGCAGGTCTACACGACCTAATGGGTAAAGGCCACCTAGTGATCACTATCGACCCTAAGAAAGGTGAACGTTACCAAGGTATCGTTGGTCTTGAAGGTGACACACTAGCTCAAGTACTTGAAGGTTACTTCGCGAACTCTGAGCAGCTTAGGACTCGTCTATGGCTACGTACTGGTGAGCACGAAGGCAAAGCACACGCTGCAGGTATGTTGCTGCAAGTTATGCCTGATGGTACTGGTACTCCAAATGACTTCGAGCACCTAGAACAGCTAACAGACACAGTGAAAAACGAAGAGCTATTCTCTCTAGAAGCAAACGAACTGCTTTACCGTTTGTACAACCAAGAGAAAGTACAACTTTTCACACCACAGCCAGTTGAATTCTTCTGTGGTTGTTCTCGTGAACGCAGCGCAGCAGCGATCATTACCGTTGCTCAAGAAGAGATTTACGACATCCTAAGTACTGAAGGTAGCGTTGCTCTTCACTGTGATTACTGTGGTACGAACTACTCGTTCGACAAGAACGACGTTGATGCACTGTATGCAGAAGCAGCAGATAAAGGCAGCAATACGGTTCATTAATTTACGTCGTGCCAAAAACACGTAATTTACCCCAAAAAGGTCAGCACTAAGCTGGCCTTTTTTGTGATCAAAATAGCGCAAACTTCGTAACATCTCGTAATAAAATCACCGCTTAATTTTAATCAATTAATAATGTTCCCGCCCCTAGCGCAAAGGTTTGCGTACAGGATAGACTAGTTAGGCCAATATGTGACGAGACACTTAAAACCCCATGGTTAATATGGATATTTTTTGAGCTGTATCCCTGTTTCCCCCGAGTCTCGTTGCTAGCATGGTGAGCAGATAACAATAAAAAATTAATACAAAATCCCTACAAAATATCCTACAAGGAGCACCTATGACCGTTATGGAACATACTAAGGCTGCACAAATTGATCTAACTAAGCACGGACTTACTGGCGTTACCGAAGTTCTTCGCAATCCTAGCTATGAGCAGTTATTCGTTGAAGAAACACTGCCAGGTTTGGAAGGCTACGAAAAAGGCGTAGTAACGGAGCTAGGTGCTGTTGCTGTTGACACTGGTATCTTTACTGGCCGCTCACCGAAAGATAAGTACATTGTTAAAGATGACACGACCCGCGATACCATGTGGTGGTCAGATCAAGGCAAAAACGATAACAAACCGATCACAACTGAAGTATGGAACGAGCTAAAAGAGCTTGTAACAACTCAGCTATCTGGCAAGCGCCTGTTTGTGATTGACGGTTACTGTGGTGCTAACCCAGATACACGCTTAAGTGTACGTATTATCACTGAAGTAGCGTGGCAAGCGCACTTCGTTAAGAACATGTTCATTCGTCCAACAGACGAAGAGTTGGCAACGTTCGAGCCAGATTTCGTGGTAATGAACGGTGCTAAAACAACCAACCCTAATTGGGAAAAACAAGGCCTAAACTCTGAGAACTTCGTTGCTTTCAACCTAACAGAGCGAGTTCAAATCATCGGTGGTACTTGGTACGGCGGTGAGATGAAGAAAGGCATGTTCGCAATGATGAACTACCTACTTCCTCTGCAAGGTATTGCTTCAATGCACTGTAGTGCGAACGTTGGTGAGAAAGGCGATGTAGCGGTATTCTTCGGCCTATCGGGCACAGGTAAAACAACGCTATCAACAGACCCTAAACGTGAACTAATCGGTGATGATGAGCACGGTTGGGATGACGACGGTATCTTCAACTTTGAAGGCGGTTGTTACGCGAAGACGATCCGTCTATCTAAGGAAGCAGAACCAGAAATCTATAATGCAATCCGTCGTGATGCACTGCTAGAAAACGTAACGGTTCGTGGCGATGGTTCTATCGATTTTGATGACGGTTCTAAAACAGAAAACACTCGTGTTTCTTACCCGATTCACCACATCGACAACATTGTTAAGCCAGTATCAAAAGCAGGTCACGCTCAAAAGGTTATCTTCCTGACTGCTGATGCATTTGGTGTATTACCACCAGTTTCTAAACTGACTCCAGAGCAAACGAAGTACCACTTCCTATCTGGTTTCACAGCGAAACTAGCAGGTACAGAGCGCGGTATCACAGAGCCGACTCCAACCTTCTCTGCAGCGTTCGGCGCGGCGTTCCTAACGCTTCACCCAACTCAGTACGCTGAAGTACTTGTAAAACGCATGGAAGCAGCTGGCGCTGAAGCTTACCTAGTAAACACGGGCTGGAACGGTACTGGCAAACGTATCTCTATCCAAGATACGCGTGGCATTATCGACGCTATCCTAGATGGTTCTATCGACAAGGCTGACACTAAGGTTATCCCTATGTTCAACCTAGAAGTGCCTCTAGCGCTGCACGATGTTGACCCAGCGATCCTAGATCCACGCGACACATACACAGACCCACTACAATGGGAAAGCAAAGCGAAAGATCTAGCAGAACGCTTCATCAATAACTTTGATAAGTACACTGACAACGCTGAAGGTAAGTCATTGGTTGCGGCAGGCCCACAACTCGACTAATCCAAGCATCTGCTCGGGCTTAGCCAAAAGCGAACGCCCATTTAAAACGATATTTTTGTAGCAAGCCCCTCTTTTGAGGGGCTTTTTTGTTGATGCTTGCCCCTTTTTGTTCCACTCTGTTTTAAGACTATTGAAATGTAAGGCTTTCAGGGAATGAAAAAGGTATTCATGGTGTTCGGCATTGTGTTGGCTATCGCCGTTGCGGTTATCGCAGCGTTGCTATTAAGCCTACAGACTCAATACCGTGCGGATGTTGCTAACTTTTTTATCAAGCACACGGTTGACCAACCGGTGGTCATTGAAGATGTCGAATATCAAGCGCCTTATCACATCACCCTAATGGGAATCACCTATACCCAACCAGAAAAGCAACCACCTCTGTATATTGATAAGGTCGATCTCTGGTTCAGCCCTGACTCTCTCATTGAAGCCAAACTCGTCTTAGACTCTGTATTAATCAGTGGTATCCAGTTGGAAGCGAACGATCTAGAAACGCTCTCACCACTGTTAACCGAACAAAAGCTCAAGCTCCGCCAGTTGGCGATCAATAACCTGGATTTTTCAACCAACAGCTTTAATGTGCGAGGCATCGACCTGCAGATCGCCGATCCAACCTTTAGCAATAATCAAACACTGCTGCCTTACGGCAAAACCCAACTTTCCGCTTCGCAACTCTATTGGCAAGGTGAAGCCTTCGATAACCTTCTGATCGACCTTGACCTTAAAGCGAGCGACAGCACCCTTTATGGCGCTTCGTTTGAGTGGCGCGGAGCCAAAATTTCTGGGCAAGCAGAGCAATATAAGCATGATTGGTCATTAGTGAACGTTACCGTTGATGGCTTACGCCTCAACCAGCAGCAAACTCAGAGCCTAGTGAGCAAAGAGTGGGATGTAGCGGGCATTCGTATCAACCATATCAACAGCTTAGATATTTTACGTAGCGACATCGAATGGCAAAGCGGACATCTTGCAGCCTTTGATGCTTCATTAGAAAACATCAAGTTACCTTTCGAACTGTGGAGACAACAGAAAGCGCTTTTCTCTCTGCAAGCCGAAGGAGTCACTGTTGATGATGACATGTTTGTCGAGCCAAATATCAAGCTAAGCCTAGAGCCAAACCAGATACAGATTGAAGATTTCTACGCTCAAGTCCTGCAAGGCACCGTTCAGCTCAACGGCGAAGTCACGCCCAGCAGCATTGAATTAGCGCAGCTCGATCTGCAAGGCATTAAATGGGTCACAGAAAACCAAGATAAACCTCTGCCAGCCATGCGCCTATTACCTTGGCTTAAAGAGCTTCAGCAAGTCTCTATAGAACGATTGAATGTAGAACGGACCCAACTTATCCAGCTTGCACAAAAGCCTTACTGGCAAGTCTCTGGGCTGCACATTGAAGGACACCAAGTTCAACTTCTGCAAGATAGAAAGCTAGGTTTGTGGCAAGGGAAGCTGATGGCGAGCGCCAATGATGCCAGCTACCAAAGTATTCTCAGCGCACAGCCTGTGGTTGAAATGAATAGCGAACAAGGGAAATGGACGCTGACACGTCTGTTTGCACCTCTCAGAAATGGCTACATTGAAGCTAATGCGACACTCGATTTTAACCAAATAAGCAAACCGTGGAGTGTCGACATCTCCGCAGATGGTTTGCCTATCTCACCCATGTTGCAGCAACTCGACTTACCACTCGATGCAACAGGTTATAGTGAGTTTGAGCTTCAAGCTTCTGGTCTCTACGGTGATTCGCTCATGTTGGGCTATTCAACCACAGGTCAACTTAAAGGCAGCGTTCGCCAGGGTGTGATGACCTTTAACGATAAGCTTTCTGAAACCTCGACCGATAACGTGTTTGAAATCCCTGAACTCAGCGCGAATTTTGACCGTGGTCGCTTCACACTAGAACCGATGCACATTATTGGTGCATCGGCCGTAGAAGAAGGCTCACAAAGAGTTCAAACGCTTAATGGTGAGGTTTCTGGAGAGCTAGACCTACTCAAAGCAGAGCAACACTCTCTCTCAATTATGCTGTCCGACCCATGCAACCAAGTCTCTGGCAAACTTGATCAACCGGAGTACACAGCGATTAATGACTGCCAACAAAAAAGCGCCACTCCAAAGGAGTAGCGCTTTCAATTCATAACTCAAGCTATCATCAAGCAAGCGTGAAGTTATTCGCTCACCTTGCTGTCACTCGACAGGATCTTCTTGTAGTCAGGGATCAACATATAGGTTCCGGTAAACTCTACCGCTTCCACGTCGCCACTATGAATGGTCACGTGAATAATGATACGAGCCTTTCTTCCTGATGCGAGGCGATCCAAATCACCACTGATACCATCTAAAGAAGTAGAAGCGACAGGGTTTTGCTCGACCGGATGACGGTAACGAATATTACTGTCTGCCAGAACGATGTCGCCGGTTAGGCCGCGCTCTTTCATCAATAACCACGTCATCCCCCAACCTGTTAAGGTTGCCAGAGTAAAAGCAGAGCCTGCAAACATGGTGTTGTGTGGGTTCAGATTTGGGTTTAGCTGAGCACTACACTCGAACTGATAACCTGTGTACTGGTTTATCTTGATGCCCATCTTATCGCTGATAGGGATCTGGTGCTCCCAACGCTGCTGAAGCTCATTACACCATTCAGGCTTGCGCAGAACATCTGCCATTGGATCAAGCGGCTTCACCATCTGTTGGTGACGAACAGGACCACGTTGGTCGTTAATCTCACCACGACGCTCAAAACTGTTCTTTTCATAGAATGAAATCGCATCTTCACGCGCGTTACACACCAAGCGCTTAGCGCCCTCTTGGCGAGCCAGCGACTCTAGTGCGACTAAAATCAGTGAGCCCATGCCTTTACTACGGCGAGAGTTTTTTACCGCCATGTAGCGGATCTGGCCTTCGAGATCTGGGGTGATATACAGACGACCAATCGCCATCGGACGACCTCGCCCATCCACAATCATGCGATGGTGACTCATGCCATCGTATTCGTCACGCTCAGAACCTACAGGCATTCGCCAAGGTTCACGCAACATCTGCCAACGAAAATGGTAATACTTGTTCAGTTGATTTTCGGTGGTTGGGGTTATGAGTTTAAACATGCTTATTCCTTTAAGCTTAAACCTGCAGCCAGAATGTTACTGGGCCATCATTAACCAGAGACACTTTCATGTCGGCTGCAAATCGGCCACGTTCCGTTGGCAATACTGATTCACATTGGTCAGAGAAATAATTGTAAAGACGCTCGGCATCTTCTGGATGAGCACCACGAGAAAAACCTGCTCGTGTACCTTTTTTGGTATCGGCTGGCAGTGTGAATTGAGAAACTACTAATACCTTGCCATTCACCTGCTTCACGTTGAGGTTCATTTTATCGTCTTCATCTCCAAAGACACGATAAGTCGTCACTCGTTCCATCAAACGTTTCGCTTTGGCTTCGTCGTCACCTTTTTCTACGCCTAATAGTACTAATAAGCCTTGTTCTATCTCACCAACTACTTCGCCATCAACACGGACGGCAGCTTCACTTACTCTCTGAATCAGTGCTATCACTGTTGTTTCCTTGCTCTGTGATTTTGTCGTTATCCGTGGAGTGTACCATTATTTTTTGCGTCTCACTCCACTCTTCCTTTTCACCGAGCGCAGCTGTCACCTCAGCCCCCACCAGCACTATCAGCCAGCATAAATAAACCCAAACAAACAGAATCGGGATAGCCGCTAACGCGCCATAGATCACCTGATATGAAGGGAACTGAGTAATATAAGCAGCGAAGCCTTTCTTACTGAGTTCGAACAGTAATGCCGCCACCAAAGAACCAGCGGCTGCATGAGAAAAGTGGATTTTCTTATTCGGTACCAATAGGTATAAACCAAAGAACGCAAAGAAAGAGAGAATCAGAGGGAGTTTGCGAATCAGAGTATTAAAGGCGCCAGATACCACTTCGTTTTGTAGCAAGCTTAATGATGTCACATATGAGGTGGCTGCAATGCTCGCCCCAACCAAGATTGGCCCGAGAGTGAGCACCATCCAGTACATCGAGAAAGACAGCACTGCACGTCGCTTCTCGGTAACACGCCAGATGTAATTTAGGTTCTTATCGATATTAGAGATCAGCATCAACGCAGCGATGAATAAGAACACACTACCAACCGCAGTCATCTTGCCGGTATTGGCAACGAACTCCAACAAGGCACCGTGTACCGCATCCCCTGACGCTGGAACAAAGTTAGTAATGATGAAGTTTTGAATCACGATACCCACATCCGCGAACACAGAGAATGATGACAAGATAGAGAGCAAAACCGTCAACATGGGTACGATTGAGAGTAAGGTAATGTACGCCAAATACCCCGCATTCACGTTAACTCGATCATGCGTCATGCGCGCTAAAAGATAGCGAAAATACTGGAGGCTAAGTATGCCGACCTTTCTTATCTTCAACTTGTAACTCCCTGGTAACTCGTTCATAGTCCTAATTATTACTCCGATATATCAATCACAGTGAATAAGTGTTCAAAAATAGCGTAGGAAAAAGGCTTGAGAACAAGGCAGAGTTTTTTGATAAGTAGTTATTCTACAATCAAAAATTCTAACGCCGTTATCTAGCATTTTAACAAGCTAGGTTGAGCGGTTATTTACTACGATTGATATTATTTAACTATAGGAAACAAGGATGCCTTATTTAATAGTTATAGTCCTCTCTATTTTTACTCTTACTGGATGCCAATCCGCTTATTACTCTGCAATGGAGCAAGTGGGCTATCACAAACGTGACATCATGGTCGACAGAGTAGAAGATGCAAAAGAGTCGCAGCAGGATGCTCAGGAAGAGTTTACCAGCGCACTTGAAGCACTCAGCAGCCTGACTAATTTCAGTGGCGGCGACCTAGAAGACATGTACAACAAAATAAACGATAAATACCAAGACAGCGAAAAAGCAGCGCAAAATGTGAGTGACCGAATCGCTGCGATTGAAGATGTGTCTGATGCGTTATTTGAAGAGTGGCAAGCCGAACTCGACCTCTACACCAGTGACTCCCTACGTCGATCGAGTGAACAAAAACTGCGTGAAACTAAATCGTCTTACCAAACCATGCTGTCAGCCATGAAGCGTGCAGAGAAGAAGATGGACCCAGTACTCAATACTCTGCGAGACAACACCCTTTATCTGAAACACAACCTCAATGCGAGTGCGGTTGGTTCACTGCAAGGTGAGTTTATGAGCCTAGAAAAAGACATCGCGTACGCGATCAAACAGATGAATGCAGCGATTGCCGAGTCGGATAAATTCCTTGCTCAGCTGAATCAAAAGTAGACAAAACAAGATAAGCCCGTATGAACCCAATCATTATAACTGGCGGCCCTGGCGCTGGAAAAACCACACTGATTAATGCGTTGGCTGATACGGGCTACCTCACCTTCGCAGAGTCTTCTCGCCAGTTAATAGAACAACAAAGTCAGCTTGAAGACGGTATCTTGCCTTGGCTAGACCTTCCCGGCTTTGCTGAGCTTTGTTTAGGTGTGATGTGCGAGCAAAAATATCAAGCCAATCAACATCCGATTGCCTTTCTCGATCGCGCCATTCCCGACATCTGCGGTTATTTGGCTCAGGCTAACCTAGAGATAGATGCGACCTACCGAGATGCAAGCCAAGGTTACCACTCTCAAGTATTATTCTGTCGCCCCGAGGTTTCGATCTATGTTCAAGATGAAGTGCGCCCTTACCCATATTGAAGAAGCGTTAGAGCTTCACCACGCTCTAGTCAACGTCTATCAAGAGCTAGGTTATGAGGTGGTTGAAGTGCCGTTTATGTCGGTGGATGAGCGAGTTCAGTTCGTTGAAGGTTACTTGGGAATCAAAAGCTAGATTCCAGATATC
Source organism: Vibrio sp. 070316B (assembly GCF_013114115.1). NCBI lineage: Bacteria > Pseudomonadati > Pseudomonadota > Gammaproteobacteria > Vibrionales > Vibrionaceae > Vibrio > Vibrio sp. 070316B. Next base: position 77,901 of record NZ_VTYC01000003.1, on the reverse strand, counting down.
TCGTTCCTCAATTCTGGAATGACGATGCGATGACAGGAAATGGATAAAAGAGAACAGGCACCGAAGATAGTCACCCTCCTAGTAATTGACTATCTCCAGTCTAAACACGCTCTTCGTATCCCGCATCTCGTTTACTCGTATCTTAGCTAACTAAAAAAACAAAAGCCCTGAGCAGCTTGGCTACTCAGGGCTTTCTTATTTACTTAGCTAGAAGCTAGTCAGCGAGCAATTAAGCTTTAGCTGGACGTGCTGCACGCTTACGTTCGTTTTCAGTAAGAAGCTTCTTACGGATACGAATGTTTTCTGGCGTTACTTCTACTAGTTCGTCTTCGTCGATGAACTCAAGAGCTTGCTCTAGAGTGTGACGGATAGGTGGCGAAAGAACCTGTGCTTCATCAGTACCAGATGCACGAACGTTCGTTAGCTGCTTACCTTTCAGACAGTTTACTGTCAGGTCGTTTGAACGGTTGTGAATACCGATGATTTGACCTTCGTATACTTCGTCCGCGTGCTCAGCGAATAGACGACCACGTTCTTGTAGGTTGAATAGAGCGTAAGTCAGAGCTTTACCTGTTGCGTTCGAGATTAGAACACCGTTGTTACGTTGACCAATTACGCCACCTTTGTGTGGACCGTAGTGATCGAACGTGTGGTAAAGAAGACCAGAACCAGACGTTAGCGTTAGGAACTCAGTTTGGAAACCGATAAGACCACGAGAAGGCATCATGAAGTCCATGCGAACTCGGCCTTTGCCATCTGGAGACATATCAGTTAGCTCACCTTTACGTAGACCGATGTTTTCCATGATGCCACCTTGGTGCTCTTCAAGCACGTCGATAGTCACAGTTTCAAACGGTTCTGTTAGGTTGCCATCTTCGTCTTTCTTGATGATTACTTCTGGACGAGATACTGCTAGCTCGAAGCCTTCACGACGCATGTTCTCGATCAGGATAGAAAGGTGAAGTTCACCACGACCAGATACACGGAAACGGTCTGGATCGTCTGTTTGTTCAACACGTAGTGCAACGTTGTGTACTAGTTCTTTCTCTAGACGCTCAAGGATGTTACGTGAAGTTACGAACTTACCTTCTTTACCCGCGAACGGAGAAGTATTTACTTGGAACGTCATTGTTACTGTTGGTTCATCAACAGAAAGCGGAGTCATCGCTTCAACGTTGTTCACATCACAGATAGTGTCAGAGATTTTAAGCTCACCAAGACCAGTGATTGCAATGATGTCACCAGCGTTAGCTTGTTCAACTTCGTGACGGTCAAGGCCTAGGTAACCTAGTACAGTACCTACTTTACCGTTACGCTTCTTACCGTCAGCGCCGATGATAGATACTTGTTGGTTTGGCTTAACAGAACCACGAGTAACACGTGCAACACCGATAACACCTACGTAAGAGCTGTAATCTAGTTGAGAAACTTGCATTTGTAGTGGACCGTCAAGGTCAACAGCTGGCGCGTCTACTGTATCAACAACAGCTTGGAACAATGGTTCCATGTCTGTACCAGTTTCGCCTTCAGTCATTGTTGCCCAACCGTTTAGAGCTGAAGCGTAAACAACTGTGAAGTCTAGCTGCTCATCAGTCGCACCTAGGTTGTCGAAAAGGTCGAATACTTGATCCATAACCCAATCAGGACGAGCGCCTGGGCGGTCAATCTTGTTGATTACAACGATTGGCTTAAGACCGTGTGCGAATGCTTTTTGCGTTACGAAACGAGTTTGAGGCATTGGGCCGTCAACTGCGTCAACGATAAGCAGAACAGAGTCAACCATAGACATGATACGCTCAACTTCACCACCGAAGTCCGCGTGTCCCGGGGTATCTACGATGTTGATGCGGTAATCATTCCAGTTGATTGCTGTGTTCTTAGCAAGGATGGTAATGCCACGCTCTTTTTCGATGTCATTCGAATCCATGACACGCTCTTCAGCTTCACCACGAGACTCTAGAGTACCTGACTGTTGTAGCAGTTTATCAACCAAAGTCGTTTTACCGTGGTCAACGTGCGCGATGATCGCGATATTTCTTAACTTATCAATCTGTGGAGTAGACATGGATTCTCGATTCACTCATAAAAGTAGCCGCAAATGACCTCTGAAAATAGAGGAAATGCCACTAGCTTGATTAAAAAAACGGTCAATAATATACCAGATTCTAGACAAAAACCCAGAAATATGTGATCTGAACCAAGGCTTTTTTCTTAGTTAGCGATTCACATTGGCTTAACTTTGATTCAGTACAGTGTTGGCTAGCAAAATCTGTAGGATTCTAAAAAGTCTCGTTCGCGAGTAACTCGCCGAAACTCTGGCTAAATAACAAAAGTGGATTGACAATGTCTGCAATTAATTGCTGAATGGTGTTCGCTTTTGTCTCATATTGGTGCACAGACAAACAATCGCACCAACTTGGTGCAACCAGAGATCATTTTGGTGCAAAATAAGAAGTAAGCGAAACAGTGAAACAAGTAAATCATTGAAATTAATGGAATAATTTTTTTGGCACGCTTTTGGCTATAGATAAATCAGCATCGATTAATGCACTTGTTAGACATTAATCAATGCTAGTTTCAACCGAATCGAGCTAATACCGAATTAATAACACTGGAGGTTATCCAAGATGTCAGTAGAAAATGTACTATCCCTGATCCAAGAGAACGAAGTTAAATTTATCGACTTACGTTTTACTGATACAAAAGGTAAAGAGCAGCATATCTCTATTCCTTCTCACCAAGTTGATGCAGACTTCTTCGAAGAAGGCAAAATGTTTGACGGCTCTTCAGTAGCTGGTTGGAAAGGCATTAACGAATCTGACATGGTAATGATGCCAGACGCAGCATCTGCTGTACTGGACCCATTCACAGAAGACGCAACACTAAACATCCGTTGTGACATTCTAGAGCCTGCAACAATGCAAGGCTACGACCGTGACCCACGCTCTATCGCTAAACGTTCTGAAGAGTACCTACGTTCTACTGGTATCGCAGACACAGTTCTAGTTGGTCCAGAGCCAGAGTTCTTCCTATTTGACGACGTTAAGTTCTCAAACGACATGTCTGGTTCTTTCTTCAAGATCGACGACGTAGAAGCAGCTTGGAACACAGGTACTGAATTCGAAGGCGGTAACAAAGGTCACCGTCCTGGCGTTAAAGGCGGTTACTTCCCAGTAGCTCCTGTAGATTCATCTCAAGACATCCGTTCAGCAATGTGTCTAGTAATGGAAGAGATGGGCCTAGTAGTTGAAGCTCACCACCACGAAGTAGCAACTGCGGGTCAAAACGAAATCGCAACTCGCTTCAACACGCTAACAGCAAAAGCTGATGAAACTCAAATCTACAAGTACGTTGTACACAACGTTGCTCACGCATTTGGTAAAACAGCGACATTCATGCCTAAGCCACTAGTTGGTGATAACGGTTCTGGTATGCACGTTCACCAATCTCTAGCAAAAGACGGTGTTAACCTGTTTGCTGGTGATAAGTACGGCGGCCTATCTGAAATGGCGCTTTACTACATCGGTGGTGTAATCAAGCACGCTCGTGCAATCAACGCGTTTGCTAACCCATCTACAAACTCGTACAAGCGTCTTGTACCTGGTTTCGAAGCACCTGTAATGCTTGCTTACTCAGCACGTAACCGTTCTGCTTCTATCCGTATCCCAGTAGTACCAAGCCCTAAAGCACGTCGTATCGAGCTACGTTTTGGTGACCCAGCAGCTAACCCATACCTATGCTACTCAGCAATGCTTATGGCTGGCCTTGACGGCATCAAGAACAAGATTCACCCAGGCGAAGCTATGGATAAAGATCTATACGACCTTCCTGCAGAAGAAGCAGCTGAAATCCCAACAGTTGCAGAATCTCTACAAGAAGCTCTAGCAGCGCTTAGCGAAGACCGTGAGTTCCTAACAGCTGGCGGCGTATTCTCTGACGACTTCATCGATTCTTACATCGCTCTGAAATCTGACGACGTACAACGCGTAAACATGGCTACACACCCACTTGAGTTTGAACTGTACTACTCAGTTTAATCTCAGGTAGAGATAAGCCATTTCTTACTGCAACCTTGTAAGAATCGCTAACTAAATATTAGGCTCGCCTCGCAGGCGGGCCTTTTTTATATTCTCCCAACCCCTCCTTCTTCGTAACATGCCTTAGATAATAGACAAAAGCCCTCAGAGCCTGTCGAACTAAACATAATAAAATCAATAACAAAGCTAACGCCAAACGTGAAATCACCTAACGGTGGAAAGAGGCCAACCATATGAAAAACATACTGTTCCTGATCGGGTTAACAGTCGCACTCTCATGCTCTGCTCAAACGGTTTATACCTGGGTGGATGAAGATGGCGTACTCCATTTTAGTGATACACCAACAGGCGAAGGTGCCAAGTCACTTCAGCTTCCGGATGTTCAAGCCTCAGCACCCGCACCTAAATTTGAGAGCTCTCAACCCGTTGACGCAAAAGCTTCAACACCCTCTCCAAGCCAAGAGCAACCTAACACACAACAACCTGAGCGAGAGGTCCCTGCGCCACTAGCTCTCACCATGCTCACTCCTATTCACGATCAAACCATTCGTAGCAACCGTGGGTTAGTCTCGATTCAAATCGAACTCAACCGCAAACTGGGCATTGGTGAGCAACTGCAATTGATGCTCGATGGGCGACGTTATGGCGCACCACAAACCCAACCGGCTTGGCAGTTGAAAGATATCGATCGAGGTACTCACACCATTGCAATTCAAGCACATAGAAGCGGCAAGCTTATTGCATCTACTACTCCAGTCACCGTGTATTTACATCGAGCGACGATCAAGTAGGCCAATGGGTTAAAAGAGACTGAATTACCGCGATTTTTCACCTGTTCTCAGCAGCTTTCAGCAACTTTATTGAATTATCTTTAGCTTCTGATTGATATGCGCCATACTTGAACTTAGCTACGCACCAATTTGGTGCAGTGAGAAAAACACCAGTTCAAGGACGAAACAGTGAATCGATCAGCCAAAAGCGACAGCATAGATACACACCATCTTTCCAACGCCATTCTCGACAATATGGTGACTTCGACATTGATGCTCGATGAACAGTTATACGTGCGATACGCCAACCCGGCGGCTGAACAACTCTTTTCACAAAGTGCGAGACGCATTGTTGATCACCCACTAAGTCAACTTATCCAACACGCCTCGCTCGACTTAGCACTGCTTACGCAACCTCTACAAAGCGGCCAGAGCATTACCGACAGTGACGTGACCTTTGTCGTCGACAACCGCCCGCTGATGCTTGAGGTGACGGTTAGTCCAATTACCTGGCAGCGTGAAACCCTGTTGCTCGTAGAGATGCGCAAGATAGACCAGCAAAGGCGCCTTAGCCAAGAGTTAAACCAGCATGCGCAACAACAAGCGGCGAAGCTGTTAGTGCGCGGTTTAGCTCATGAAATAAAGAACCCTTTAGGTGGCTTAAGAGGGGCAGCGCAATTACTTGGAAAGATGCTTCCCGATCAGTCGCTGAATGAATACACCCAGATCATTATTGAGCAAGCCGACCGCTTGCGTGCTCTGGTCGACCGCCTACTTGGCCCACAAAAGCCGGGAACCAAGTCAGAAGAGAACCTCCACCAGATACTCGAAAAAGTCAGACAGTTGGTCGAGCTCGAGTCCGGCTCCACACTGGCGATTGAGCGAGACTACGATCCAAGCTTGCCACCAATAGTGATGGACTCAGCGCAGGTGGAACAGGCGATGCTCAATATCGTGAGCAATGCGGCTCAGATTTTAAAGGCACAAGATTCGGGCAAAATTACCATTCGCACTAGAACGGTGCATCAAGCCAACATTCATGGTCAGCGACACAAACTCGCGGCACGTATTGAGATCAGCGATAACGGTCCAGGCATCCCCGATGAATTAAAAGACACCCTGTTCTACCCCATGGTCAGTGGCCGTGAAGGCGGCACAGGGCTGGGACTATCCATTTCTCAGAACCTGATCGACCAGCACAACGGAAAAATCGATGTCGAGAGCTGGCCAGGGAACACCACATTTACGATTTACTTGCCGATTTAAACGAAGTGACACCTCTCAATGAGAAACTGAGTTTCAGGCAAGGAACGAATACAGAACAATAAAAACAATGATTATCACAATAGATTTGGCTGCAAAGGAATTGAATTATGAGTAAGGGATACGTTTGGGTCGTCGATGACGACAGCTCTATCCGCTGGGTAGTAGAGAAAACACTTTCGTCTGCGGATATAAAGTGTGAAACATTTGCTGATGCCGAGAGCGTCCTGCTTGCTCTTGAACGCGAGACACCCGATGTACTGGTGTCTGATATCCGCATGCCCGGCATTGACGGGATCGAACTATTGCATCAAGTGCATCAGCGCTCTCCCGACCTCCCGGTGATCATCATGACGGCGCACTCCGACTTAGATGCTGCAGTCAATGCTTATCAAAAAGGTGCCTTTGAATATCTGCCTAAGCCATTTGATATCGATGAAACGCTCACGCTCGTAGAACGAGCGATCGCCCACAGCCAAGAGCAGAAGCGCGAACAAGCCAGTGAGGCCTCTGAAGAGACCAATGCGCCAGAGATCATTGGTGAAGCTCCGGCAATGCAGGAGGTATTTCGTGCTATTGGTCGTCTGTCTCGCTCATCAATATCAGTACTGATTAATGGTGAGTCGGGTACCGGTAAAGAGTTGGTTGCTCACGCTTTGCATCGTCATAGCCCAAGAGCAAAGAAGCCTTTCATCGCTCTCAATATGGCGGCAATACCGAAAGACCTCATCGAATCCGAACTGTTTGGTCACGAGAAAGGTGCCTTTACCGGCGCTAACAGCGTTCGCCAAGGACGCTTTGAACAAGCCAACGGCGGCACCCTATTTCTGGATGAGATAGGCGACATGCCACTCGATATTCAAACTCGTTTGTTGCGTGTACTTTCTGATGGTCAGTTCTATCGTGTCGGCGGTCACTCTGCAGTTAAGGTAGACGTTCGTATCGTTGCTGCAACCCACCAAGATCTAGAGCGACTAGTGCATGAAGGCGATTTCCGTGAAGATTTGTTCCACCGACTCAACGTTATTCGGATTCACATTCCTGCCCTACGTGAACGTAAACAAGATATCGAAAAGTTGACTCATCACTTCCTAGCCTCAGCGGCTGAAGAGTTGGGTGTGGAAGTAAAAACACTGCACCCAGAAACCATAATCAAGCTGAACCAGCTAAATTGGCCAGGTAACGTTCGTCAACTAGAGAACATTTGTCGTTGGCTGACCGTGATGGCGAGCGGTAGTGAAATCCTTCCTTCAGACCTACCACCGGAGCTATTGGAAGAAAAAACCGCCACACCATCAGGTACTGGAGATAACTGGCAGCAGCTACTTGCTAATTGGGCAAAATGTGCGCTTGATTCAGGAGAAAAAGAGCTGCTCACTTATGCTCTTCCGGAATTTGAACGTATACTGCTAGAGGCTGCACTCAACCATACCAATGGTCACAAACAAGACGCAGCCAAGGTTTTGGGCTGGGGAAGAAACACCCTAACTCGTAAACTCAAAGAACTGTACTAGGCCTTATATGACTCTCGATGCAGCTACTTTTTAACCAAAAAAGTGTCGCTTGGTTTGAATAGTGTCGGTACAATTACAGTACACTATTCACCAAAGTTGTAGCTAACGATGTCTTTGAAAACACAAATTACATTGAGAACCGCTGTGGTTCTGCCCTTCGTGTTGATTTTTCTGTGCACTATGGGCGTAATGGTTTTCACTCAAAAGCAAAGCTACAAAGAGATGGTGAGTGATATTAGTGCACGTCAGCTAACATCACTCACAGATAACGTTCACAAAAGCCTGGCCGAATTCTTAGAAAGGCCATTTCACGCCAATCTCTCGCTCAGTCAGAACATCGGCTATCACAAGCTTTATCAGCCCGGAAACCTGAGTCAGGTTCAAGACTACATCCTTTATAAGTTTTCTGACCATTTCACAGCCGTCCCTCAATTAGATGTGATCGGCTTTGGTTCAGAAGACGGTAACTATATCGGTTTTCGTAAAGAGGCCAACAACGGCTATACCTTAATGCTCCAAGATGACCGCACTCAAGATCAGCTGGTTATCTATCGCGGCAGTAAGATCAGTGACGATATTCGCTCGGTCATTTCCGGATACGATCCTAGAGTTCGTCCTTGGTATCGCCCAGTGGTCAATGACAAACAGCCGTCATGGTCTCCAATCTATGCCAACGCGGACGAACGCCAAGAGATCACCCTTTCAGCTCTTGCTCCTATCTATGACGACAACGAGTTCAAAGCAGTTATCGTTAGCGATATCAAGATCAACACCTTCAACGCATTCTTGAGAGAACTGAAAGAAAAAACCGATGCGTCGGTTTACATCATCGATCAGCAGCAACGCTTGGTTGCCCACTCAGGTAGTGGCAGTGTGGTTTCTTGGGGGACAGGAAAAACACATAAAGGCCAACGCTTATTGGCCATCGAGAGTGCTAACCCTGTGATACGAGAGAGCGCCAGCTACGTTGACCAGCAGCACTTGATTGAAAATATGGGCGTCCAACGCTTCAGGTTTACCCTAGATGGCGAGCAGTACTTCAATCAAATAACGCCTTATCAAGATGAATACGGCATTACTTGGTTTATCGGCATGTCGATCCCAGAAACTAATCTGCTTGGTGAACTGCCTGAAAGTCAAAGAAATAGCTGGTTGATTGGACTCGCACTAAGCTGCATTGGCATCATCCTAGGTTTAATTGCCTTTAACCGAGTAACCCAGCCAATTACCTCCACCGCTGATGCTGCAAAGCGCCTTGCCAACGGTGACTGGGACAGTAGCATGCCAAGGTCTGGCAATATCTATGAAACCAGTATGTTGGTCGAAGCGTTCAATGAGATGGCCAGCAACTTGAAAACCTCATTCAAGCAGCTTCAGTCTCAGCTGACTTATGATTCGCTCACTAAGCTCTATAGCAGAGAGGGCTTTATCGATGCAGCCAAGAAAAGTGTAGGAAACGATAAAGGCACGCTTTTCTTGGTAGGTATAGACCGCTTCCGCGACATCAATGACAGCCTTGGTCATTACAATGGCGACCAACTGTTGATCATATCGGCAGCGCGCTTACGAGGCATGCTGCCATCAGAGTATCTACTGGCTCGTACTGGTGGTGATGAGTTTGCTATCTACGCACCAAGCGTCACTCAAGAGAGTGACGTTCAGCTGCTGGCAAATCGCCTACTGCAGACCTTCGCCTCTCCGTTTGCGATGGAGTCTGAGAGTGTGGTTGTCAAAGTCTCTATCGGTATTGTCCATGTATCCAACGATCAAGATATTGCTGTGTGGCTTCGCAATAGCAGCATTGCATTGAGCAACGCCAAGCAAGACAAAGCCCGCGTCAGTATCTACAGCCCGGAAATGGGGAACGCTTCTAGGCATAGAACCAAGATGTTGGCGCGTCTCAATAAAGCGATCGACCTTCAACAGTTCGAACCATTTTATCAGCCAATCATCGATCTCGAATCAGGCTCAACCATAGGGGCTGAAGCGCTAGCGCGTTGGGTAACAGATGAAGGCATTATCTCACCATTAGAGTTTATTCCTCTTGCCGAGGAGAGCGGCCTTATCTACGACATAGGTAAGCAGATCCTGCACAAGTCTTGCCGAGATACGGCTATCGCAATCGAGTCAGGCAAGTGGAGTGAAGACTTCTCTATTCACGTTAATCTCTCAGTTGACCAGCTTAGTGAGAATGGGTTCATTGATTTAGTGAAGAAGACTCTGAGTGAGACCAAGCTACCAGCGAAGAACCTCACCTTGGAGATCACCGAATCGCGAATCGTCGACAACGACCCAACGGTCATCGACAACATGCTGACACTCAAAGCATTAGGTATCTCAATTGCGATTGATGATTTTGGTACCGGATATTCGTCGCTGGCCTACCTACAAAAACTGCCATTCGACTGCCTTAAGATCGACCGCAGCTTCGTCAGCAAGCTCGATAAAGAGAACCTAGACAGCTCAATTGTTGCCGCTATCGTCAATATCACCAAAGGCTTCAAGGTTAGCTTAGTCGCTGAAGGGGTTGAGACTCAGCAGCAAGCTGACTTGCTTAAACAGCTACAATGTCCGCAGGCGCAAGGCTTCCTATACAGTCGCCCGGTGCCGTTTGACCAATGGCCGACTGATCTTGCTAACGCTAAACAAGGCCGCAAACAGACTACTGCCTAAGCAAGCTAAGATTAGAGTAAGTCGAATACAAAAATGCCAGCGTGATGCTGGCATTTTTTATGTTTTTATTCTCGAGCGAGTAATTAGATAACTCGAGAGAACTGCTGTTGGCGAGCCTTAGCACGCAAGTATTTATCGAAACACATACAGATGTTACGAATCAACAGACGACCACGAAGCGTTACACGGATTTCCTTGTCGTCTACCTCAACCAAGTCATCGTTGATGAAGGTTTGCAGAAGCTCTAAGTCTTCTTTGAAGTAGCGATTAAAATCAACAGCAAACTCAGATTCGATCATCGTCTTGTCGAGTTTGAAGTTACAGATCAGCTGCTTAATCACTTCACGACGCAGTAAATCATCGTTATCGAGTGCTACACCTTTCCAAAGCGCATGGCGAAGGTCATTCACTTGAGCGTAGTATTTCTTCAGCTCTTTTTGGTTTTGCGCGTAAGAGTCACCCACCATAGAGATAGCCGACACACCAAAACCTACTAGGTCACATTCGCCCTGAGTCGTGTAGCCTTGGAAATTACGGTGCAACACACCTTCACGCTGCGCCACTGCTAGCTCATCTTCAGGAAGTGCGAAATGGTCCATACCGATAAACTGGTAACCAGCACCCGTTAGCGTCTCGATAGTATCTTGCAAGATCGCCATCTTCTCTTCAGCTTTTGGCAGGTCTTCATCTTTAATCTTACGCTGCGCCGCAAACAGTTGTGGCATGTGAGCGTAGTTAAATACCGATAGACGACCCGGTTTCATCTCAAGCACTTGCTTCAGCGTTTCAGCGAACAATGCTTGAGTCTGCTTCGGTAGGCCGTAAATCAAATCTAGGTTCGTTGAACGGAAGCCAAGCTCTTTAGCACGCTGAACCATAGCGACGATGAACTCTTCATCTTGCTCACGATTAACCAGCTTTTGCACTTCTTTATTGAAATCTTGAACACCGATACTCAGGCGGTTGAAGCCTTCGTTGCGCAGGTGATCCAGCACATCGAGTTCAATCTCACGTGGGTCAACCTCGATGCTGATCTCAGCGTCAGCAGTGAAGTTAAACTCATCACGTAGAATCATCATTAGACGCGTGATTTGTGTCTTGCTTAGGAAGGTTGGTGTACCACCGCCGAAGTGCAATTGAGTCACTTCGCGACCATTCAATAAAGAAGCACGTTGGCGGATTTCATGCTCAATCACATCTAGGTACTCGTCCGCTTTGTGCGAGTGACGAGTAATCACCTTGTTACAACCACAGTAGTAACAAAGCTTATGGCAGAACGGGATATGCACGTAAAGCGACAGTGGACGCTCTGGGTATTGCGTACACGCCATGTCGTAATCAGAGACGGTAAACGCTTCATGGAACTCCAACGCAGTTGGGTATGAAGTGTAACGAGGTCCCGAATAGTTGTACTTGTTTAAGATTTCTTGGTCCCAAACGATTTGCTGATTCGTTGTTACTGGCTTGCTCGACATAGCGGTACTTCCAATTTAGATCCGCGAGAACGTAGGCTCTCTCAAATCAATTTACATACATTAAAATATAGACGGGTTATTTTGCCACACGACCTGTAAGGTCGTTTCAAGACAAAATCCATTTTCTAGATAAAAACTCAGAACTGCTAGCTTGATCACTAACAATGCACCGGAATACAGAGGCGCAAAAGGTAAGAAGGCTCATTTAGCTCTCGGGTTAAAGATAATTCATCTTAAAAACACCGGTAGTAAACAAGCCTCTATATTTAATAGTCTTAGTGACTAGATCATCTGGATGTTGATTTGGTTATTAAGAGGCTTAACCTTCTCTTGCAACCTTTTCAAATCTTCGATGACTGCATCGTTCAAGCGAGTCTCGGCCTTGTGGCGTGTGAGATTCTGCTGCATGCGCTCTTTCTTTGTCAGTTCCTGCCTTTCTTCTCCGCGCGCCATATCTTTAACAATATGGTACAGCTCGGAAAGGGCCGGATATTCTGCGTCAAGGTCGACACGCTCATCTCCCTGAACATTATCCATGATGATACACACTCGGATACTGATCTCAGGCAAATCACACTGGCCTTGAATACCCGCAAGACACAAAGTATTTACGTTTTCGTAAATCGTCGCGTTACGTTTTTCAATCGCTAGTGCTTGATGCTGCTTTTGCAACTCCGTCTGCTTCTTCACTTGAAGTAGAAGGTAACCTGCGTAAGAGCCCAAGCCGAGAATGATAATTCCACCAGCAATTGCTAATAAGGTTACGTTCATTGGCTATTAACCTTTAAAGCTGTCTAAGTCGATGTCTTCGAACTGAGATAACAAGTCTTCGTCAGAGCTTGCTTTCTTTTTCGATACAACGGGTGCTTCTTCGAAGATTTCTTCTTCATCGTCTTCTGGCTCTAGCAAACCTAAACGGCCCATTAGGTGCTCAATGCGATCAAGCTTCTCATCAACGAACTTCTGTAGACCAGCACCTAGGTTTTCACCATTTTCGATACGGTCTAGTAGTGTGTTCAGCTGTGGATCATTCTCAAGCATCTCTAACTCTTGCTCGTTAGATAGCTTACGCTCTTGCTTAGTCAGCTTCTTCACTGGTTCAACGATCAGTGGGATTTTTTTCTTGCTACCTAAACGTGGGTCGCGATCTTGTGCAGCTTTACGCTGTTTTGCTTCGCTACCATCTGAGTGGCGGCTACCCGATTTTAGGCCCTTGCGCTTTTTAATACGCTTACGTTCACGGCCTTCAACGTCAGATTCGCTACGGTTACGAGTAACGATAACTTCAGGAGCACCATATGCTCCCGGCTTTCTAGATTTTTTACTACGGCTCATTACTGGGTCTTCCTCAGTAAAATTACATCATTTCCAATAAATTCGAGTTCGAGCTTATCCCGCTCAGCCAAAAACTGGAATGTTTGACGACTAAAGAAGACGACATGTGTCGGGTCATTCTTATAGTGCCAACCAGCAAACGCGTCCACGTCTATTACTAGCTTGGTCATCAGACCAATCCAGCCCTTGGGCTTAACTAAATTCAACCATTGCTGCCACACCTTATCTGGGTGGTAAAGATGTTCTATCACCTCGGTGGCAGTCATAAAGTCATACGTTTTCTCCAGCACAGAAGTTTCTGGGTGGTAGTAAATATCGTATAACTCCATGGTGTGTCCGGCTTCTTCTAACATAATAGATAGCGTGGGGCCTGGGCCACAACCAAAATCCAACCCGTGTGAGTTAGATGAAATTTTGTCTGTTAATGGATCCGCGATGCGAGATAAAAAGCGGCGATAACCAGCATCACTGGGATCGTTCTCATGAAGATCATAGTGCGCTTTCTCTTCGTTTGCTTCTAACCTTTGATCTGGTTTTACAAATACCAGCTCACATTGCTGACACTGCAGATAGGCTCTGCGTTTGTCTTCAAAATAGTGATTCACGCCATGGTGATGGCATAAGGGACAAGTATACATAGCACATCCTTAAACAGGGATGCGAAACATACCAGAAACTGCGTTTATAGTGGAGAGGTATTGGGTGTTTTTTCATCAAATCAATAAAAAAAGCGATAGGAAAACCTATCGCTCTCTAAATCTGCCTATATCGGCCAAAATTTGCATACTCAACTTGGTACACAAATCTCCATTTGTTATTGGTGCTTTCCATGCCAAATTTGTTTGTTGTTCATCGTCCTGATGAGTTTTGGCTATCCTTTTCTAACACCTTGTTGCTGGGCTGTCCTAGCCTGATCCGTTTCTGTCTATACCGTTAGACTAGATGATCATCCATATCTAAGTCAGCTCCTAGCTGATGGCGGTTACTTTACCGTGTTACAAAAAGACTACAATAGTGCGACTTCACACTTTCGCACACAAATTGATCACACATAGATAAATTAGACATAAAAAGACAAAGCATCACTAATATCTATTAAACAGCACTTAAAAAAGAAAACGCCCCAATCATTTCTGATCAGGGCGTCTTCTTCAATCTCGCTCGAACGTACATTTCTTCACTCTGGCTAAGAGCGAGAAACCGACAAATTAGTGTAGACCACCAACGTACTTCGATAAGGTATCAATTTCTGCGTCTGTTAACTTTTTAGCTACATCACGCATCATCGCATTCATGTCGTTATTACGGCTACCATCGCGGAATTTTTCAAGTTGAGCCTTGATGTATTCTGCGTGTTGACCTGAAATTTTAGGGAAACCTGACAGCTCGGTGCCGTTACCACGAGGGCCGTGACAAGCGATACACGCTGTTAGGCCGCGCTCTGCGTTGCCCGCTGTGTAAAGTACCTTACCTTCATCAACTACGTTTTCAGGTGTAGAGTTGTTAGAGATAGGTAGAGATGCGTAGTATGCCGCTAGGTCAGCCATATCTTCTTCAGATAAAGGCATCGCCATTGCACCCATTACAGGTTCATAACGACCTTGCTTACCACCACTCGTCATACCTAGCTTAAGCTCCTTTAACTGCTTCTCTAGGTACTTCTCATGTTGACCAGCCAACTTAGGGTACTGAGTGATCAGACTGTTGCCGTCAGCACTGTGGCAGGCAACACATGTTTGTGATTTGGCTTTACCAGCTTCAATACTACCTTGAGCCCATACTGAGCAGCTGGCTAAAAGACTCAAAATTAGCGCTAATTTCTTCATGACATTCCATTATAATTATCAAGCTTCCAGTACCACTCTATGTTGCCACTCATGGTACAATAGGCGACCTTATGCCGAGCACGGTTATTTTACACAAATTCACAAAAAAGTAATCAATCGACTACACAAAGTCGAGATGGAGTTAACAGTGAGCGTAAAAATTCATTATCAAAACACGCATTTCATTACCAGTGCACCTGATATTCGTCACTTACCAGAAGACGAAGGGATCGAAATTGCGTTTGCAGGACGCTCCAATGCTGGTAAATCTAGCGCGCTAAATCGCGTTACCAACCAAAAAAGCTTAGCGAAAACCAGTAAAACACCTGGTCGAACTCAGCTTATTAACCTATTTAAGGTAACGGACGGTTGTCATATCGTCGATTTACCTGGATACGGTTTTGCTCAAGTACCGCTTGAGATGAAGAAAAAGTGGCAGAAGTCGCTAGGTGAATACCTACAAAAACGTGAATCGTTAAAAGGTTTGGTGGTATTGATGGACATTCGCCACCCGATGAAAGACCTAGACCAACAAATGATTTTCTGGGCCATTGATAGCCGTATTCCAGTACAAGTACTGCTAACTAAGGCCGACAAGCTGAAACAAGGCGCGCGTAAAGCACAGCTGCTGAAGATTCGCAAAGATGCAGAGTCTTTCGGTGGTGATGTCGCCGTTGACGTATTCTCTTCATTGAAAGGCATTGGTGTTGACCAACTGCGTAACAAGATGGATGAATGGTTTGCTCCAGCGCTTGCTGAACAACTCATCGACGAGCTAGAAAACGAAGAGCACAACGATTCAGAGTAACCTCTATATATAGAGGGAGCACATAGCGAATCGATCGCGACTTCAACAGATCGCACCTTATCAATACCCTGCCTTATATAGGTGGGGTATTTTTTTGTCTATAAATTAGCGGTTTAAACTCAAAAACCGAGAATAAAAAGCAAGATAAACCCGTTACAAACAACAGAAGTGAACCATACTAAAAGACAAACTTTTATAAACAGTACAATGAGAAAGGAACACTCATGTGGAAAATACCCCTAGTCACAATGGCACTGATAATGGTTTCATTTTCAGGGTTCGCCTCTGAAGCAGACACAACAGAAACTCCGCTGATCAACGTTGATATGACCTTAGACTTAGATGGTATGGAGAAATACGCTCAAGATGCGAGTGAGTCTCTTGAGGTAATATCACAATCGCTGCAGGCCATCGTTAATAACCCTAATCTTAGCGACGAGCAACAACTGGCGCTTAATCAAACGGTTGAAAGCATCAACAAACTTGCCGATACAACCAAGACCTCGCTCCATCAACTGCCACAAGCCTTAGACCAATCTCGCGTTGCCTTTAAGCAGACAAGCCAAACGCTGCTCGATGATATCCAAACCAAGATCATCATTGCGTTGGTTGCCGTTGTCGGTGTGATTATTATCGCCCTAACCGCGATTTATCTACTGATCTTGAAGCCAATGCAGCAAACCTTGGTAAAGGCGACCAACAATATCTCTTCGATGGCGCAATCCATCCAGATCACCGCCGAAGCACTGAAATACAGCACCGAGAAACAACAGAAAATCATGGACTACATTGAGCATTCACCCACTCAATGCACTGATAAATAGGGCGCGAGCGATCAATCCTTTATCGGCAACTTGTAAAATAAAAGTTATTTCAAATGATAAAACAATCATTTTATGTGTGGATTTAAATTACCAATTGCTGATTGAATTCCAAATTCACCACGAATGAAAGAGAGAAAGAAGACACGTAAAAAGCGTAATAAAAGAACTAGAAATGGGGCGTTTTTCAGGGGAGTTGTAGGGTGGAAATATTTTTCTTTCGCACAAGAAAAAACGCCCCAGTCAAATACTGACTGGGGCGGCTGAATCAGCCTAATCCAATAACGTGAAACAAAAGGTCTGAAAGATAGAACATCTTACCTCTGTACCCTACGAGATTTAATGTACAACAATTGCTCAGAAATGAAAACAATTTTTGTAGTTTTTTTTCATGAATGTTTTATTAAAACACCCAAACTCTTTTCCCAACCCAACTTTATTTGAGACAAAAAAAAGCCAGTGTTTGTGCACTGGCTCATACTAATTTACTCAATAAGGTCAAAAACTGATTAGTGGGCTTGATCCCAGTTGTCACCGTGGCCAGCTTCCGCAACCAACGGTACTTCTAGCTCAGCAGCAGATTCCATCAATTCTTGTACTTTACTTTCAATTTCGGCTAAAGATGACTCTTCCACTTCAAATACCAATTCATCGTGTACTTGCATCAGTAGCTTAACTCGACCATCACCTTCCGCTTGAATCCACTCATCAACCAACAACATCGCTTTCTTGATGATGTCTGCCGCCGTGCCTTGCATTGGCGCATTGATCGCCGCACGTTCAGCTGCCTTACGACGCATACCGTTACGCGATTGGATTTCAGGTAGGTGCAGACGACGACCATAAATGGTTTCAACGAAGCCCTGCTCTGAAGCAGCACTACGCGTGTCTTCCATGTACTGCATCACACCAGGGTAGCGCTCGAAGTAAGTATCCATGTAGTGCTGCGCTTCACCACGAGGAATACCGAGCTGCTTAGCCAAGCCAAAGGCACTCATACCGTAGATAAGACCGAAGTTAACCGCTTTAGCACGACGACGTTGCTCAGAAGTCACATCCTCAATATTAACGCCAATGATCTCAGCTGCCGTTGCCGCGTGGATATCTTTTCCTTGTTGGAATGCCTCCAGAAGCGCTTTATCTCCCGATAGATGCGCCATGATACGCAATTCAATTTGAGAGTAATCGACCGCTAGAATCTTCCAACCATGCTGTGCAACGAATGCTTGGCGAATACGACGACCTTCTTCATTACGAATTGGGATGTTCTGTAGGTTTGGATCGGTCGAAGACAAACGACCTGTCGCCGTTACCGCTTGATGATACGAGGTGTGAACACGACCCGTTTCCGCATTGATCATCTTCGGCAGCTTGTCTGTGTAAGTAGACTTCAGCTTCGCCAGACCACGATACTCAATGATCAACTTAGGTAGCGGGTAATCTAACGCCAATTCCTGTAGTACTTCTTCATTGGTTGAAGGCGAGCCAGATGGCGTTTTCTTGATAACAGGCAGGCCCATTTTCTCAAACAGAATCGCTTGCAGCTGTTTCGGCGAGTTCATGTTGAACTCTTGCTCGGCAATCTCGTAAGCTTTTTGCTCTAACTCATCAAGACGAACCGCAATCTCTTGTGACTGTGCACCTAGCAACATGTCATCGACGAATACACCGGTACGTTCAATGCGAGACATGACTGGAATCAGCGGTACTTCGATCTCTTCATAAATCGCTTTTAGCTTTTCATCTTGCTCGATATTTTCCATCAAGCGGTTATGCAGACGCAGTGTTACGTCAGCATCTTCAGCCGCATATGGAGACGCTTCACCCAACTCAATCTGGTTGAACGTCAGTTGTTTCTTACCTTTGCCCGCAATCTGCTCAAACGAGATGCAGCTGTGTTGTAAGAAACGTAGCGCTAAGCTGTCCATGTCATGTTTACCGCCAACGCTATTGAAAACGTAAGACGCTAGCATGGTGTCATGCTTAATGCCTTTCATCTCAATACCGTAGCGCGCTAAAACGCTCATATCGTACTTGAGGTTTTGACCCACTTTAGCCTGTGCATCATCTTCAAGAATCGGTTTCAGCTGTTCTAGTACCCAATCACGATCCAGTTGCTGTGGTGCGTCTAGGTAGTCATGAGCAACCGGTACGTAAGCGGCAACGCCTTCTTCGGTTGCGAATGATAAGCCAACCAAGTTAGCCACCATGTAATCTAGGCTGTCTGTCTCAGTATCAAAAGCAAACACCTCTGCCGCTTTCAACTTCTCTAGCCAAGCGTTGAAACTCTCTTCATCAAGAATGGTTTCGTACTTGCTACGATCAATCGTCACTGCTGAAGTATTCATTTCAACGGTTGAGGTTGCCGATGCACCACTGCTACGTACAGCGCCAGATTTCTCATCGGCTTCAACTACGCCAGTACCGCCCTCAAGAAGCTCATTCAGCCAAGATTTGAAGACCAGTTGACCATATAGCTTAATTAGCTCATCGGTGTTTGGTTGGGTTTTTACGAGTGACTCTGGTGTCTCTTCAAGTTCAACATCCAGTTTAATCGTCGCCAGTTGGTAAGACATTTCAGCGTTGTCTTTATTGTCGATAAGCTTCTTAGCCATCGTCTTAGAACCACGGAAACCAAGCGCTGCAATATCATCTAGGTTCTGGTACAACTTCTCGATGCTACCAATGCCTTGTAGTAGAGCAGTTGCTGTTTTGTCACCAACACCTGGAACGCCAGGAATGTTATCCACTTTATCGCCCATCAGTGCAAGGTAGTCGATAATCAGCTCAGGTGGGATGCCAAACTTCTCTATCACGCCTTCGCGATCCATCACCACGTTGGTCATGGTATTGATCAAAGTAACGTTGTCATCAACCAGCTGCGCCATATCTTTATCGCCAGTACTGATCAAAACCGGCATGCCCGCTTTAGATGCTTGAGAAGCCAGCGTACCAATCACATCATCCGCTTCAACGCCTGGGATCGAGATAAGTGGTAGACCCATTGCGCGAATCACGTTGTGCAAAGGTTCGATCTGACAACGTAGATCATCCGGCATAGGTGGACGATTAGCCTTGTACTCTGGGTACATGTCATCACGGAACGTCTTTCCTTTTGCATCAAAAATAACCGCAATACGATCAGAAGCAAATTGACGCATCATGCTGCGCAGCATGTTAACTACACCGTAAACCGCGTTAGTCGGGATATCACCATTGCTCATGGTGCCAGGGTAAGCATGAAACGCGCGATATAAGTAAGAAGAGCCATCGATCAGAATCAATGGATTATCAGGAATACGAGCCATAATGTTTGTGTATCCAGTAAGTACAGAAATTATCTGTTAAGAATGCCACGTCTGTTGGTTGGATTCCACGTTGTCGATCCGTATCCGTTCACTCGGTTGTGTTCGATATAATCAATTTGTTGTTATTTTTTGTTCTTAGACACAGGCGTTCTGTGGATAACTCTGTTTATATTATTTATCCACCCTGTTGAGAACTAAGACAGATAGAGCAAAAAACACAACCAAACCATTGAAAATAAAGTAAAAATTTACAGATCGAACAGATGATCAACGATCTTTTTAAGATCTTGCGTTGTGGAAAAGAATGCTGATGGCGTTTTATTCATAAAAATACGTGCCACTAAATATGCATCTTGTTGAAATGGTAGGCATAAAAAAAGCGACACCCGAAGATGTCGCCTAGCAAAAACCGGTAAAGCCATTCAAATTGAATACCACAGCTGTACCTAAAAGCTATAAATTACACTGGAAGCAATGTGAGCAATGTCGTGTCAAAAAGAACTTAGTACAAGTTCGCGAGAATTCTGTTGGGTAACCAAGTTGATACTCGATTACTTAACATCCTTGTGAACATTTCCTCATTCCCTAAGACAGATTTAATAATAATGATTCTCATTTAATAGTCAACTACTAAATGATAATAAATCTCATTTAATTTCATTTGACTGATTAATGCCACGAATTCGAGACGTTACTTATGCCGATAGTTGCTTCACGAAATGGATACGATGCTCTCGAATATCCTCTTTTTCTTCCAGTTTTTCGATTTGGTAACCATTCCTCAGTAATAGGCGCAGCATAGCAGGAAACTGATTACGCGATTTCACTTTGAGTTGTTGGTAGCCTTGTTGTTTCACCCACTGTTCTTGCACATCTAATTGAGCCTGTGCGACTCCTTTGTTTCTAGCGAGCGGCGATACACCACCAAACCAACTGTAAAAAGTGTTCGGTTCCAATTCATAGCCGATCTTAAAACCCAGTAGCACGCCCGCTTCTTCCGCGACTAAAATCAAACTCTTTTTGCCTGATAAGCGTTGTGAAAGAGAAGCCACACTCTCTTTTTGAGCAAACTCGTCAATCTGCTCAACAACCGAAACCACTTCTTCCAGTGAGCCTTCACGTACGATGACTGACATACTTTCCCCCCTCATAAACGAAAGGGTTGGCACGACGGCCAACCCTTTAAATAATCTTTTAGCTTAACCTAAAGTCGTTACTTTTCTCTTAGGTGCTCTGCGGCCTTTGCATTGTCTTCAGCTAGCCACTCAGCGACATCTTTAGCAAAGTAAGTTAGGATGCCATCCGCACCAGCACGCTTAAAGCACAGTAGTGATTCCATAACTGTATCGCGCTCTTTCAGCCAGCCGTTTTGAATCGCCGCTTTGTGCATCGCGTATTCGCCAGACACTTGGTATGCATACGTCGGAGCTTGCAGCTCATGCTTCACGCGGCGCACGATATCTAGGTAAGGCATGCCCGGTTTAACCATCACCATGTCCGCACCTTCGTTAAGGTCCATAGCGACTTCGTGAATGGCTTCATCACTGTTTGCAGGATCCATCTGGTAGTTCTTCTTGTTACCACCTTTCAGGTTAGATGCACTGCCGACAGCATCACGGAATGGGCCGTAGTAGCACGACGCGTATTTCGCAGAGTACGCCATGATTTGAGTGTGAATGTGACCCGCTTCTTCTAACGCTTCACGAATCTTACCGATACGGCCATCCATCATGTCCGATGGGGCAACCACGTCGGCACCCGCTTCAGCGTGAGACAGTGCCTGTTTGATCAGCACCTCTGTTGTCTCATCATTCATCACGTAGCCATCTTCATCGATGATGCCATCTTGGCCATGTGTGGTGAACGGGTCTAACGCGACATCTGTGATAACACCAATGTTCGGCACATGTTCTTTTAGTGAACGTACAGCACGCTGAACCAAACCTTCAGAGTTATGGGCTTCAGCCGCGCATAAGCTTTTAGCATCTTGGTTCACGACTGGGAATAGAGCAATCGCAGGAACACCCAATTTAGAAAGGTAATCCGCTTCCTCAAGCATAAGGTCGATCGACAGGCGTTCAACACCCGGCATAGACTCTACAGGCTCGCGGCGGTCTTTACCCATTAGGATAAACATTGGGTAGATTAGATCATCCACAGACAATTGATTTTCTGCCATTAGGCGACGGCTAAAGTCGTGCTTACGCATACGGCGCATACGGCGACCTGGGAATTGACCTTGAATTGAAACAGACACTAGATTCTCCTTGCCTAGTCTAAGTACCGAAATACTCAGATATGAAAAGTGCTAAATACAGGCAAAAGCATATCACTGATGGCTCAGGACGCTAGCAGTAAAATATAAAACCCACTCAAAAACAGGGAGAAATGGCAAAAAATGACCTTCTCCTCACACTGCCGTATACTCATGGCAACTCAGTAAAGACCGCATTCAGGACAAAACAATGATCGACACTCATGCTCATATTTACGCTAGCGAATTCGATGAAGACCGCGAACAGGTAGTGCAGCGCGCACTGGCTCAAGGTATTGATACGATTCTACTACCAAACATCGACCTAGAATCTATCGAGCCAATGCTAGCAACGGAAGCTCAATTTCCGGAAGTATGTCGTTCAATGATGGGCTTACACCCTTGTTATGTGGATGGAAATATTGAAGAAACGCTAAAGACCATTCGCGCTTGGTTCGATAAACGCGACTTTATCGCAGTGGGTGAAATCGGTATCGACCTCTACTGGGATAAAACCTTTAAAGCCGAACAAGAGATGGCTTTCGTTACCCAACTGCAGTGGGCAAAAGAGCTCGACCTGCCGGTGGTGATCCACACTCGCGATTCAATAGAAGAGACCCTGACTCTGCTAAAACAAGAACAAGACGGCAGCTTACGTGGTGTATTTCACTGCTTTGGCAGTAGCCTAGAAGAAGCTCAAGCGATCAATGCGCTCGGCTTCCACCTTGGTTTAGGTGGTGTTTCGACCTTTAAGAATTCAGGTATGGATAAGGTGATTCCACACCTTGATATGGACTTCGTTATCTTAGAAACAGACTGCCCTTACTTAGCGCCAGCGCCAAACCGTGGTAAACGCAATGAACCTGCGTACACAGAGTTAGTCGCAAAGCGCATTGCAGAGCTAAGAGGCATCACTCTAGAAGAGGTTGAAAAAATCACAACAGCCAACGCTAAATCATTGTTTAATTTATAAACAATATAGATAACCAATTTCTATTGTTTTCAATAAAATTCATTTGTTAAAACAGGGTGACATGTATATTATCAACCGCCTGCATATAGAGGTAGTTAATAATGTGTGACCACTCACAATACTTACAACGTCAGCATCGAACTCTATGGCATAAAGTCTTGGGCATTAAAGAGCTCTATGTATGTCAGAACTGTGGCTATCAGTTGAAAATTCGATAACGAAGAAGAATAAAAAAGCGGCCTAGGGCCGCTTTTTTTATTCTTTGATTTTTGCTGCAGAGCTCTGACTTACGATTCCGCTTCTTCTTCATCAGCATCAGGCTTACGCACATAAAAGCGAGCGAAGAACAGACCGATCTCAAACAGGATACACATTGGAATCGCCAACAGTGTTTGAGAAATCATATCTGGTGGTGTCAGCATCATACCGATAATAAAAGCACCCACGACAATGTAAGGGCGCTTCTCGGCTAGCGCTTTAGGTGTCGTTGCACCCGTCCAACACAACAAGATAATCGCCACTGGTACTTCAAAGGCAATACCAAAAGCAAAGAACAGTGCGAGTACAAAATCAAGATAACTCGATATGTCCGTCGCAAACTCTACCTGCCCTAACGAGATAGCCGTAAAGAAGCTGAATACCAATGGGAATACCACGAAGTAAGCGAACGCCACACCACAGTAAAACAACAGAGAACTTGAAGCCAAAAGTGGCATGATCAAGCGCTTCTCATGCTTGTATAAACCCGGAGCCACAAAAGCCCACACCTGATACAAAATAAACGGCACCGCAACAAACACAGCAGCAATTAACGTTAGTTTTAAAGGTGTGAAAAATGGCGATGCAACATCGGTTGCGATCATCGTCGCCCCTTCAGGTAGGCGATCTACCAAAGGTGCTGATACGAATTCATAAATATCATTAGCAAAATAAATTAGCCCGATAAACACCACTAAAACGGCAAGAATCGATCGTAGTAGTCGATTACGGAGTTCTAGAAGATGGCTAATTAAAGGCTGTGTCTGCTCAGTCGAAGACATTTCAAACCTCTTAAACAGGAAGATCGAAAAGGAGCCGCGTATATCTGGCGACCCCTCCTTGCGAGACTATTCGGCTTTTTTATCTGACGGTGCTGAAGCTTCACTGTTAACCTGAATGGTTTCAGATTCCACAGTTTCCGTGACACTAGGTTTAGTCTCACTTGGCTTATCAGACTCAGGCTTAGCGTATGGACGTTGAACTTCAGCAGCGGCCTGCTTTAGTTCATCGACTGACGCTTTAAGGTCTGGAGATAAATCTTCCATACCCATTTGTTCCGCCTTGCGTAGATTTTCTTGTAGCTCTTGCACCTTAAGCTCGTGAGAAAGTTCATCTTTCACACTGTTTGCCATACTTTTCGCCGCACCCACAAACTTGGATACACTGCGAATTGCTACAGGCAAACGCTCAGGCCCTAGAACCACTAACCCAACGACAGATATTAATACCAGTTCCCAAAAACCGATATCAAACACGATTTACGCCTGCTCTTTGTCTTTCTTTGTTTCAGCAGTCGCTTCTGTCTTCTGCTGTTCAATATTCTTTGGTTCGAAGTCTGCGTCTTTCTTGTCTGCAGGCTTTTCATCATCGCTCATTGCTTTCTTGAAGCCTTTAACCGCTGAACCTAAGTCACCACCCATACCGCGCAGTTTCTTCGTTCCGAATAGCAAAATTACAATTACAGCAATGATTAGAAGTTGCCAAATACTGATACCACCCATTGTCATTGTCCTCGGGTCTGTCTACACAAAAAAATATAAAGAGAGTCTACTGTCTAACGACGGTAAGCTCGCCAACTAAGCAGCCAAAATGTGACACCTGCGATGCCACAGCCCATAGATAGCTGCTCATAAGGGCTTGAAACTAATATTGCGGAGCATACGACTAAAGTGGCTCCAACGCCAAACAAAAACTTTCCAGTTGCTTGCTGACGCTTACTCTCTCGGTAACCTTGGTAAAGCTGATCCATTCTGTGGTTCATCGCTTTACCTTGGCGCAAGCTGTCATAAAGTAACTCTGGCAGCTCTGGCAGTTTTTCTGCCCAGAATGGCGCTCGCTCTTTCACTGCGTTAATCACAGCTTGCGGCCCCACCTGATTCATCATCCAAGTTTCAAGGAAAGGCTTTGCTGTTTCCCACAAGTCGAGTTGTGGATACAACTGACGACCTAACCCTTCAACATACAACAAGGTCTTTTGCAGAAGTACCAACTGAGGCTGAACCTCCATGTTGAAACGTCTTGCTGTATTAAATAAGTTTAGCAACACATGGCCAAATGAGATCTCACCCAGTGGCTTAGCAAAGATCGGCTCACACACCATGCGGATCGCGAACTCGAAATCGTTCACATTGGTATCGTGCGGTACCCAGCCCGAATCAACGTGCAGTTCTGCGACTTTACGATAATCTCGGTTGAAGAAAGCCAGCAAGTTTTCAGCTAAATAACGCTTATCTTCACTGTTGAGTGTGCCGACAATGCCACAATCGAGACCAATCCATTGAGGGTTGTCTGGATTCTCAGGGTTAACGAAGACGTTCCCTGGGTGCATGTCGGCATGGAAAAAGCTGTCTCGAAACACTTGGGTGAAAAATACTGTCACACCACGTTCCGCCAACAATTTCATGTTAGTGCCGTTGGCTTTTAAGGTCTCAACATCCGACACCTGAATACCGTAAATACGCTCTGATACCATCAAGGTTTCGCTGCTTAAATCAGGAATCACCTCAGGAACGTATAGCTCTTCGCTGCCTTCAAAATTACGACGCAGTTGAATGGCATTTGCAGCCTCTCGGCGTAGGTCCAATTCATCAAGTAAGGTTTTTTCGTACTCGTGAACCACCTCAACCGGTCTTAAACGACGTGCTTCAGGAAGCGACTTAGCGACTATACTCGCCATTCGATGCATCAGTTTTAGATCTGCATCAATCACCGGGCGAATATCTGGTCGAATTACCTTCAGAACTACCTCTCGGCCGTTCTCTTTTAACTTCGCAGTATGCACCTGAGCAATAGACGCTGAAGCAAGCGGTGTAATATCGAAGTCAGTAAACCAGTTGTCTAAACTGCCACCCAGTGCCTTCTCCATATCTTGCTTAGCCAGTTCACCATCAAACGGCGCCACTTGGTCTTGCAGCAATGCCAACTGGTCAGCGATATGAGGGGGGAACAGATCACGACGTGTCGACATCATCTGTCCAAACTTGATCCACACAGGCCCTAGCTCTTGCAAAGCCAGACGTAGACGATGCCCTAACTCTTTATCTTTGTGCTTGTTCTTAATCCAAAACAGTGACTTTCTCGCCAACAGAGGTGCTTTGGTCAATTGGTGCTCTGGCATCAATTCATCAAGGCCATATTCCAACTGTACCTTGATAATATGATAAAGACGTTTCAGTTCTGTTGGGGTCATGCTTTCTCCAACAGAGCGTTCAACTTAGCTTCAAGGCGTGCAGCTGAGCTTTTCACGTCGTCAACCTGATCGCAAAAATGTGCCACCTCTAATGGCGCTGGAGCGATCTTCCACTCTTCAGTCAGAACTTGAGCGAAGTGGTTTTGATGTTTGGTCGCTTGCTTAGCCACAAGGCCACCAACATTCTTAACGCCTTGGACCAAGGTATGAGCCACCACATCACCTGTCACGCGAGACAACCACTCTTCCAAGTCAGGTTTGCAGTCTGTCATCAGCTGAGAAAACTTCTGTGCCAACTGAATATCACCTTCCAAAATCAACTTATCTTGCTTGATAAGCTTAGTGATATTCGATTGCTCACGCAGTTCAGGTAACACGGATAGGTTCAAAGATAAGTAGCAATCCGGTTGCCCTTCGTACTCTGACAACACATCAATTTGTTGGCTGAAAACGAACGTAAGTGTTTTATTCAACTCTTTCAAATTGACTTGAATGATCTGCCCTTTTAAGCGAGACAAACGACGAACCAGTGCTGGGTCATCGTTTACTAACGTATTCAAAGAGGTTTCAATAACCGCGGTTACCAATGGATCAAATGGCATGACTGTCCTTACCTTTGAAAACGGATAAGCCTTAACCTATCCGTTCTATCTTTATTCTTATTTTCGATCTAACACGCTCAAAGCGCTTGCTACCAAGTTCAACTAGAACTTGTAACCTCGGTGCAGCGCAACAATGCCACCCGTTAGGTTGTAGTATTTCGTATTCTCAAAACCGGCTTCTTGCATCATGCCTTCCAGTGTTTCTTGGTCTGGGTGCATGCGGATAGATTCTGCAAGGTAACGGTAGCTGTCTGCATCATTAGCAATCAGCTCACCCATTTTTGGCAATAGGTGGAATGAGTACGCATCGTACACTTTAGAAAGTGGCTCAAGCACTGGCTTAGAAAACTCTAGAACCAATAGACGCCCACCCGGCTTAAGCACGCGGTACATAGAACGAAGTGCTTTATCTTTATCGGTTACGTTACGCAGACAGAAGCTGATAGTAATGCAATCGAAGTAGTTGTCTGGGAAAGGCAACTCTTCAGCATTCGCTTGTACGTAATGTACGTTGCCGACAATACCGCTATCACGCAGCTTATCGCGGCCAACATTCAGCATTGAATTGTTGATATCAGCAAGAACTACGTGGCCTTTTTCACCAACGATGCGCGAGAATTTCGCCGTCAGGTCACCAGTACCACCACCAAGGTCTAGAATACGCTGACCAGGGCGAACGCCACTGCAATCAATCGTGAATCGTTTCCACAAACGGTGAACACCACCCGACATTAAGTCATTCATGATGTCGTATTTAGCGGCTACAGAGTGAAATACCTCTGCTACTTTCGCGACTTTTTCGTCTTTCGCGACTGTTTCGAAACCAAAGTGTGTGGTTTCTGACTCTACTGCTGAATTTGTCTGCACGCTTGTGTCCATAATGCTGTTATCTACCATGGTAAGTTCTCATCGACAGCACGCTCTGTGTTTAGAGGCGCTGCGGCCGATTAGTTTACTTTATCCTCAGCGGGTTGTCTTTCTACTAAGGAGGCATTTTCTGAAAAAGCCTCATTTTGCGCCATTTCTGCCAAGCCAATAGAGATAGGTTTCTTCACCTCAACGCCTAATTGCTTGAAGCTTTCTGCCTGACGAATCACGTTACCTCGGCCTGTTACCAGCTTATTCATCGCGCCTTGGTAGCTTTGGTTCGCCCTATCTAGCGAGCTACCAAGACCTTCCATATCATCGACAAACAGGCGTAGCTTGTCGTAAAGCTTGCTTGCGCGTTCGGCAATCACCTGAGCGTTCTGGTTTTGCCTTTCATTGCGCCACAAGTTATCAATGGTACGCAGTGCCACCAGCAAGGTGGTTGGGCTAACCAAAATAATGTTTTGCTCCATCGCGTCTTTCACCAAGCTAGGGTCAGCCTGAATCGCCACTTGGAATGCAGGCTCGACCGGAATAAACATCAACACGTAATCCAAGCTTTGGATGCCTTTGAGCTGATGATAATCCTTCTGGCTCAGTCCTTTGATGTGCGCTCTCAGTGAGACCAAGTGATCACGCAATGCGGCATCACGCTGTTGATCGGTTTCGGCATTGAAGTAGCGTTCAAACGCAACCAACGCCATTTTTGAATCCACGACCACTTGCTTATCTTGCGGCAAGTGGACAATCACATCCGGTTGATAACGCTTACCAGCATCGTTTTGTAGATTCACTTGCGTTTGGTACTCATGCCCTTCTCGCAGGCCAGACTCAGCAAGCACACGAGCCAATACTACTTCACCCCAGTTACCTTGTTGCTTGTTATCACCCTTGAGCGCTTGAGTCAGGTTAACCGCTTCGCGAGTCATACTTTCATTAAGGCGCTGTAGATTCTTCAGTTCATGCACCAAGGTGTGACGCTCTTTGGCTTCTTGGCTAAAGCTGTCATTAACCTGCTTCTTAAAGCCTTCTAATTGCTCTCTTAACGGTGAGAGTAGCCCCTCTAGGCTCTGCTTGTTTTGTTGGTCGACCTTAGCGGTTTTGGTTTCAAACAGCTGATTGGCAAGATGCTCAAACTGCTGCTTCAGGCGTGATTCAGCCTGCTCTAACAATTGCAGCTTTTCGCTATTGGCAAGATTTTCTTGATCGTGCCTTGCTTCTTGCTCACGCAGTTCAGCCTCCAACTCAGATTTATGATCTTTCAACACATTGATCTCATCAGCGTACTGCTGGCGTTCTTGTTTGACCGCTTCGAAATAGCGAAGCTTTTCCATCGCAGCCATCACCTTGCCGTGCGCTTGTTTAAGCTCGAATGCGGCTTTGTCTCGCTCATCATCTAGCTCATCGAGCTCTTGTTGCGCCTCTGCCAGAGAGGACTTGAGCTGTGACTGCTGTGATTCATGCAACAAACGATCAGACTCAAGTTGCTGCTCGAGCAATCGCTGCTGAAAAGAGAGTTTCTGTTTAACCCACCAACCCACGACGCCGCCACTGACGAGTGCGCCAGAAATTGCAGCAATAAGCGTTGCCTGATGTTCGATAATCCATTGCATGATAATGATTTAGCCTAATTGGAAATAACTCATTAAATGGTATTTTGATACTGGATAAATGTCCAGTTTGCCGTATTAAAATTCGACAGATAGACTAAGCGCTCCGTATTCTGTCCCACCCAATTAGAATGAGTTGCCATGAACGAACGTCGTGCCTTGGGCTTTGGCCTTTCCGCAGTGCTACTGTGGTCAACGGTCGCTACTGCTTTTAAGCTGACCCTTGCTGAGTTTTCACCTATCCAAATGCTGACCATTGCCAGCATTGTGTCGTCGATTGCGCTGATCGCGGTCTGCGCCTTCCAAGGTAAGCTCTCTCAGCTGAGTACTACGTTCCTTTCAAACCCTTGGTACTACCTACTGCTTGGTTTGGTTAACCCACTGGCCTACTACCTGATTCTCTTCAAAGCCTACGACCTGTTGCCAGCTTCTCAAGCTCAAGCCATCAACTACAGCTGGGCTATCACGCTAACGCTGATGGCAGCGGTTTTTCTGGGACAAAAGATTCGTAGGCAAGATTGGGTGGCTTGTACCTTCAGTTATGCGGGTGTGGTAGTTATTGCCACCAAAGGCGATGTACTAGGTATGCAGTTCGATAGCCCACTTGGCGTCGCATTGGCGCTGCTTTCAACCCTGCTTTGGGCGGGCTACTGGATACTTAACACCAAAAACAAGGCTGATCCTGTGGTGGGCGTACTGCTTGGATTCTTAGTGGCGCTACCCTTTGCGATTGGTTTAACCATTTTCGAGGGCGAGAGCTTTAGCCAAATCACGGCGAAAGGTTGGATGGCGGTGACTTACGTTGGCCTGTTTGAGATGGGAATTACCTTTGTGTTGTGGCTATCGGCATTGAAGCTCACCAACAACACAGCACGCATCAGTAACCTAATTTTCGCATCACCTTTTATCTCTTTGATGCTACTTTCCACCATTATCGGCGAAGAAATTCATCCATCAACCCTGTTTGGTTTAGTGCTGATTATTGCTGGCTTAGTGATTCAACAAATCAAATTCTCAAAAGACAAAGCTGCGTAAATAAGAGCGAAAATACTCGATTGGTCGCGAAAGCCATCAATTGAGTTACCTTTAACTCTAAACTAGATACAAAAATAGCGAGTCGTATGACTCGCCATTTTTATGTAATCTGAACTAATGAATAAGCGAAACGCTTATACCCACTGGCCCGCCGCAAAGCCGCTCGACCAACACCATTGGAAGTTGTAGCCACCAAGCCAGCCAGTTACGTCCATCACCTCACCAACGAAGAACAAGCCTTTGATGTTCTTACATTCCATGGTTTTTGAAGATAAATGATCGGTATCGACACCGCCGAGCGTAACTTCCGCAGTGCGGTAGCCCTCTGTGCCATTGGGTGCGATCTTCCAGTTTTCTAGGTGCTCAACAATGCCATTAAGCTGCTTTTCGTTGAACTGCTTAAGCGGTTTGTCTTCCAGCTCTTTACGGTCAATCAACACTTCCACAAAACGCTTCGGCAGTGCTTTCGCCAAGGTGTTTTTCAGGCTCTGATTTGGGTGCTTCTCGCGAGAGTTAGCCAGCAGTTCAGCAACATCGACTTCAGGTACTAGATTAATCGAAACCGACTGACCCGCTTTCCAGAACGAAGAGATTTGCAATACTGAAGGACCAGATAGACCACGGTGCGTAAACAGCAGCGCTTCTTTGAATAAGGTACCGTCTTGCGCCGTGATCTCCGCAGGAATCGCGATACCAGAAAGCTCAGCGAAGTCTTCTTTGTCTTCTTTATGCAGCGTAAACGGCACTAAGCCCGCCGTAGTTGGCATCACAGACAAACCAAACTGCTCGGCAATCTTGTAGCCAAATGGCGTGGCGCCCAGCTTAGGCATCGACAAACCACCGGTCGCTACCACCAGTGAATCACACTCAACTTGGTCGGTATTGAGGTGCATTTTGAAGCCAGAATCGGTCTTTTCAATGGAATGAACATCGCATCGGTAGCGCTGTTCGACTTTCACTTGCTTACACTCATCAAGCAACATGCTCACGATGTCTTTTGCGGTGTGGTCATTTACACAGAACAACTGGCCGTGGTCGCGCTCTTCAAACTCAATGCCGTACTTGCTCACCATCGAGATAAAATCCCAGTTGGTGTATTGAGATAAAGCTGACTTCACGAAGTGAGGGTTGTTACACAGGAAGTTATTCGCAGACACATCATAGTTAGTGAAGTTACAGCGGCCACCACCTGAGATTAAAATTTTTCTGCCTGGCTTTTTCGCATGATCAACCACCAGCACTCGTCGGCCGCGTTTACCAGCTTCCGCGGCACACATTAAGCCTGCGGCGCCCGCACCAATCACGATTACATCAAATTTTTCACTCATTGTGGCTCTGCTTTCTTCACTTTGCATTCCGAGTACGCCCTGTTCTCAAAATGCCATCAATAAAAAAGGATGTGCGTTAACAGCACATCCTTACTAATTGCTCGCTATTTTAGCGGCAATTTTAAACTTTGCAATTGGTGTTCAATCGTACAAATCTCAGACAGCTGCTATTGCGCGAGAAGCTTGTCTAACATTGCTAAGCTCGCCAAACGAACAACCGACGCTCTAATCACACGTATCGCTCACCTAAACGATAAACGCAGACAATAACGTTACACCCAGCAGAGCAGAAGAGAGTATGAACAACTGTCTTACACGATCACACTTGGAAGTGAACACTTCGTCGTGGTGATGGTGGTACTCTTTGCTTTTGATGTAACTAAACAAGCGTACTTGTTTGGTCATATTGCCATGAGTTGTGAAGAACCCACCTCCGTCTACTTGTTGATAAAGTAGAGGATGTGCTTCTCGCATAATATAAATAAGCGTGCGTAGCGCCGTAAAATAACGTGCCCAGTTCACGCAAGTCACAACCATTAGTGCAAATAGAATAGTGTCGCCGCTGATCATCCTTTCCTCCCTACATCTTCAAAGGAAAACTCAAAAGAAAAAGATAATCAGAGTCTTTTTCTTACAGCCTAGACTGCAGGAGCATCCATGATTGAAGATGAACCATCTTTTGCCAATTGCGCTAAGTCTTTATCAATAAAGAACAGTGCTTTACCGTCTTCACCAACAAGCTCTAGCTTATCCAATACACCTTTAAACAACTTCTCTTCTTCGTGTTGCTCTGCAACGTACCATTGCAGGAAGTTAAAGGTTGAGTAGTCTTGTGTGCTGAAAGCAACGTGAGCCAGCTTATTGATCTTTTCAGTAATCATCTGCTCGTGTTCGTAGGTTTCACGGAATACTGCGCCAAGGCTTTCAAATTCATGTTTTGGTGCTTCAATCGCACCCAGAATTGGCATTGCACCTGTTTCACTTACGTAAGTAAAAAGACGCTGCATGTGTTCCATTTCTTCTACCGCATGAGCACGCAGAAACTCTGCTGCACCTTCAAATCCTTTGTCTTCACACCAAGCACTCATTTGTAAGTATAGATTGGATGAGAAAAATTCTAGATTAATTTGATCGTTCAGTTGCTCAACCATAGTTTTTGACAGCATTTAAGACTCCTAAGTACATCCTCAATTTTCTTTACTATATCACTATTTTATTAATATCTCGCTGACCATTAGTTAACCGATATTTCGAACCTTCACTACGCAAGACGATGGATATGAGATCACTTCAGCAAAAAAAGGCATCGCATAGTGCTAATCTTTAATCAGACAATGAATAAAGGAGGTAGCGATATGAGTTACAAACATATTTTGGTCGCGGTCGATTTATCAGATGACAGCAAATTAATTGTGGATAAAGCGGTAGCATTGGCAAAGCCATTAGAAGCCAAAGTCTCTTTTATCCATATCGATATTAACTACGCAGAGCTCTATACCGGACTGATTGACATCAATATGGCAGAGACCCAACACAACGCGATGGAAGCGTCTCGCATTCAGCTACAAAACTTTGCGGAACACGCTCAATACCCGATCACTCATACGCTTGTAGGTAGCGGTGATTTGAGCCATGAACTGTGCGATACCATCACAGAATACAACGTTGATTTAGTGGTATGTGGGCACCATCAAGATTTTTGGAGCAAGCTGCTCTCTTCAACACGACAACTGATCAACGCCTCTCCGGTGGATATGCTGGTCGTGCCTCTGAGAGATTCAGAAGACTAATGATTTAAGGTTAGGTAACATACAGCTCATATCTTATTAACGAAGTTTTACTATGAGCTATTTAGCTGGTGTTACCCTCCTATGGGCCTTCTCTTTTAGCCTGATCGGCGTCTACCTTGCTGGTCAGGTTGATTCTTGGTTCTCTGTTCTGATGCGTGTTGCTCTGGCAGGTATCGTGTTTCTTCCTTTCCTGAAATTCCGTGGCATCCCTGGGAAATTGATCGGCAAATTGATGGCAATTGGTGGTATTCAGCTTGGCCTGATGTACTGCTTCTATTACCAATCTTTCTTGCTGCTATCCGTACCGGAAGTTTTGCTATTTACTGTCTTTACCCCAATTTATGTCACACTGATTTATGACTTTCTCAAAGGGCAGTTCTCACCTTGGTACTTAGTCACGGCTGCGATTGCGGTATTAGGCGCGGTATTCATTAAGTTCGCCGGCATCAACGACAACTTTTTAGTTGGCTTCCTAGTCGTACAGGGCGCGAACCTATGCTTTGCGATTGGTCAGGTGGGCTATAAAGTTGTGATGGAGAAGGAATCGACAGAACTTCCTCAACATACCGTATTTGGCTATTTCTACCTCGGCGCTCTATGTGTGGCTTCGGTTGCTTTCTTACTACTAGGCAACCCTGAAAAACTACCGACCACTTCACTTCAATGGGGAATCCTGATCTACCTTGGCTTAATCGCTTCTGGATTGGGCTACTTTATGTGGAACAAAGGCGCATGCATGGTAAATGCAGGTGCACTTGCCGTAATGAATAACGTGTTGGTACCTGCAGGTCTAGTCGTAAACATCCTGATCTGGAACCGAGACGTTGATTTGGTGCGACTTTCGATTGGCGGCGGGGTTATCTTGCTTTCTCTCATCGTAAATGAGACGTGGGTGAAAAAGCGTGTCGCGAGATCGGCGAGCAACGCCCAACAGATTTAAATGCGCCAGCGCGGCCAAGTTCTCTTAGGAGACAAAAAGCAAAAGAGCGACCTAAGGTCGCTCTTTTTAGATCTGGCTAACGCGTTGAATAATGTTCAACAGCTGTTGTTAGTGGATGTGATTCACAACCACAGCCTGGTTTTCCGTGAAGGCTACATCATCAAGTCGTAGGTTGATGCGTTCCAATTCACTTTCCAGCTTCTGGCTTTTCTTAAACAGCTTTTGCTGCTTCTTAATCATCTTCGCCAGCTTCTTATTGTATTTCTCTTGTTTCTTAGCCGCTTTCTTCGCTCGCTTCAGTTCTGATTTCTCAGCACCACTCGCGTTAGCAATGCGTTTTTTCAGTTTGGCTTTTTTCGGTGACGCTTGTTTGTCTGCGTCTCCAAGAGCAGCGGCTGGGTCAAACAGTTGTACTGATGAATCTGGGACCTCTGCCAAGGTGACTTCAGGCTTTGGTAGCGTTTCGGCTAACAGACCACAAGCCGCCTTTTCTTCAATCGGCTTATTCTGGCAGCCAAGCGGTGGGATTGCAGATGGTTTGCATAGGTTCGCTTCGTCCGCCGATGAACGCGCACAAGAGCGACACACAAACTTAGGTTCAGTAACCAAGCTGTGGATCTCGCCTAGGTGTTCGGTAATATCTCGACGGTTTAACTTACAAAAGCGTTTAGCCATGCTACAACTCCAGCTAAGAATAATAATGATTCTTAGTTAGATATACATCCGTAACGCGACTATCGCAAGTGTTAAATAGCAATTTATCGTATTTATGACGGGAAATTTTCTTAGCGTGTGTCTAAGTTATTGATGCTTCAATTAAGTCATTGATGCTTTCACATACACGTCAAAACGGTTCTTTTTGGTTTCGATCGCCATACTCGGTTTTTGCTCATCTAACCAAGCCGCACAATCAGGTCTTTTGACCACAACTCGCTTTGATGCGAGCTTCATTGCAGGTGCCAATAGAGCATCAGCATCTAAGTCTGCACCGACCAAAGATTGGAATACGCGCATCTCTTTTTTGACTAGAGCCGATTTCTTTTTGTTCTCTGGATGTGGGTACATTGGATCTAGATACACCACATCCGGTTGCTCAAAGTTAGGATCGTCACTGAGTTTATCCAGCGCATCGTGGCTTGAAGCGTGAATCAATTTCATACGTTCGCTAACCCAGCCACCGATATCAGGGTCTTGCTGCGCACGCTGTAATCCATCATCAAGCAGCGCTGCAACAACAGGATGACGCTCGACCATCTGCACCTTACAACCTAGAGAAGCCAGTACAAATGCATCGCGCCCTAAGCCAGCCGTGCCATCAAGAATGGTTGGCGTAGCCCCTTTATTTAAACCTGCCGCCTTGGCAATAGCTTGACCTTTACCGCCACCAAACTTACGTCGATGACCAACCGCGCCGCCAACTAAATCAACGAAGATAGCGCCTAACTTGGGCTCGTCTACTTTGCGCAGCTCAAGTCGCTCGCTAGTCAGCACCAAAGCAAATTCGCTGTTTTCAGCGTGAGATAAATTCCAACGAGTCGCTAAGTCATTCAGATGATCGATTTGGGTAGCATCTTCGCAAATCAGTTGTAGTTGCAAGGTCGTCTCCAACAGACAGTAGTATTCAAAACAAAAGAGGCAACCAGTTTACCTGATTGCCTCAACAATACATATTAGCGGTGCAAACTATTAGCACCGAAAGTCACGAGATTAAAACAAGGCTGTACACAAGGCCTAGTTAGTTTGCGTTTTCTAACGCTCGTTCTTGCTGAAGTTCATCAACCAGCTCAGCAAGCGGCTTAGGTCGACCAATGATATAACCCTGTGCGTAGTTCACACCGAGTTCAATCAACTTGTCGATGATCTGGGTGTTTTCAACGAACTCGGCCACTGTGTGCTTACCCATCTGCTTGGCTAGATCATTGATAGAACGAACCATCACATGGTCCATCTCATTGACATCAATATCACGCACGAACAGGCCATCGATCTTAACGATGTCGACTGGCAACTTCTTCAAGTAACCAAACGACGATAAACCAGATCCGAAGTCATCCAGCGCGATCATGCAGCCGAGGTCTTTGATTCGAGTGAAGAACTTGATCGCCTGTTTCATGTTACTCATCGCCGCTGTTTCGGTGATCTCTAAGCAGATCTTATGACACGGAATCGACGAGTTACTCAAGCTTTCAATCAAGAACTCAACAAACTCTCGGTTACCCATCGAGTGACCAGAAAGGTTGATAGAGCACATCCCTAGCTCATCAATCAGATGTGGACGTTGTTCCAACCAGCTCAGTGTCTGGCCGATCACTTGGCGATCAATCAAATGCGCAATGTTGTAGCGCTCAGAAGCTGGCATGAAGATCCCTGGAGAGATGTATTCCCCATCGACGTTCTTAATGCGGACCAAGATCTCGAAGTGCATTTTGTCGCTGTCTTCGTCTAAACCTAAAATACGCTGCGCAAACAACTCCAAGCGATCATTAGCTAAAGCTTCATGTACTAAATTGACGCACTCCATCTCTAGGTGACGACGACGCAAGTCTTCATCATCTTGATGGTAAAGGTGATAACGGTTACGCCCTTCCTCTTTGGCTGCATGACATGCCGCGTCTGCCTGAGCATGCACCATTTGTGGTGAAGCCGCGGTATGGTCAATCAATCGAATACCGATAGAGCAGGTCAAGTTTAGTCGGATGTCATCCCACAAGAATGGATTGTCGCCCATCATAGAGATGATACTGCGACACACATTCACCGCATCTCGCTCAGTACAGTCTTTGATGAGTACAGCAAACTCGTCACCACCCATACGCGCCAATACCGCATTGTATGGCAGTACCTCTTCCAATAACTGCGCGCTAAACAAGATCGCAGCATCGCCCGCTTCATGCCCTGCGGTATCGTTCAGAACTTTCAGTTGGTCTAGGTCTAAAAACAGCATTGCGTGGGTACGCATGTGGCTCTCAACCTCTTTGAGTGCCTTCTGTAGCTCTTGCTCAAAGTGGTTGCGGTTAAAGGTATCAGTCAGCAAGTCATAGCGCGCCTGATACTCCAATTTCTCAGAAAGCTCATGTGTCTCGGTGATGTCTTCACCCACAATCAGCAACTGATCAGACTCCACCAGCGGACGAATATTTTCTCGAATCCAGATCGTACTGCCATCAGCATGACGATATTCAATATCACGACGCCATACCCCGCGGATCTTATGCTGTGGCTGCAACAAGATATGACGTGGAATCATCGCGTTCTCATCGACATAGAACTCTCTAGGGCGATGACCTAAAAGTTCATCCAGTGGGTAACCAAGCAGCTCTTCGGCAAACTGGTTCACTTGTTGGATGCGGTTATTGCCATCCAAGGTAATCATCATCACCGGTTGTTTGTCGTAATAGAGTTTTAGGTTCGCTTCACGTTGGAACAGCTTGTTCTCAGCCAACTTACGTGAAGTCACATCGCGCGCTTCAAACAAGAACTGAATATCACCTTCTTCGCTGCCCGGCATCGGCTTCAGTGAGATATCCAGCACCATCGCACCGCGATCTCGACACCAAACCTCAGCTTCAAAGCGTAAAGATGGGTGATCATCTCGCTCAACAAAATACTCTTTCAACACCTCACTGGCAGAATCTTCCCAGTGCTGATGTTCTTGCAAAGGTGTTCCTAACTTGTAACCCTGATTGTAGAGCAGTTCATGCAGCTTGCTGTTACTCGACAGCAATACACCGTCTTTGTCGATAATGCCCATAAACTGAAGGCTCTGGTCGAATATCGACTCCAACAGTCGTTGGCTTTGGCGGCTTGCACGTTCGCTTTTCTTAAGACGATTGAGGTAATACACCAAGGTGGCGATCACGCACGACATACCAAGGAACATTAAACCTATGGTGCGAATTTCATCGCGGTAGCGCGTCAGGAAAGACTTAGGCTTGTTGAGGAATGTCACTGCAGCTTCATTCTCAGCGCCGAGATCCCAACGCGATATTTGTTGATAGTCGAGCTTAATCTCCGGTGCACCAGCAACTACAGGAGGTAACGGATCATTAGGATTCGCCAACACCTGCAACAAAACGCGCCCCGTGTTACGTCCTTGAGTTTCACCGCTTTGAATCACCCCGCCAATGGCCCCAAAACCTAGGCCTAAGTCATGCACCATATACAGCGGCATTTGCGTTTTAATGTTCAGTTGTCGCCAATCTTCATCACTACTCACTTCACCTTTCGCATCTCGGTAATACGCCCAAAACAGCAAGCTTTTCCCTAGGTCTGCACGCTGCGAAAAAGTCGTCAGTTCTTGGTATGAGTCTGGAACATAATGTTCAATCAAATCTGCAAATTGAGGGTTAGTTTCAATAAACAGATCGATTTGCGCACGAATGGCCTCACCAGTCACCGAATGATCGGTCACCATGTAGACTTTTTTCACGGTCGTCTGGAGGCGCTTGATCAGTTCGATGTTACCAACCAGATCGATGTCTTCAGTGATACCGGTTGCGTTCAAACCTTCGATCATTTTAGGAGAGAAGTTGTTGATGCCACCAAAGATGACCGGGGTTCCATCGAGATCTGACGCTAAACGCTTCATCAGGTTTAGGGCGTTGTTATCACTCACCACAACCGCTGCAAACTCTTCGTGCATTAATTTGGTGTGGTAAAGCTGGTACACGCGCTCTAGGTATTCAGGATTTTGAGAGCGTTTGCTGTCGAGGTAAACGACGCGGTAAGACAACCCGTCGCGATCGAGTTCTTCGGATAACCCTTTATGGAAATCATCCGTCCAGAAAAATCCTTGATGGTAGGAGTGGATAACCAATACATCTTTTGTCTGCGCCGAAGCGAATACGCTCCAACACATCGCAATAAATAACACCCAAAATCGCACTGAATTCACCCTAACACCATTGTTGCTGCTAATATTATCACCCTTGGCTATGATATGTACTCTAGCCGATATATTTTCATTAAATCTAAGGGTTACGCATGTCCACAACCACCGCTCGTCTCGATGACCTAGACCGTGCCATTCTGAAAACCTTGATGGAAGATGCTCGTACGCCTTACGCCGAGATGGCCAAGCAGTTTGACGTAAGCCCTGCGACTATTCACGTCCGTATCGAGAAAATGAGATCGGCCGACATTATTGAGCGTACCGAGGTGGTGGTAAACACGAAAAAGCTAGGTTACGACGTATGTTGCTTTATTGGTATCAACCTGAATGCAGCCAAAGATTACCACTCGGCAATCGCCAAACTGAATGCTCTAGATGAAGTAGTTGAAGCCTACTACACCACTGGTGCCTACAATATTTTCGTTAAGTTGATGTGTAAGTCGATTGAAGAGCTGCAGTTCGTCCTGATCGATAAGTTGCAGGCAATTGATGAAGTGCAATCAACCGAGACGCTAATCTCACTGCAAAACCCAATCAATCGTAATGTGAACCCATAGTCGCTTGATAAACAGATACAAAAAGAGCCTCTCTAGAAGGCTCTTTTTACATTCTAACCAGCACAATATTACGCGCTGATACCTGCATGGCGCAGCATCGCATTGATTTGAGGCTCACGACCACGGAAGCGTTTGAATAGCTCCATTGGCTCTTCACTGCCACCCATTTCTAGGATGTTATTCAGGAAGCGGTTACCCGTTTCAGTGTTGAAGATACCCTCTTCTTCAAATGCTGAGAACGCATCTGCTGATAGCACTTCAGCCCAAAGGTAGCTGTAGTAACCCGCGCTATAACCACCAGCGAAGATGTGGCTAAAGCTGTGTGAGAAACGGTTCCAATCAAGGCTTGGCAGTACTGCCACTTTAGACTTCACATCAGCCAGTGTTTCAAGTACGCGCGCACCCACTTCTGGGTCGTAAGTAGTGTGTAGCGTAAAGTCGAACAGGCCGAATTCTAGCTGACGCAAAATAAACATCGCAGATTGGAAGTTCTTCGCCGCTAGCATCTTC
Source organism: Vibrio sp. 070316B (assembly GCF_013114115.1). Taxonomy (NCBI): domain Bacteria; kingdom Pseudomonadati; phylum Pseudomonadota; class Gammaproteobacteria; order Vibrionales; family Vibrionaceae; genus Vibrio; species Vibrio sp. 070316B. The sequence continues at coordinate 37,266 of NZ_VTYC01000003.1, read as the reverse complement.
TCTAGCATCTCTTTAGGTAGCGCTTCACCGGTCTCGAAATGACCAGAGATGAACGCCAATGCCTCTTCTTCCCAACACCAGTTTTCTAGGAACTGACTTGGCAACTCAACCGCATCCCAAGGCACACCATTGATACCTGCAACCGCGCCAGCTTCTACTTGAGTCAGCATGTGGTGGATACCATGGCCGAACTCATGGAACAGAGTCACAACTTCATCGTGGGTAAACAATGCTGGCTTGTCGCCAACTGGTTTATTGAAGTTACACGTTAGGTAAGCGACTGGCGTTTGTAGTTCACCTGCAGCGGTAATACGGCGACCGCGGCAGTCATCCATCCATGCACCACCACGCTTGTGTTCACGAGCGTACAAATCTAGGTAGAAGCTACCACGCAGTGTGCCATTAGCATCAAAGATATCAAAGAAGCGTACCGACTCATGCCATGTGTCGACGCCTTCACGCTCTTTCACTGTCATACCGAATACACGATTCAGTACTTCAAACAGGCCCGATACCGCTTTCGATTCAGGGAAGTAAGGGCGTAGCTCTTCATCTGAAATTTGGAATAGGTGCTGCTTCTGTTTTTCGCTGTAGTAAGGGATGTCCCAAAGTTCTAGCTCAGACACACCAAACTCTTTTTCAGCGAACTGGCGCAGCTCTTCCACTTCACGCTCACCTTGAGGTTTCGCTTTCACCGCTAAATCATTTAAGAAGCCTAGAACCTGATCTGGCGTCTCTGCCATTTTGGTTGCCAGAGATTTCTCGCTGTAAGTGCCAAAGCCAAGCATACGTGCGATCTCGTGACGCAACTTAAGCTGTTCGGTAATGATCTCTGTGTTGTCCCACTTACCTGCGTTTGGGCCGCGGTCTGAAGCGCGAGTAACGTAAGCTTCGTACAGCTCTTTACGCAGCTCTTGGTTATCACAGTAGGTCATTACTGGTAGGTACGATGGGATATCTAAAGTCAGCAGGTAACCTTCTTGCTCTTTAGCCTCTGCCGCCGCTTTTGCCGCCGCCAGTGCTGATTCAGGCATGCCTGCCAATTCAGCAACATCAGTGACCTGCTTGCTCCAACCCATGGTTGCATCAAGTACGTTGTTTGAAAATTGAGAACCCAGCTCAGACTGACGTTTGCTGATCTCGCCATAGCGGTGTTGCTCGTCAGCGGGTAAGCCAATGCCCGACAGTTCGAAATCACGCAGTGCATCAGTAATAGTTTTTTGTTGAGCTCGATTTAACCCAGAGAACGCCTCGCTCGCCTTGATCGCTTTGTACGCTTCAAACAGACCTTTGTGTTGACCAACCCACGTGCCGTACTCAGACAACAGAGGTAAACAGCTTTCATACGCTTCACGCAGCTCGTCACTGTTCACAACCGAGTTCATGTGACTTACTGGTGACCAAACACGGCCTAAACGATCATCCACTTCTTCAATTGGAGCAACTAGGTTGTCCCAGCTTGGCGAAGCATTACCTTCAAGTACTTGTTCTATCTTGTTGCGACACGCTTCAATCACTTGCTCAACCGCTGGCTTAACATGCTCAGGTTTGATTTGTGAAAACGGAGGTAAGTCCGTGAAGGTTAATAGCGGATTAGACATATAAACATTCCTTTGGCGTTAGAGACTTTCGTCTTTTTTGTAATGAGGTCGTCTTACAGTCATCAGGCTAAGCAGCGCCCTAAAAAATCACCTGCGAATAGTTATTAAATAGTGCCCATAAAGGCAAATTTCAATAGTAGAACCAATAACTAACTGCAGATAGCTGACGACTGTCCCCGAATTGTTCGAGAATTTATGGTCCATTGAGGGTTATAATAATCAGATTAACCCACCTACACTAACCACACTCTAAAACGAGAGTGTTACGAGAGTTTAATTTGTTAAGTTATCGCCACAGCTTCCACGCAGGCAATCATGCCGACGTAGTAAAGCATATCGTACAGAGCCTTATTCTTAATTCTTTGAAACAGAAGGATAAGCCTTTTGTTTACCATGACACTCACTCTGGTGTAGGTCGTTACGACTTAACGCATGAATGGTCTGAAAAAACCGGTGAATACAAACAAGGTATCGCTCGCGTCTGGGAACAGCAAAATCTTCCTGAAGACATTCAAAGCTACCTTGAGTCTATCTCAACGCTAAACAACAGTGACAAGCTGCGCTACTACCCAGGTTCGCCACGTGTTGCACGTGCCCACCTGCGTGACCAGGACCGCATGGTACTGACCGAGCTTCACCCAGCAGACCACCCACTGCTTGAGCAAGAGTTCCACCGTGATCGTCAGGTATCGATCTACAAAGAAGATGGCTTTAAGCGTCTAAAGGCAAGCCTGCCGCCAAAAGAGCGCCGCGGCTTAGTACTGATCGATCCACCGTACGAACTTGCAAAAGAGTACCGTGATGTAGTGACAGCCATTGCTCAAAGCCATAAGCGCTGGGCAACCGGTATCTACGCAATTTGGTACCCGGTAGTGAACCGTTGTGACATCGAAGACATGATCGAAGGCTTAGAAAGCTTGGGCATCAACAAAATTCTACAGATCGAGCTTGGCGTATCACCAGACACCAACGAGCGTGGCATGACAGCATCAGGCATGATTGTTATCAACCCTCCTTGGAAGCTAGAAAGCCAAATGAACGAGATTCTTCCATTCTTGAAGGAAGCAATTGCACCAGCAACCGGTCACTACAAAGTAGAGTGGATCGTACCTGAGTAATCTCGACGCCACATCGAAGCTCAAAGAGCAGTCAAAAGACTGTGATGTGGACGAATAAATTTAGAACAGGGAGATTGAGTTCAACCAATCTGCCCTCAATATAATAATTAGACAATTTTAGAATCTATAGGACGTAGGGATCCAGTGTGCTCACTGTGACTACAACCCTCAATAAATGGAGAAAGTAATGGCGACTCATTTTGATTACATCTGTATCGGTGGCGGTTCAGGCGGCATCGCATCAGCAAACCGCGCGGCAATGCACGGTGCAAAAGTTGCACTTATCGAAGCTCAAGACCTTGGTGGTACTTGTGTAAACGTTGGTTGTGTTCCTAAAAAGGTAATGTGGCACGGCGCTCAAGTAGCTGAAGCGATCAACCTATACTCTGAAGACTACGGCTTTGATGTTGAAGTGAAGAAGTTCAACTGGAGCAAACTGATTGAGAACCGCCAAGCGTACATTGGTCGTATCCACCAATCTTACGATCGCGTACTTGGTAACAATAAAGTAAACGTAATCAAAGGTTTTGCTAAGTTCGTTGACGAAAAGACGGTTGAAGTTAACGGCGAACACTACACAGCAGATCACATCCTGATCGCGGTAGGTGGTCGTCCAACGATTCCAAACATCCCAGGTGCAGAATACGGCATCGATTCAAATGGCTTCTTCGACCTGATGGAGCAACCAAAAAGCGTTGCTGTTATCGGCGCGGGTTACATCGCAGTTGAGATCGCTGGCGTTCTAAGCGCACTTGGCACAGAAACACACCTATTCTGCCGTAAAGAATCTCCACTACGTAGCTTCGATCCAATGATCATCGAAACGCTAGTAGAAGTAATGGAAGCAGAAGGTCCAACACTTCACACGCACTCTGTGCCTAAAGAAGTTGTGAAAGAAGCGGATGGCACGCTGACTCTGCACCTAGAGAATGGCAACACTCAAAATGTTGACCACCTAATCTGGGCTATCGGCCGTCACCCAGCGACCGATGCTATCAACCTAGCATCAACTGGCGTGGAGACAAACGACCGTGGCTACATCAAGGTAGACGAATTCCAAGCGACTAACGTTCCTGGCATCTACTGTGTTGGTGACATCATGGAAGGCGGTATCGAGCTAACTCCTGTAGCGGTTAAAGCAGGTCGTCAGCTTTCTGAGCGCCTATTCAACGGTCAAACTAACGCGAAAATGGACTACAACCTAGTTCCTACTGTTGTATTCAGCCACCCACCTATCGGTACTATTGGTCTAACGACTCAAGAAGCTGAAGAGAAGTACGGCAAAGACAACATCAAGGTTTACACATCTGGCTTCACTGCGATGTACACAGCAGTAACCAAGCACCGTCAACCTTGTAAGATGAAGCTAGTATGTGCTGGCGAAGAAGAGACAGTAGTCGGCCTACACGGCATCGGCTTCACGGTTGATGAGATGATTCAAGGCTTCGGCGTTGCAATGAAGATGGGCGCAACCAAAGCAGACTTCGACTCTGTTGTGGCAATTCACCCAACGGGCAGCGAAGAGTTCGTTACCATGAGGGGTTAGTGTAGGAAAAGCATCTTACACACGTAAATAAATCTGGAAAATAATCAACCACTGTCCATACTGTATACATGGACAGTGATATTTTTCAGGATGATTTATGACATACCTTGTACACTCCAGCGATGTTTTCAAAGAGACTGAGCTACAAAAACTAGATAATGGTACATTCCATTGCCTCCCTTCCAATGACAATATCGGTTCGCTGCCAACCCTCTTTTCGCAAGATGGTGTATTCAATCACGAAGCCAACAGCTACCTGTTTTATCTCAAGGCCGTAAAGAAGGCAGAAGACTTATCCCCCTGCGCGCAGGCTTTGCGTGCCTACTATCAATTTCTTGATGATAAGGGGTTGAGTTGGGATAAATTCCCGCCAGTCAAACGGCTCAAACCAACTTACCTATACCGCTCTCACCTGCTGAAGCAAATAAAACAAGGCATGCTTGCACACAGCACTGCCAGTGTTCGTATGAACCAAATCGTCAATTACTATAAGTGGCTAATGCATGATGGTTATCTATGTGTAAAAAATGAGAAAGAAGCCCCATTCAAAATGGAATTTGTCTCAGTTAAGAACAGTGGAATGCTTGCCCACATATCCTCAACGTTCATTGTTGAGACCAGTGATTTACGCATAAAAGTGCCGAGGGATGCAGATAGTAAAAACATCAGGCCACTATCCCCATTAAGCCGTGATGCTCTTGGTATTTTAACCCAGCACCTTCCACAAACGTCTGAAGAGTTGCGCTTACAAGCCTTGCTTGCGATTGATACAGGTATGCGGGTTGAAGAAGTAGCAACCCTAACACTAGATGCGTTAGATACTGCAATTCCACTTGCTGAGAGCCAACATCGCTTTGAAATTTTGTTATGCCCCCGCTCTACAGGCGTACAAACCAAGTTCCTAAAAACTCGGACTGTCGAGATTTCATCGGACTTGCTCCAATCATTGAGTGAATATCGAATTTCAGAACGCCGCCTGAAGCGTGTTACTAGGCTCAACGAGAAAATAGAACAATTAGACAGCAATGCTCCCACCTTCACCCAGAAGACCGTTGAAAAACTGGAGCGCTGTGACCGCCATGAACCAATTTTTGTTAGTCAGCAAGGCAACCCTGCTACGGGGAAATCAATTGAAGCTCGATGGATTGAGTTCAGGGCAGAAATAAAACAGGCAGAGCCATCATTTACCCATCGTTTCCATGATTTACGCGCCACCTATAGCACCTATCGCCTCAGTGATTTGCTAGAGGCTGGATTGCCCGTTGTTGACTGTATGGAGCTTCTGATGGGCTGGATGGGGCATAAAGATGAAAGTACGACTTGGAAGTATTTACGCTTTCTAAAACGAAAAGAGGCGTTCAAAGTGAAGTTTGGCACCCTCGATTCCATTATGCACGATGTGCTAGGAGGTCAGGATGACTGAGCTAACCTATTTATCAGGATGGAGGCGTGACCTCTGTATCAAGCTTGATGCCAGAGATAATCTTTCAGCAGACTTTAACCGTTTCTTATTCAATAACTTACCATCAAGCAAAGAGTTACAGCAAAGCAACCAATTCAAGTTTGCAGATCGTGAAGGGTTCGTTGTTCAGTTAAAAGACAGTTTTAGTGAAAAAATAGATGAAGGAGTTAGTCACGACTCACTATATGGCATTTATTTTGAAGCCTCTCAATACCTACGGTGGTGCGATAAAAAAAACGAGCCAGCATTTACCCAAAGCTCATTAGAGGGGTATATGGAACACTTACAAACCATAGTAATGCGAGGCGAACTCAAAAGTAGCACGTATAAGAATAGACGAGCTAATATGGTCACCCTATTTTCTCGATATCTTGATCTACCACACTATTACTTTAATAACGTGGTTATCATGGATAGTAGCGATAGAGAATCTTATGAATCCTACACTCAAAGCGATTTAAAACAACTACTTCCATTTCTAAGACGTCTTTTCAATCAAACCTATTCACAATTTATCAAAAATCCTGAAACGCATATTCAAGCCTATAAAAATACCCCGACCATGATCTTTGAATGGCAAGGTAGAGAATATAAACTTTGCGGCGGCATAACGAAGATGATGTGTGCAGCCACCTACCTACTCGCTTATTACACTTACGCTAACACCACTGATTTACTTAGGTTAAAGCAACCTAATAACGCATCAATATCAACAGGGGAAACATGGTATACCATGCCCGCTTTTAAACGTCGTGCATTTAAAACCATTCAAGTTGAGATAGGTGAGCACGAGTTAGATATACCCAAATATGCTATGACATTTTTCGACAAACTACTCAATGCATCAAGAATAATTAGCACAAATGAAGAAGCGACTCTTCTTCAAACTATTGCATCTCGAAAGGTGCAAAAGTTACAGACTTCAAAGCTTCAGTCTTTTTTGAAAAAGTGGGTAGAAAAACATTTTTCCTTCACAGATCAAATGGGAAGACGCTTACGCCCTAACATAAGCCGCTTTCGTGAAACAGGCTCTCAACTAACCTCATATCATCAAGGTGAAATGGTGAATAACCTCATGCTTAACAACACACCCAACACCCGTAAGCGTCACTATAGCGAGGGAAATAAGCTGGCAAATAACGGCATGATGCAAGATACGATGTCAATTCGGGAGGAGCAGGTCAAGAGCAGGGTCAGTACCCAGCAGGCTCAGAAAAACCTCAGTATTGAGGTACTGGTTATCGAGGAAGAAAACAAGATTAACCTTCCCAATTTAAGCCGAACTTCTAATGGCGGTAGCTGCGCTTCCCCATTTGGTAAAAAGTCCCAAAAGTACACCAAGAAAGCCCAAACACAGGGACTTGCGAAGGAGGGAGAACGATTAGCCTGTGCAGACCTACTTGGGTGTTTTGGTTGCCCAGACCAAGTGATTGTTCAGTCGGTATCAGATATCTGGTGCCTGCTCTCATTCAAAGCCTGTATTGAAGAATCACTATTCCTTCACTTGGATGCCAGCCATTACAAAAAAAACTTTGGAAAAATTGTAAAGTTTATCGAGCAAAAAATACTACCAAGCATAAATCAACAGATATTTAGAAAGGCAGTAGCCAAGCTTGATGATGATGGCTTGCACCCCGCATGGAGCGACAACGAATCAGTTTTAAGCTTAATTCCAAAATCACCAGTCGAGGTAGGATAATGGATACATCTAAACTCTATATGCCCGATTTCCCACATCAGCATAAAGTCACGGATGTTGATATAGTCACGCTCTACCATGAGAAAAGATATGAAGAGCTAGATGCCATCGTCATCTGCAAGGATAAAGACGGAAACGTTACCGCCACCTTTGGGCAAAACAGTTGGGATTGCTTACCTTTCTCTCGAAAGAAAGAGAACAACAATCTAAACACAGAAGAATTCAAACGTGCTCCTAAGTTACAACGAGAACTTAAGCTGCTGAGTTTTGGTTGGTTATTTAATAAAAGTCCTAAACAGAAAAAAGCAATAAAGTTCTCAAGTGTTCGCACTCGATTAAGTAATATAAAGGTAGTTTATAGTTTCTTGATGGAGAGTAACTATAGCTCATTGAAAGATCTTGGATCGCCTGTTGTATGGACTAAGTTTGAACACTTCTTGCAAAATCGTAACTATGCCCAAGGAACCATCGAGTCTACTTTTGTGGCAATAAATACCGCCATAAATGATGAGTCATGGCACAAACTTGAGCTTGGTCTTAATCCAATAAAGTCAAATATTGAAGCAAGACGGATAAGTTCAAATGAAGCACAACAAACTCTTGTTATACCTGAACGTTTATGTGATGCCATTTATGGAAAAGCTATAGAACTGGTCAATGATGCTCACCCACATAGACAATTGATTTTAGATATTGAGAAGTCTCTACAGCATAACTATGACGAGGGGGTGCGCAATCTTGAAGAAAAAATAAAGCAAGGGAACCGTTATTCCTTCATGGGTGAGGATGGTAGCTTCGATAAGCGAAAATACATTTCCGCAGCTCAAGAGTTACAACCATGCAAAGTTAAAGAGCTTGTAGAACCATTAGCCGCTAAAGTACCAAGCATTAGACTAAACAATGGAACAGACTTTAAACGCTACTGGGGTCAACTAACTAATGCTTGCTATATCGTATGTGGTGGCTTTAGCGGTATGCGAGATTCCGAAATCGATAAATTAACGCCTAGAAGCTATTACAAGGATACCTTTGAAGGACGTGATTTCCACATGCTGCAATCTCACACTTTTAAGTTAGGCCATAAGCGAGAAACATGGGTTACAGCTTCATCCTCCAAAACTGCAATAGAGTTAATGACCACATTAACTGAAGAATGGCGCAAAGAAATCACTTACCCAGATAAAAAATACAAAGACTCCATTTGGGTAAATAAAACATACCGCTCCAAGCCCCCCACATTAATTACAGGCTGGAATCACCGACTACAGCGTTTTTGTAAGCAGTTCAATTTCATTGTAACTGAAGAGGATTTTGCAGAATGCCTTGAGTCAAACCCTCGCTCATTCAACCGTGTAAAAAAAGACGTAACTGTTGGAAATCCATGGCACATAACGGCTCATCAGTTTAGGCGTACTTTGGCCTTTTATTGCATTAAGAACCGCCTAGGGACATTAGTAGCGCTCAAACAACAATTCAAGCACTTATACCTCGCGATGACCGAGTGGTATACCAATGGTGGGAGGCTGGCGAGCCTACGGGATCTGAAAGTTGACGAGCAAGTGCAAAAGGCACTCGATGAAATTAATGCAGAAACCACCACAAATAAAATCTTTAAACAATGGCACTCAGATGAAAAACTATCAGGTTCACATGGCAAAGCTATTTTAAAGATGCGAGGTGATACGCCACACATCTATAGTTCTTGGGACATAATTTATAAAGCCGTCAAAGATGGAAAACTGACCCTTCATGGCACGGCCCATAGCTATTGCAAATCAGGCTATGATTGCGATATGGATGGAGTAGTTACCCCTCAATTCTGCGTAGATTGTAGCTCCGGAAGCAGCATCATTGATGAGCAACAAGCAAAGTGGTGGCAAAAAAAGCACAGTAGCTTAGTTGCTTACATGGCATTAGGTAACGATATTTCCGTCAGCGAACGTAGCCACTACATCACTCAAATTCGAGCGGCAGAGAATGTAATGTCTGATTTTGATATGGAATTTTCGCCTTTTGAAGCGGAGCTAAGAATCACGGGGAGCTTGTAATGGGGAAAAGTGAAAGTACTCTAACCACCTTAGAAACAGCGTTACAGCGAATAATTCAAGGTAAACCCAACCGAATACCTACCTCTCGTAAACTCAGTGTCAGGGCTGTGGAGGAGGAGGCTAGCCTAGGAAATGGCAGTGGTTACTACTACCCTGAGTTTGTTGAAAAGGTAAAGCAATGTAAAGCAGAAATAGCTAAAGCCAAAGGCGACTATGTGCAGCCAGAGATTCAGATCGTGCGCATTAAGCTCAAGGAACAAAAACGTATCAAGCAAAATTTCAAAGCAAAGTTTGAATCTGAAAAGGAAAAGCTGGCTTTATTTGCCGCGGCTCAACACCACCTCAATGACAAGCTAGTTCAGGCACTAGCTCGTATTAATGAGTTAGAATATGAAAATAAAGAGCTACGAGAGAAACTTGCCAAGTTAAAAAGAAACAAGATTGCACAAATCAGGTAACACCACCTAGCCCACGAAACCTTCATCTAAGTGGGCTACCACTTTCCCCAAAAAACTCATTTTGACTAAAAGTCAGTTGTCAAAATTATTAAGCTATAAACTTATCTAACTCTCTATACAGATGAACTTATAGTTCAACTATTAAGTCACAAATAACACACCAAACACTAAGCGATTGAATATTAACAAAAAAACCAACAAAAAAAGAAGGATAAATGAGATTTCTTGGATAGTAGTTTCTTTTACTTTCGGATTTTACTGGATCTTACTTTCGGAATTGGCTGGATCTTACTTTCGAGCTGACTAACTACTCATCCGCACCAGATAACACAGGAAATATGATTTAAAGACAGAGAAAAAAGAGAGAGTCACACCTAAAAATAAGTTCTATATCTAAGTCAGATTCACAGCAATAGCTAAATATCAGTAACCACCGATACTGGTTGAATCATAGCAAAATCAGGCGTACAAACATGTCTAAGAACGCCATAACTACGAATCTCAACATGGCTGATGGTACATTGGCTACTCATGATTTATTCTATTAAAATAACCAAGACAACCTAACCAGAGTTTAGATTGAATAAGAACAAAGAAAGTGCCCTTCATGGACATCAAATAACTCCTGAAATTTTTGTTCACAATGCATGGGATATGGACTTTAGAATCTCTACCGCTGATTCTGCAACAATCCACCCAGACTTCATAAAAATTGCCACCTTAATTGCCGAAAAAAAAGATATCAGTGTTCACTATTTAGACTTTTCTGAATACGACGATGCTGCGACTGCATTATGTGCAAAAGAAAATTTAGGTTTTCTGGAAGCTATCGAAAATGGAAGCAAAAAATCGTTGTTATGGTTTGTAAACTGCGATTCACTTGCTCCTTTAAATATTGATGTGACTTATTCGCTACGTACCGTATTGACGACACGGCAAGGAAGTAACACACAATCAGTATTCATCGCAAATAAAGCGTCACTACTAAAGATGTTCGCTAATCCCAAAGCACCTTTTTATCAAAGTCATTTTAGGCTAACTGAATATAGTAGTTAACATTATCAAAGATTTGCCCATACAAGCTTCAAAAAAGAGTAAGAGAGTGGCACGATAAACTAAACCCAGACCACCACTTAGGTGGAGAGTTTAAAGGGCTAACAATTAGATGTTCACAAAGGTTCGTGGGAAATACTTGGCAGGCTCAAACAGCATGTTATCACATCAAAACTATTTAAAAATCAGGCTTTAAAATTATGCATATAGTCCCTAAAAGTTTTGACATAGAGTCAAACTCAGAAATAAAACATATTGTTGACTGTTTACATCAAAATGAGCAAACGCTTGGTATAGAAAACGCTCATCTGTTTTTAGAATTCCCACTATACAAAGATGACAACAGCGATGTAGTTATTACGCAAGCCCTATTAATCAGCCCAAGCCACGGGGTGATCATCATCTATTCATCAGGCATGACTCGTTACACACCGAGCACATTCAAGCAAGAAGAGAGTAAACTAGATAAAGTAGCTGGGCATATCACATCAAAGCTATTTAAAAACGACAAACTACGTTCGGGGCTGGGGCAACTGGCCATTCCTATTGATGCCATTTTTTTAGCTCGCCATGTATCCGGTGATGAACTTGTATCTGTTGAGTGCTCATATAATCTGATCGAAACTACACCAGCTTTCATCTCACATATCGAATCACGTAGAACAGATTCAATTAATGCGATTTTAATTGAAGAAACTATCTCATCATTGCAAGGGGCCAAAGGTCTGTTAAAACCTGCAGCAAGAAACGCAGCTGCTTATGATGAAAACTCAAAAGTGTCTAAAGTGCACCAAATTGAGTCAAGAATCCTTCAATTTGACCATCACCAACAAGATGGGTACATCCCTGCAGTAAATGGCCCACATAGAATCCGTGGACTAGCGGGGTCTGGTAAAACTGTTATTTTAGCAATGAAGGTTGTTCAAACACTCTTACGCGAGCGCAGTACCGACGTCTCAATTCTTTATACATTTAGTACGAAAACCCTTTACCAACATGTTGGAAGGCTGATTCATCGTTTTTTCCGTGAATTTCACGACGACAATAGCTACTTAGATTGTGTAAAAGTAATGCATGCATGGGGAGGAAGAACCAACCCCGGTGTCTACTACAACGCATGCCTCTATCATAATGTCACGCCACTTACACTTACTAGTGCTCAGCAAAGAACTTTCGGAACAGGTCTAAGCCCTTTTGAATACGCTTGTAAAGAGTTGCTAGAGTCGACGGAAATCCAACCAGCCTACGATTATGTTTTTGTCGATGAAGCTCAAGATTATGGGCCATATTATCTGCAGCTTTGTACGAAACTAGCAAAAAACAACCGCGTGACTTTCGGTTCTGATGTATTTCAAAATATCTTTCAACCCAAAGTAATAACCGGCCCTGAAATACTGGGGAAAGGGGTAGACTTCGTTCAAGACGATATTTTGGAAATCTGCTACCGAACTCCTCGAGCAATTCTAGTATCAGCGCATGCAATCGGCTTAGGTGTCTATGGTCAACAAGTCCAAATCATCGATTCTGTGGACTCATGGAAAGACTTTGGTTACGAAGTACATAGCCGAGATTCTGGCAAATTCGAACTGAATGAATCTGTAGTAGTGCATCGTAGCGAAGAGAATTCACCAATTCTATCTGAAGAGCCTGTAAGCGACCTTGTCCAACATCAGAGCGGATTCAATGACCACGAAGAAGAAGTTAATTATGTGGCCAATCGTATTCTGTATGACATCCAATCTGAAGGCTTATTACCAGAAGATATCCTTGTCATTTGTATGGATGATAGAGGTTGCAATACCTATTTCACACAATTGGACATAATACTCAATGAGCGTGGTATTGCTACTAATAATACACACGCCAACAAATACTCAATAAATGACTTCCACGTTAAAGGTAGAGTCACATTTAGTACGATTCATAAAGCTAAAGGTAATGAAGCGTACTCAGTCTACTTAATTGGATGTGATGCTGTATGCCATAACTTGAATGTAAGGAATCGAAACTTACTATTTACCGCAATGACGCGCACTAAAGGATGGTTGCATCTCACTGGGTATAAAAATGTTGCAGATAAACTTTTTTCTGAACTGGACACTGCATTGAGTCACTGTCCAAATATCAGATTCAACTACCCTTCTGAAGAAGGACTGCAGCGTATACAGAGAGATTTAAACAAGAAATCAGCTACTGAAGAAAAGCGTATCAAGGAAATGGAAGACTTTGCAAAGAAAGTAGGTGGGACAGAAGAGCTAGAACGGATATTAGCCGAAATGCGTGCTAGAGAGGAAAAGGGTAATGGCTAATAATGGCGCGTATACAAGTTCAGTAAAAAGAGCGAAAGAATTGTTTCAAAAGGCTGGCTTACTCATACATTCCGATAATCCATATCTACCTAGTGGGTATGTGAGTCAAGTTCGAGGTCTTAGCTACCCAGAAGAATGGAAGATACATAACGATAAGTTCTGGTACCACATCAAACTCTCTGATGAGAGTTTGATTTTGTTTAAACCTGATAGCTTTAAGTACTTTATGTCTCCTTTCGAATCGTTGATGACAATCGAGCAATTCGAAGACCAACTGAAACAAGAATTGATCACTGCTCAATATACTCCTGAAGATATAGAAGAATACCTAGTAGATGTAGATACTATGCATCAACAGTATGTTGAAACTGAGTTAGCTAAAGGTGCGTATACCCCTATTCGAGTAGACATCCATCCAGATCAGTACCACAAGACTCATCACCCCGTGACTCACCTTCATATAGGACACGATAATCAGTCTCGAATTCCCATAAAAAAAATAATGACTCCACAAGCGTTTGCGAGCTTTATTGTGGCCACATTTTACCCCGAGGAGTGGAAAAAGATTAGAGAGGACAAACTGCTGGATGGTGCTGAATACGCTTCTACCAACCAAACTCTTGAGTCCGTTACGAAAAACCACAACTCAAAGTGGTGTAGTGAAGAAGAAGAGAAACGCTTTTATCTAGTATAAAATTGCACCTATGAATCTAAGCAGCACGCTACACTTTCAAGTTCGCAAATTATTGAGTCTAAACTAGCGTAGGTAGCCTAAGGTTAATTTGGTGAAACTCACATTGAGTTAATAACTGCAAGACGGATTTTCTGGAAACTGATAACATCAAAGCTCAAATTGGGGAAAAATAGTGAAAGTTTACTGTTTTTCTGGAAAAGGCATATAAGCCTTATCACACAAACCTTTCCAGATTTCTTGCTGAATCCATCTGTGTAGGTAGATTGCAACTATGCGTTAACTCTTTGTAAGTCAAAGAAATATTACAAAAAAGCCGACATCTGTCGGCTTTTTTTGTTTTTTACCGTATGGTTCGAATATTTGTTAACCGAACAGTATTTTACCCACTTAACTTGGAATAAAGATCACAATACAATCGCGCGCTATAAAAACACACACATAACAACAAAAATAACTCAACTACATAAGGGATGTACGAGTAATGAAAAAAGTGAGTATTCTCGCAGCGGCGATTGCAGTGGCTTTAACAGGTTGTGGTAGCGACAGTTCAAGTGTCACAACACCAACTGAAACATCAACTACCAATAAGTTTATCGACGCAGCTGTTGAAGGTATCTACTACAGCACTAGCTCTGGCTTAAACGGTGTTACAACTAGTGAAGGCGAATTTACCGCTAAAACTAGCGACACAATTACCTTCTTCATTGGCGGTGAAAACGGCTTAAAAGTAGGTGCAGCATCAAACCGTGATGTACTGACTCCATTTGAAGCGGCGGGTAAATACGCTCGTGCACTTAACCTAGCAATTTTACTTCAGTCTTTGGACAACCAGTTTGGTAACACTTCAGATGAAATTCTGACAATTCCAGATATGCTGCGAGAACCTGATGCTGCTACGTTAACAAAGATGAAAGATCTAAGCCTAGATGACACTACAAGCGTAACGGACTTCCTAGTAGCTGTTGGTGTAGAAGCTGCAAATATCGCTTCAGAAAACGACGCTCTAACACACATGCAATCTGCATTTGGATCAATGGAACGCGGTGATGACTCTGCAAATCCATTTATCACTGCTGGCAAATTCGTTCGTTACATTGATGTCACCCAGAACTCTAACGAATTCATTTACGTCCACGCTGACAAGCTAATGGAAGAAGACATGTTCGAGCGTACTCGCGGCATGACCGAGATGACGTTCAAAGTGAACTCTGCAGAATCAGTCACTACGCTTGCAGGCTCTAACGACTATTCATTATCAGAAAGCTTTGCTGAGCAATACCTAACATGTGTTGCTGATTCTACAAATCAGTGGATCGATGAGAAAGAACCTGAAAGAAGCGGCTGTGATATTGACGGTGACGACCAAATAGATCTTGAGAATGGCGACCTTAACCCTGATAGCGCGTTCGTTCTCAATAGTGCTTTCGCATACAAACTTCGAGACTTAGCAAAATCAGCAACCGCTGATGAAGAGTTCACAGCCGAAGACATCGAAGGGTGGAAGCCATTTGATGTACAAAAAGCTTCAGATTTGAATCACTACACAGCAAACAATGTCTGGGATGACAAAGACGAAGACAGCAACACATCAAACTGGATTCGTGATACCACTTCTGGCTCTTTCGACCCTGTAACTGGCATTTATTCTGAGATTGTTAAGAAAGAGACGCTGGGTAGCGACGCAAACAACCCCCAACCTCGCGTAACGGAGCGTGTTGCTTACTACTACGAGATCCCAACAAAAGATTCTGAACGTTACGTAGATTTCACTGGTACATGGGAAACGAAAGAGTACTGTGACAATGGCGAAGTTGCAGTGAGTACTATGGTGTTCGGCGCAACAAAAGTAACGACATCTGGTTCTGAATGTGGCAGTGAAAACGATGGTCAATCTTCGCCAGAAGATATGGGGCAGTTTGATGCAACCTACGCGGAGTTAGGCGCTATCGATTACTGGTGGTTTGGTCAAACAGACCGAGCTTCAAAAGCGACACTAACAGAACTGAACACCGTTGTTCGTTTCTGCGACCAAGATGATTTTGATCCAGATTCAAGCATTCCTGAGGACAATACTTGCGATAGCAAGAATGAATACTTCGTTAAGTGGGAATACCAACCTGCAGGCACTAACTGGGATGAAGGCCTACTTATCCGCCGTAAGATGGATAACCAAGGTGATACCAACGGTCGTGTTAGCATCATGCAGAAGATCAACTAGTCACTGAGTTAGTTTGATGGCCTAATCAGAAACCAGAAGCCGAGCTTCTGGTTTTTTCATTTTTAAAGCCACATGAACCTTCAAACAACTATTAACGTAGATACCAAAACAAAGACCTATCTAGAACAAAAATGGAGTTTGTGATGAATCTACTAATTGAATCATTTGAAGGCGGGATTTATTTAGCTTACCAAGTCGTTGGCGAGCAGAAGCAGTTAATTAAAGACGACCACCACCATCCGATGAAGTTTTTGAGTGTCAATCAAGCGCGTGACCACTTTAGCGATCAAGGCGTATCGTCAGCAACACTGATACATAACAGCGCTTACGATGAAATGTGTGGCGAACACTGTGGCAGTACACAACCATTCGAGATTGATTTGAAGTGGAGTTGAATGGCTTTTATGTTTCTTTATCAATAGAAAGGCTTGCACATCGGCAAGCCTTTTTCTTTAGTGGCTTAACGCGCCATGCGTTTTTGCCTACGCTTAATATTCTGTTCTTTCACCATGAAATCAAATAGCGGAGCAAACAGGTTCGCAAATAAGATAGCGAGCATGATGCCCTCTGGGTATGCAGGGTTGAGTACTCGAATACCGACCGTCATCACACCTATCAGAATCCCGTAGGCCCATTTACTGTTATTAGTGAAGGCGGCAGATACTGGATCGGTCGCCATGAAGAAGGTACCAAACGCGACGCCACCTAACACAAAGTGCCAGTAGAACGGCATCGAAAACATTGAGTTAGTATCTGAACCAATCAAGTTTAGTAAGCTCGAGGTTGCCACAAGACCAACAATCACACCAGCCACAATGCGCCACGATGCTATCTTCATGACAATCAGAATCACACCGGTCAGCATAATAAGCAGTGAAGATACTTCACCCATTGATCCCGGAATATTACCGATAAAGGCGTCCATCCAAGTGATTGCCTCACCTGTCATGTTATTGATCAGCGACGAGCCGCCACCTTCATACCATTGGCTGAGCGGTGTCGCTCCTGAGTAGCCGTCAGCGGCAACCCATACCAAGCCGCCGGACATGTTGGCAGGATAGGCAAAGTAAAGAAACGCTCGCCCCGCCAGTGCAGGGTTGAGGAAGTTTCGCCCTGTACCACCGAACAACTCCTTGGCAACGACAATACCAAAGGTAATACCCAAAGCGGCTTGCCACAGCGGGATTGTTGGCGGGAGAATAAGTGCGAACAGTACTGAGCTTACAAAAAAGCCTTCATTCACCTCGTGTTTTCTTACAACGGCAAATAAAACTTCCCAGAAGCCCCCGACCACAAACACGGTGGCATAAACAGGTAAAAAGTAGAGCGCCCCCAAAAACATCTGGCTTCCCCAGCCGCTTGCTACTAACGACGGTGCATCACCAAACGCCCACGATAGGCGCCAACTACTATCGATGATAGAAGCAAGCTCGGCACCGGAATAGGTAGCGGTTAACCCCATCACGGATTGATGACCTACGTTGTACATACCCCAAAACATCGCGGGGAAAGTGGCTAGCCACACCAGAATCATAATCCGTTTTAGGTCAATGCTGTCCCGGACATGGGTTATACCTCGGTTCACATTCCCTGGCGTGTAAAATATGGTCGCAAATGCCTCATACACTGGGTAGAGCTTCTCGTACTTCCCCCCAGCTTCGAAGCTAGGAGCCACATCTTCTAATCGTTTTTTCAAACTCATAATCTCAATCACCTTGTTGCTGAGTTATGGTTTTCTACGCACCAACCGCACTATTTGAGCAATTTTTAGTGATTTTTGATCAAATTCATTTGAAGGCGTCTGCCATCAGCTATCGATACACTGCTTAACCAAGTACCCCTAGCCTTTGAATTACGAGACCTAAAAACAACAAAGCCCCAGCAATCGCTGAGGCTTAAGTAAGGTTTCAATCCGACTTGTTACTTCACACACATCACGTTAAGTAGTGAAGAGCCTTTGAGTTGGTTTACGTTACCATTAGTGAACAGGCCTTTCTTATCCGCTCCCCAATAAGGTAGGTGCATTGGCCAGTTCTGGTTTTCCATCACTTTTGAGCCTAGGATGCTCTGCCATTGCTTTTCAGTCATCAGCTTCATGTTGAGCTTATTACATACCAGCTCTGCACTACCGTAATCCAAACGACTCCAAGGCTTACCTTGCTCCATGTAGAACTGCTGCTCATGGTCTAGCAGGTAAGGGATCGCATATTGGCTACCAGCAACATTTGCCGTCACGCGAACTTCAATATCTAGATCGTTATCTGAATTTTTGCCACCACTTGGCAATGCCTGAATGGCAGCCGCACTGGTCACTGCTGCCGCTGACTTCGCAGCTACGGGTTTCGCCGCAGGCTTAGTTGCAGGTTTTATAGGAGCCTTAATCGGTGTCGGTTTTGCTGCTTTAGGCTTGGCCGCTTTTGCCACGATAGGTTGTGATGAGGTCTGCGACTTATCAACCATACGAATAAAGGCTTCGCCATAACCTGGCACCTTACGAACCTGAGCTAGATCTTTTCTTGCATCTGAAAATGTAGAGTAAGGACCAATCAAACAACGATAATCACCACCCTCAGGTTTCATCCATACGTTGGTCGAAATTTTGCCGTAAAGAGGTTTTGCTTGGCTCAGTGACAAAGGCTTGTTCAGCAAGCCACATTGAACCCAAAACAGCTCGTTATCTGAATGACGTTTAGGCGCTTTATTACCCCAAACACCCTTACCGATCGGACATGATTGCTCTAGCTGTGGTAATTGATTGGTACTTGCCTGAGTAGCATCACATAAAACCGATTCTGCATTAACTTGGCTCGATACCAAGAGGGATGCAGCAATAAGCCCCATACGATAATTTCTAATCACAGCGCGACATACATCATTCATTGTCAATTTCATAACCACCACTTAAACCCTTACGGGTTAATTGTTACCGAATTAATGTCGATAAAACATGAATTCCATTTTAAGTACTATTGACACTATCAATGATACTTAGTTCAAGATCCATTAAGCAAAAAAAGAGCCGTAATTGCTTACGGCTCTTAGTTTAGTGATTTTTTTTACTAAAAATCAAACCAAGCTATCACCCTTTATAAATTTTAGGGTTAAACACGTCACGTAACCAGTCACCCAGCAGGTTGATCACCAGTACTAGCGTCACCAATACGACACCAGGGAAGGCTGTAATCCACCACGCACCAGAGAAAATGTAGTTAAAACCAGTACTGATTAGTGCGCCCAGTGACGGTTGGTCTACCGGTAGGCCCAAACCTAGGAAAGAAAGTGCCGCTTCTGACATGATGGCATTTGCCACCTGTACCGTAGAGATAACCAAAATTGGCGATAAACAGTTCGGTAGAATATGACGGAACATAATGCGTGGTGCTCTGAAGCCCATCACGCGTGCTGCTTCTACATACTCTTTCTTCTTCTCAGCCAATACTGATGCACGAATCGTACGAGCATATTGTGGCCATTCGGCAATACCGATAATCACCACCAGCATCACTACCGCATATTGCGCGTAGAAGTCACTGCCGAAACTCGCCTTAAAGATAGCCGAGACAATGATCGCAACCATCATGGTTGAGAACGAAAGCTGAACATCAGCAAAACGCATCAAGAAGCTATCGATACGACCACCGAAGTAACCCGCAGACAGACCAATAATGATACCTAGAGTCAGTTGTAGACCAACGGCTAGGAAACCAATCGTCAGTGATAAGCGAGAGCCGTAAAGCATGGTCGATAGAATGTCACGACCCTGCTCATCGGTACCCAGTAGGAAACGCTCTTCGCCATCTTCCATCCAAGACGGTGGTAGCTCAGAGTCCATGATGTCGATAGACGTCACGTCATACGGGTCTGTTGGCGCTAGAATAGGTGCCGCCAATGCCATCACCAAGAAAGCAGTGAATACAGCAAAGCTGAACATTGCCACTTTGTCACGTAAGAAGTAGTACAGAATGTCTGACTGCTTAAATCGCTCCCAACGAGATGGAGCTGTTGTAGTTTGTTCCATGATTATGCTCCTTTCCCTGTGATGTTCACTGTTGGGTTAATGATGCCGTATAGCAGGTCAACAATGGTGTTCGTTACTACGAAGATAAGGCCAACGAAGATAACGTATGCGGTAATCAGTGGTGTATCCACTCGGTTAATCGCTTCAAGGAATAGGAAGCCGGTGCCCGGCCACTGGAATACGGTTTCAGTAAGAATGGTGTAAGCCACCATAGTACCAATCTGAACACCACCTACCGTTAGTACTGGCAGCATTGTGTTTTTCAGAGCGTGTTGGTAGTAAATCTTGTTCAGCGCTAGGCCTTTCGCTTTACCAAACTTAATGTACTCAGAGCTAAGAACTTCGAGCATTTCAGAGCGAACTAGACGAATGAAGAGAGGCAGCATGATAGATGCTAGAGCAATACTTGGCAGAACTAAGTGTGCCAGGCCATCTAGCGTTAGGAAACCAGACTCCCAACCAAACCAGTTTGCCGTTTCACCACGGCCAAACGACGGCAGCCAACCTAATTCAATGGAGAATACATACATCAACATGATTGCGGTTAAGAAAACGGGTACAGAAATGCCGACACTACTGCCCGCCATCACCAGTTTAGTGAAGAAGCTTTTTGGGTGTATTGCAGAATAAACGCCAAGAGGAATCGACAGACAAACGATGATCAGAGAAGCGCCAAACACAAGTTCAAGCGTTGCTACTAGCTTATCTAAGATTACGTCCACAGCTGGGCGTTTAAAGAAATATGAAGTACCAAGATCACCTTGTAGAGCAGCGCCTACAAAGCGAGTGTATTTTGTAATGAAGGGATCATTTAAGCCGAGTTCATCACGCAGCGCTTGACGCTCCGATTCTGACACAGATTGACCGACTAACTCACGCAACGGGTCGCCCAGGTTATCCTGAATGGCAAACGCCACCAAACTGATCACAAACATCACTATCAGTGCCTGAAACAGGCGCTTGACCAGAAACGTAACCATTCCTTGCCCCTTATCTATCCATGACTATCTAATCGAAATCCGCGACTAGATAACAAAAATTCAGTCTTAAAAAAGGTATTTAGCCAGACTGAAGGAAGACCAAATACCTAAACTTAAATCTATTTCTTAATAATTTGAGAGCCTGAAAGCTCAGGCTCTCGATTCTAGCAAGCTAGATTATTTTACAACTAGGTCGCCGAAGTAAGGCATAACCATTGGGTTTACGATGTCTGCAGCACCTACGTTAGACTTCGCGCCCCACGCTTCACTTTGCCAGTGTAGCGGTACGAATGCAGCGTCGTTGTATAGTGTTGCTTCAACGCCTTTCAGCATCTTAGAACGTTTAACTGGGTCAGTTTCAGTGTTAGAAGCTTCTACAATCGCATCCATTTCTGGGTTTGAGTAGCCAGAACAGTTGTATTGACCACGACCAGTCTCTTCGTTACGAGTCATTGTTAGGAACTCGTTGAAGTTCGCTGAATCTTCAGTATCTGAGTGCCAGCCGATCATCATCATGTCAGCAGAACATAGGTCAAACTCAGGCCAGTACTGTGCTTTAGGCATAGTCTTAAGATCAACTTTGATACCAATCTTAGATAGCATTGCCGCAGACGCTTGCGCTACTTTCGCATCGTTCACGTAACGGTTGTTTGGTGCCATCATAGTTAGCGTAAAGCCATCTTCGTAGCCCGCTTCTTTCATCAGCTCTTTCGCTTTCTTAAGATCGTAACGAGGAACTAGCTCTTCGTTGTGACCCGCGTAGCCTGTTGGGCTTTGCTGACCAGCAGCTGTTGCAAAGCCTTTCATGATCTTCTTAACGATACCTTCGTTGTTGATTGCGTGAACAATCGCCTGACGAACGCGAACATCTTTAAGAGCTTCGTTGCTGTTTTGGTTCATTTGGAACGTGATGATACGAGTACCAGGTAGCGTTACCAGATCGATGTTCTTAGCGTTCTTAACACGCTTGTGATCGTTTGGTGCTACTGGGTGAATCATATCTACGTCACCAGAAAGAAGTGCAGCAACACGTGTTGCGTCTTCTTTGATTGGCACAAGTGTTAGCTTGTCTACGTTACCTTCAGACTCTGTGTCCCAGTAATCGTTGAAACGTTCGAACGTTACTTTAACGCCTTGCTCACGCTGCGTTACGATGAAAGGACCAGTACCTGAAACGTTAGTCGAAGCGAACGAGTTACCGTGCTTAACTAGCTCAGACTTGTCTTTACCTTCCGCTGTCTTACCAGAGTAGAACTTGCTGTCCATTGGGAAGATGTAAGTTGCTGTTTGTAGTACTAGTGGGTAAGCCGCTTTTGATACTAGCTCAACTGTGTAGTCATCCACTTTTACCATCTTTTCGTATGGCGTAAAGATTGACTTAAAGTCTGGAGAAGCTTGTAGACGTTCAAAAGTCCACACAACATCATCAGCAGTCAGTTCGTTACCAGAGTGGAATTTCACACCTTTACGTAGGTTGAAACGGAAAGTCGTTTCATCAACACGCTCCCAGCTAGATGCTAGGCGGCCTTCGAAATCCATCTCTTGAGTGAAACGTACTAGAGGGTCAAACACCATGTGAGACATTTGCAGTGTGCCACCAGACAGCTGCTCGTGCGGGTCAAGTGATACTGGGTCAGCTGCGTAGCCAACGGTAATATCTGCTGCTGCTGCACTAAAGCTTAGGCCAGCTGCCATCAAAGCTACTGCTAATTTGCTTTTCATGGTTTTCATTGCATAACTCCTTCATGCGGGAATCCAGATCCCTAGTTGTTGTATTTGCGTCTGTTTATTGTTGTTAGCAAGCTAAACTCCAGCCTGCTGATTTTTATACCGCGGCTTGTGCCACTGCTTTTTCTTCTCTTAAACCTGTAAACTCAGGCATTAAAGAAATCAGTTGTTTGCTGTATTCATGCTGAGGTGATTGGAACAGTTGCTCTGTAGGCGCAACTTCCAATAGTGTCCCCATCTGCATCACACCAACACGGTCACACATTTGGCGAATAACCGGTAAATCGTGACTGATGAACAGCATGGTTAGGTTTAGCTCGTCTTGTAAGTCTTTTAGTAGGTTAAGGATCTGAGCCTGTACAGACACATCCAGTGCCGATGTTGGTTCATCACAAATCAAAAGACGTGGGCGAGTCGCCAAAGCGCGAGCGATAGAAATACGCTGACGTTGACCACCTGAGAATTCGTGTGGGTACTTCACCCCAGCCATTTTGCCTAAACCAACGTGCTCTAGCAGGTCATTAACGATCTGACGAGTTTCATTTTCGTTGCGAGTAAGCTTATGGAATCGAATAGGTTCAGCAATGATGTCGAATATCTTCATTCGAGGGTTCATTGATGTGTAAGGGTTTTGGAAAACCATCTGCATTTGGCGACGCATAGGGCGACGCTCTTTTTCAGATTTCAGGCCCGTAAGGTCAACGCCTTCAAACGTTACCTTGCCTGAGTTTGGTGCGTACAAACCAGCAATTACACGAGCAATCGTTGATTTACCTGAGCCGGATTCACCCACCAAACCAAACGTCTCGCCTTCATGTACTTCAAAGCTCACATTGTTTGACGCCTGAACGTACTCACGACGGCTCTCAAAGAATGAATCTTTAGTGGTGAAACGCAGGTTTACGTTTTCAACATTTAATAATGGACCTGTGTAATCACGGTGATCTTGGCTTTGACCCAACCAGTGATTTTTCACATCAAGTGGTTCCATCTCGTGTGCTTCTTCTATGTAGCTCACAAGTGGGAAACGGTCGAGTTTGCGGTCTGAACGTGGAACCGCAGAGATCAAGCTGTGTGTATATGGGTGTTCTGGCGTACCAAGCACTTTGGCTGTTGGGCCAAACTCAACCAAGTCACCACGATACATTACGGCTACGCGATCGGTTACGTTAGATACCACGCCCATATCGTGCGTTACCAACATACAACCTACGTTTTTCTTAATACATAGATCGCGAATCAAACCTAAAATTTGGTCTTGGATAGATACATCCAGTGCGGTGGTTGGTTCATCTGCGATGATAAGGTCAGGCTCACCTGCCAATGCAATCGCAATAACCACACGCTGACGCATACCGCCAGAGAATTGGTGAGGATACTGTTTTAAGCGGTTTTCCGGCTGTGGAATACCTACTTGATTCATCAAGTCGAGGGAACGCTCATAGGCTTCTTGATCGGAAACCTTCATGTTGGCGTGAATCGTTTCTTTTAACTGCTGTTCTACGGTGAATAGAGGGTTAAGAGACGTCATTGGATCTTGGAAGATAAAACCAATCTTTGAGCCGCGAACAGAACGCATCTGTTCAGGAGATAAGCCAGAGACTTTTTCGCCATCCAGAAATACCTCGCCGCTAGCAATGCGACCAGGAGGGCTCAGCAGATCGATAACCGCGTTACCTACCGTTGACTTACCAGCACCAGATTCGCCTACAACACCAACAATCTCACCACGTTCAATATTGAACGAAAGCGATTTAACTGCGGCGTGAACTCCATGACGAGATGGGTATTCGATACGAAGATTTTTTACTTCTAAAAGTGACATTACCAGACCTCTACTGCTTTGGCAGCTTTCTGCCCTGTCTGCAAAATTGAATCCATTCTTACCAGAATATTGTTCTGATATTTTATACGGCTGACAATTTGGCAAATAATTCACAGAAAAGCAACAAAAATAGGATAAAAAGTCGACATTAAACGCTTAACAAGCAAAACCACCACATAACTATTCACTACAAAAGCATATAGTAAGAAAAAACAGCATTATATTAGTGGTAATAAATACTCACAAAACCCTTACCACAACTTACTTGTAGAGCTAAAGTCATGGTTAAGAGCAGATCTCACTACCAATCACTAAAAACAAATAATTATTCCAAAAAACAATTAACACTATAGAAACAAAACCTAATTTATCTATTTACCCCAAACAAAACAACTGTATAGCGTTGGTTAAGCCATATTTACAACCACTAACATAGAGATGGCAAATATAAGATAACAAAACAAGCGGATGGATAAATTAGTTGGAATTTTCGGCGATTTGGGAGGAGGAAAAATGCTAAATACAGCCATTAATCGACAATTTGGGGGTTAGATTTCATTTTTCGTAAAAGTCTCTAGACCAAACCTATCAATCTGTCGAATTTATTAGCCAGTAAATTATATAAAATTAGATATAGATCGACCGGCTTAATGAATTATGGTTTTGTGTGGAGAAAGCTGAGGAGAAGAGCGGTCACATTGAGCGTGCAACACTTCGAAGAGGTGAGTTTTCTTGTAATCTAAGCTCCAGACGAAAAAAAGCCCCGTCATTTCTGACGAGGCTTTCTTATAGTGGTCGGTGAAGAGGGATTCGAACCCCCGACCCTCTGGTCCCAAACCAGATGCGCTACCAAGCTGCGCTATTCACCGACAAAATTAATGGGGTGGCTAACGAGATTCGAACTCGCGACCACCGGAATCACAATCCAGGGCTCTACCAACTGAGCTATAGCCACCACTAATTTTTTGTATAACCGCTTAACAAGCGATTATTGAAATAGTGGTCGGTGAAGAGGGATTCGAACCCCCGACCCTCTGGTCCCAAACCAGATGCGCTACCAAGCTGCGCTATTCACCGACTAGTTTTGTATCGATTCTTGGGATAGTGAATCAACACTGGAAGCCGAAGCTACCGATAATTTGTAAAGAAAGAATGGGGTGGCTAACGAGATTCGAACTCGCGACCACCGGAATCACAATCCAGGGCTCTACCAACTGAGCTATAGCCACCATAATTTCTTTTTTGCCAATTTCTCGCTTACCGAAGTAAGTGACCGGATGGCGCGCCTGAAAGGATTCGAACCTTCGGCCTTTGGCTCCGGAGGCCAACGCTCTATCCAGCTGAGCTACAGGCGCATGCCCTGTCGGCGGAGTGGAATAATACGTATATCACCCAATGCCGTCTAGTACTTTTTTAACTTTTTTTTCTGTTTGGTCTCTTTTTCGACAGTTAATATGTGATAAACCCCTTATTTGAGTACTACAACCCGCCACAGCTTATAAGTTGTTGTTTATTGCAACAACTTATCGGGATATAATCACCCATTATTTACATTGGTTTAACAGTTGCTCTTTACTGGTTAAAGCCAAAACACCCCTCCAACACTATAATTTGGTAAGCATGTACTTACCTTGGGAATGTAAAGTGAGTTTAATGGATATGTCTCGTCGAATTTTAAGCGTTGTCATCGCAGTTTTAACCTTCTCAACTGGTGCAATGGCTTCAGGCCTTAGCGAAGCAGAGCAAGATGCAATTGCTGAGCGCATCAAACCAGTTGGTCAAGTATACCTAGTCGGCAGTGAGCCAGTAGCCGCTGAACCAACAGGCCCTCGTGATGGCGCAACAGTTTATGGTACCTTTTGTATCGCTTGTCACGCATCTGGCGTAAGCGGCGCACCTAAAACAGGTGATGCTGGTGACTGGGGTCCTCGTATTGCTCAAGGTCGCGATATCCTAGCTGACCATGCAATCAACGGCTTTAACGCGATGCCAGCGAAAGGTTCATGTATGGACTGTTCAGACGACGAAATCAAAGATGCTATCGAGCACATGATTGCTGGTCTGTAATTTGCCGAGCTATAGTTAAAAATGCAAAATTCAAAAAAGGTGACCAACGGGTCACCTTTTTATTGTCTTCTATATAGTACTCATCAAGCAGAACATTACTTCTTATTGAACATCGCTCGAATATTGGCAATGTGCGCCTGCCCTTTCTCCATTCGCTCTTCAGCGGACTGTGGCTTCTTCACGCTTTCCCATTCCACATCATCATGCGGCAATTCATCCAGAAAACGACTTTGTGTTGGTTTAATTAACTCACCAAACTGACGACGTTCACGACACTTAGTAAAAGTCAGTTCTTTCTGCGCTCGAGTGATACCCACATACATCAGGCGACGCTCTTCCTCCACATTCCCTTCATCAACACTGGTTTGGTGCGGCAAGATGCCCTCTTCTGTTCCCATCAAATACACATATGGGAACTCCAAGCCTTTCGATGCATGTAGTGTCATTAACTGTACTTGGTCAGCATCGTCATCATCTTCACCTCGTTCCATCATGTCGCGCAGGGTTAAGCGTTGCACAACCTCACGTAGCGACTTCTCTTCTTTATCGTAATTATCACCTTCTAAATCGGCGACAATCCAGCTATAGAGATCAGAGACGTTCTTCATACGCATCTCTGCCGCTTTCGGGCTTGCTGAAGTTTCGTATAACCAATCTTCGTAGTTAATATCACGAACCAAAGCACGGACTGCATCGACGGTATTGCCACGCTCTGCGTTATCCGAGATGCGAACAATCCAATCAGTGAATCGACGCAGGTTCTCCAAGCCTCGGCCAGTTAAGGTTTGCTCTAAGCCCATCTCAAAGCTGGCCTCAAACAAGCTCTTACCACGCATATTGGCGTAGCTACCTAACTTCTCTAGCGTCACCGGGCCGATCTCACGGCGCGGCGTGTTTACAATACGTAGGAAAGCATTATCATCATCAGGGTTCACCAACACTCGTAGGTAAGCCATGATGTCTTTAATTTCGGCTCTAGCGAAGAAAGAGGTGCCGCCAGAGATCTTGTAAGGCACACGGTTCTGCATCAACGCTTTTTCAATTAAGCGCGATTGGTGGTTACCACGGTAAAGCACTGCATAATCTTTATACTCAGTACGATTCAAAAACTTGTGTGCGATGATCTCACCGGTAATACGCTCGGCCTCATGCTCCTCGTTCTTGGCATTCAATACCTTAAGCTTTTCGCCGTCTGGGATCTCAGAGAATAGAGACTTCTCATATACGTGCGGGTTGTTGGCGATCAAGATGTTCGCTGCACGTAAGATTCGGCTGGTTGAGCGGTAGTTTTGCTCTAGCTTGATCAGGCGAAGGTTAGGATAGTCCTCACCCAGCAACACCAAGTTTTGCGGTTTCGCACCACGCCATGAGTAAATAGATTGGTCATCATCACCTACTACCGTCAAGCGACCACGCTCTCCAACCAGTAGGCGAACCAATTCGTACTGGCTGGTGTTGGTATCTTGGTATTCGTCCACAAGTAGGTAGCGAATACGCGACTGCCAACGTTCACGCACTTCTTGATTGGTTTTGAGTAATTGTACTGGCAATGCAATCAAGTCATCAAAGTCGAGGGCGTTGTAGGCCTTCATCTGCTTTTGATACATCTCGAAGCAGAACGCAAACAACTGCTCTTGTTCGCCTTGAGCGCGCGCTTTCGCCTGGTCTGGCGTCAGCATGTCATTCTTCCAATTCGAAATCGCACTCATCAATGCACGCAATAAATCTTTATCGCCATCGATTTGCCTTTCAGTTAGCTCTTTTAATAGAGCTAACTGGTCTTGGTCATCAAACAGAGAGAAGCCAGCTTTTAAGCCCAGCGCTTTGTACTCACGACGAATAATGGTTAGGCCCATGGTGTGAAACGTCGAAACGATAAGTCCTTTCGCTTCACCTTTACCTAAGGTTTGCCCTACACGCTCTTTCATCTCACGCGCTGCTTTATTGGTAAAGGTCACTGCCGCGATGTTACGCGCCTTGTAGCCACACTCCTGAACCAAATAAGCAATTTTATTGGTGATAACACGTGTCTTGCCTGATCCAGCGCCTGCTAATACTAAGCAGGGGCCTGAAACATACTTCACGGCTTCATCTTGTCTTGGGTTCAGTTTCATTTGATTCTCTATCTGTTCTTACAAGGTCGAATTGGTTGCGCGCCTATAATAATGCTGCAACATCACGAATGCTACGTTCTCTTCTACAAGAATTTTACGTCATTTATGCAAAACTTTGTTGCACATGTGTATGGTTCTTAGGCTATAATGAA
Source organism: Vibrio sp. 070316B (assembly GCF_013114115.1). Classification (NCBI taxonomy): domain Bacteria; kingdom Pseudomonadati; phylum Pseudomonadota; class Gammaproteobacteria; order Vibrionales; family Vibrionaceae; genus Vibrio; species Vibrio sp. 070316B. Next base: position 8,176 of record NZ_VTYC01000003.1, on the reverse strand, counting down.
TGAACGTTCATTCATCGGTGATGTAAATATGACTACTCATGCACCTCAGGATAAACGCCAACAAATACTTTCTGCAGCAGAGAAGCTAATTGCTGAGGTCGGTTTTCAAGGCCTCTCGATGCAAAAACTAGCAAAAGAAGCGGGAGTGGCTGCAGGCACTATCTATCGCTACTTTGATGATAAGGATCACTTGATCGAAGACGTTCGAGTGCTCGTAACACAACGAGTAGCAGATGCTGTACAAGACGGAGTTAATGATTCGGATCCAATAAAGCAACGCTACAGAACCATGTGGCTCAATATATGGAACTTAGCGGGAACGAACTTAGCTGCGATTAAAAATCGGGTTCAGTATGACTCTCTACCCATCACAAATAGCCTAAACTTCAGGGAACTTGAACGCAAAATGTTTGCCCAAGTTGAGCTGCTATTTAATGAGGGTAAAGAGCAAGGATTGTTTAAACCGCTGCATAATGAAGTATTAAGCGGATTGAGCTTAGCGGCTAGTGTATCTCTAGCGCGAAAGCATTCTTTAGGATTTTACCAACTCGATGAGGCAGCACTAGAAGCTGCAATCGAAGCCAGTTGGGATGCAATAATTAAACACTAGATCGGAGTTTTGACCATAATGAAAAAGTGGACTTTCTTCATGTTACTCATCGCTGTATTACTTTTCGGCAGCGTTATTGGGTTCAACATGTTCAAACAACAAAAAATTGCTGAGTACATGGCAAACCGCCCTGAACCAGAGTTTCCAGTAACGGTTACTGAAGTTCAGCCGATCGATTGGGTTCCGGTGATTGAAGCTATCGGCTTCATTGAACCAAACCAAGGTGTCACGCTAGCAAACGAAACTAGCGGTGTCATCGACCAAATTTCTTTTGAGTCAGGTACTGAAGTTAAGAGCGATCAACTACTCGTTCGCCTTGATTCAGACGTAGAGAAAGCGAACCTTAAGAGTTCTGAAGCTCGCTTACCTGCAGCAAAAGCTAAGTACAAGCGTTACCAGGGTCTATTCAAGAAAGGCTCTATCTCTAAAGAAGCTTACGATGAAGCAGAAGCTAACTACTTCTCTCTTTCAGCTGATATTGAAAGTCTAAAAGCGTCTATCGATCGTCGCGAAATTCGCGCACCATTCGATGGTACCGTTGGTATCCGCAATGTTTACCTAGGCCAATACCTACAATCAGGTACTGATATTGTTCGTCTAGAAGACACCAGTGTTATGCGCCTACGCTTCACGGTTTCTCAGACTGACATCTCTCGCATCAGTGTGGGTCAAGCAGTTGATATCTTCGTTGACGCTTACCCAGAAATCCCATTTGAGGGCTCTATCAGCGCAATTGAACCTGCAGTAAGCGTGCAAAGTGGTCTTATTCAAGTTCAAGCAGACATTCCAAACAATGATGGCAAGCTTCGTAGCGGTATGTTCGCACGCGCTAACATCATTCTGCCTAAATTAGAGAACCAAGTAACTCTGCCTCAAACAGCGATTACTTTCACTCTATACGGCGACAATGTTTACATCCTAACTGAAGAAGACGGCGTTCAACGCGTTACTCAACATGTTGTAAAAGTAGGTGAACGTACTGCTGATATCGCACACATCCTTGAAGGTGTGAAAGCGGGCGATACCGTTGTGACTTCTGGCCAAGTACGTCTAAGTAACGGTGCCAAAGTTAAGGTTGTGGAAAGTGATGCAATCACACCACCATCTGAAACACCTATGCTGTAACCGGAGGCACAATGCGCTTTACTGATGTTTTTATTAAACGTCCAGTTCTAGCGGTATCCATCAGCTTTTTGATTGCGCTGCTTGGCTTACAAGCAATCTTCAAAATGCAGGTGCGTGAATACCCTGAAATGACGAATACCGTCGTAACCGTGACCACGAGTTACTACGGTGCAAGTGCCGATCTTATCCAAGGCTTTATCACCCAGCCCCTCGAACAAGCTGTGGCACAAGCGGATAACATCGATTATATGACTTCATCTTCTGTACTCGGTAGCTCTACGATTACCGTTAACATGAAGTTGAACACCGACCCGAACGCAGCGCTGTCTGACATACTGGCTAAGACAAACTCGGTTCGTTCTCAGCTTCCAAAAGAAGCGGAAGATCCAACGGTAACCATGTCGACCGGTTCAACAACGGCGGTACTCTACATTGGTTTTACTAGTGATGAGTTGGTGTCGAGCCAAATTACCGATTATCTAGAGCGTGTAATCAACCCGCAGCTATTTACGGTAAACGGTGTATCGAAAGTTGACCTATACGGTGGTATGAAATACGCACTACGCGTATGGCTAGACCCGTCAAAAATGGCTGCAGTCGATCTAACCGCTAGCGATGTGATGTCGGTACTGAATGCCAACAACTACCAATCGGCAACGGGTCAAGCAACCGGTGAGTTCGTTCTCTACAATGGCAGTGCTGATACCCAGGTATCTAACGTTGAAGAGTTAGAGAATCTTGTAGTTCGTAGCGGTGAAGGCGAAATCATCCGTCTATCTGACATTGCTAAGGTTTCTCTAGAGAAAAGCCACGACGTGTACCGTGCAAGTGCGAACGGTCAGGAAGCGGTTGTTGCAGCAATTAACGCGGCACCAAGTGCTAACCCTATCAACATTGCAGCCGATGTTCTTGAGCTTCTTCCTCAGCTAGAGAAGAACCTACCAAGTAACATCTCAATGAACGTAATGTATGACTCGACGATTGCGATTAACGAATCGATTCAAGAGGTTATCAAGACTATTCTTGAGGCGGCATTAATCGTACTGGTTGTCATCACCTTGTTCCTTGGTTCGTTCCGTGCGGTTCTTATCCCTATCGTTACTATCCCACTATCTTTGATTGGTGTGGCAATGGTAATGCAGGCGATGGGCTTCTCTTGGAACCTGATGACACTACTGGCAATGGTACTCGCCATCGGTCTGGTGGTAGATGATGCGATCGTAGTACTTGAGAACGTCGACCGACATATCAAGCTCGGGGAGTCCCCTTTCCGTGCTGCAATCATCGGTACGCGTGAAATCGCGGTACCAGTTATTGCAATGACGTTAACGCTAGGCGCAGTATACGCTCCTATCGCGATGATGGGTGGTATCACAGGCTCGCTATTTAAAGAGTTCGCGCTAACCCTAGCGGGTTCAGTATTTGTATCCGGTATCGTGGCATTAACGCTGTCGCCAATGATGTGTTCAAAAATGCTTAAAGCTCACGCAGAGCCAAGCAAGTTTGAACAAAAGGTACATAACGTACTGGATGGTATGACTAACCGTTACGAGCGTATGCTTGGTGCGGTAATGAACCATCGCCCAGTATTCATTGGCTTTGCGGTTATCGTATTTGCCAGCTTACCGATGCTGTTTAAGTTCATCCCAAGTGAGCTAGCACCTTCTGAAGATAAAGGTGTAATCATGCTGATGGGTACAGCGCCATCAAATGCGAACTTAGACTTCATGCAAAATACCATGAACGACGTAAACGCGATTCTGTCTGATCAGCCAGAAGTCGCTTACGCACAGGTGTTTACTGGTGTACCTAATGCAAACCAAGCGTTTGGTATCGCATCTATGGTTCCATGGAGTGAGCGTGAGGCAAGCCAATCAGACGTAGCAAACCGCGTTGGTGGTTTAGTTAAAGATGTTCCGGGAATGGCGGTAACTGCATTCCAAATGCCAGAACTACCAGGTGCAGGTTCAGGTCTTCCAATTCAGTTTGTTATTACAACACCAAACAGTTTTGAGAGCTTGTTCCAAATAACTACTGATATTTTGGCTGATGTAGCATCGAACCCGCTGTTCGTTTACTCAGATCTTGATCTGAACTACGACTCAGCAACGATGAAGGTACACATCGATAAAGACAAAGCAGGCGCATACGGTGTGACCATGCAAGATATTGGTATCACACTTGGTACTATGATGTCTGATGGCTACGTAAACCGTATCGACTTAAACGGTCGTTCTTATGAGGTTATCCCTCAAGTAGAACGTAAGTTCCGTTTGAACCCTGAATCGATGAATAACTACTATGTACGTGCTGCGGATGGTAAAGCGGTGCCACTGGGCAGTTTAATTACGATTGATGTTGTGGCAGAGCCTCGCTCTCTTCCTCACTTCAACCAATTGAACTCAGCTACGATCGGTGCAGTACCGGCTCCAGGCGCTGCAATGGGTGATGCGATTGCATGGTTTGAAGATACGGCAACGAACAAGCTACCAAGTGGCTACAACCACGATTACATGGGTGAAGCACGTCAATACGTAACAGAAGGTAGCGCACTTTACGCAACCTTTGGTCTAGCGTTAGCAATCATCTTCTTGGTACTAGCGATTCAGTTCGAATCTCTAAAAGATCCATTGGTTATCATGGTATCGGTACCACTGGCGATCTGTGGTGCCCTAATTGCTCTAGCTTGGGGTGCGGCAACGATGAACATCTACTCACAAGTAGGTTTAATCACGCTGGTCGGCCTGATTACCAAGCACGGTATCTTGATCTGTGAGGTTGCAAAAGAAGAACAGTTGCATCACCACAAGACTCGTATTGAAGCGGTAATGGAAGCTGCGAAGGTTCGTCTTCGTCCAATCCTGATGACAACCGCAGCGATGATCGCGGGTCTAATCCCACTGATGTACGCAAGTGGTGCGGGTGCAGCTCAGCGTTTCAGTATCGGTATTGTTATCGTTGCAGGTCTGGCGATTGGTACTATCTTTACGCTGTTTGTGCTGCCAGTGATTTACAGCTACCTAGCTGAAAAACACAAACCTCTTCCTGTATTTGTTGAAGACAAAGATCTAGAAAAACTAGCTCGCGTTGATGAAGCAAAAGCAGCGCACAGAGAATTAGCAGACAACAAGTAATCGCTAAGTCGTAAAACAATCAAAAAGGCTACTTCGGTGGCCTTTTTTTATACGCGATAGGCGACATCTTAGATGTGATTAAATAGAATAGTGATAAATAGTCAGGAGTTTTAATCGATATGTTTGATCCAAAAAAACTAGAGCAAATTGCTAAGCAGATCCACGACTCTATGCCTCAGCCAGTGAAAGAACTAGGTTCAGACGTAGACCAGAAAGTTCGCCAAGTTATCCAAGGCCAGCTAAACAAACTAGATGTTGTAAGCCGTGAAGAGTTTGATGTTCAAACTCAAGTACTACTGCGCACTCGTCAAAAGCTGACTGAAATGGAACAAAAGCTTGCAGAGCTAGAAGCTAAGCTTGCAGACAAGTAAGCACTCAAGCGAGCAAAGATAAGAGGGCTGACGTGAAAACGTCAGCCCTTTTTTATTCACTCGAGTTTTTCGGTCTAGACTCCAAACAACACTCCGAGTCGCGATACATCTTTCCCAATAAACAAAAAGGCTTGGTCAACGGCGACCAAGCCTTTTAATTAGATGTTGTGTTTTTATTTATGACTCCAGTTTTTGGAGCTCTTTAAATTTGTTCGATGTTATCGAGTTAAGAGATTAACCGCCTACTGCGATGCGCTTCATGTCGCTCATGTAGCTACGTAGCTCTTCACCGATGTACTCAACTGGGTGGTTACGGATAGCTTCGTTAACTTCGATTAGTTTAGCGTTATCTACTTGGTTAGATACTTCACCTAGACCACGACCGATTACGTCTGTTGCTACTGAAGGCATGAACTTCTCACGTAGTAGTGGTGTTGCAACGTTAGCGAACAGGTAGTTACCGTATTCAGCAGTATCTGAGATTACAACGTTCATTTCGTATAGGCGCTTACGAGCAACCGTGTTCGCGATTAGTGGAAGCTCATGCAGAGACTCGTAGTATGCAGACTCATCAATGATGCCAGATGCTGTCATTGCTTCGAACGCTAGCTCAACACCCGCACGAACCATAGCAACAAGTAGGATGCCGTTATCGAAGTACTCTTGCTCAGAGATTTCTACATCAGAAGCTGGGTAGTTTTCGAATGCTGTTTCGCCTGTCTCTTCGCGCCAGCCTAGTAGGTTCGCATCGTCGTTCGCCCAGTCAGCCATCATAGTGCTAGAGAATTCGCCTTGGATGATGTCGTCCATGTGCTTGTTGTAAAGCGGACGCATTAGGTCTTTTAGCTCTTCAGAAAGCTCAAATGCTTTGATTTTAGCTGGGTTAGATAGACGGTCCATCATGTGAGTTACGCCACCAAACTTAAGCGCTTCAGTGATCGTTTCCCAACCGTATTGTAGAAGCTTACCTGCGTAGCTTGGGTCGATACCGTCAGCAACCATCTTCTCGTAAGATACGATAGAACCCGCTTGTAGCATGCCACAAAGGATTGTTTGCTCACCCATAAGGTCAGATTTAACTTCAGCAACGAAAGAAGACTCTAGACAACCTGCGCGGTGACCACCTGTACCAGCAGCCCAAGCTTTAGCGATATCCCAACCTTCACCCTTAGGGTCATTCTCTGGGTGAACAGCGATTAGTGTTGGAACACCAAAACCACGCTTGTACTCTTCACGTACTTCAGTACCTGGACACTTAGGTGCAACCATTACAACGGTTAGGTCTTTACGGATTTGCATGCCCTCTTCAACTACGTTGAAGCCGTGTGAGTAACCTAGTGCAGCGCCTTCTTTCATTAGAGGCATTACTGTTTCAACTACGTTAGTGTGTTGTTTGTCTGGAGTTAGGTTGATTACTAGATCCGCTTCAGGAATCAGCTTCTCGTAGCTATCTACTTCAAATCCGTTCTCTTTTGCGTTTTTGTAAGACTGACGTTGCTCGTCAATCGCCGCCTGACGTAGAGCGTAAGCCACGTTTAGGCCTGAATCACGCATATTTAGACCTTGGTTAAGGCCTTGAGCACCACAACCAACAATTACGATTTTCTTGCCTTCAAGGTATTCAGCTTCTGTCGCAAATTCTTCACGATCCATGAAGCGGCAACGACCTAGTTGGTCTAGTTGTTCACGAAGGTTTAATGTATTGAAATAGTTAGCCATTTGAGGCACTCCTTTAAAAATAAGTCCGTAAGGTCGATATCTCTCTATCGAATGACTTCATACTAAAACAGACATTCCGTTGCTGAAAGTGATATATTCACAATTAGTTATTGCAATAAATGCAACATGGAAACGATCGCAAAACATGAACATAAAATCTCTACAATTATTTATACATTTATGTGATAGCAAGAGTTTCAGCAAAACAGCTGCAGCCATGCATGTCAGCCCTTCTGCACTGAGCCGTCAGATACAAAAGCTTGAAGAAGAAACAGGACAGGAACTGCTTATCAGGGACAACCGCAGCGTTGATCTCACTCCGGCGGGAAAACACCTATTGCCAGTAGCGTTGAGTATTGTTGGAGAGTGGCAGCAATATAACCTTCACCTAAAAGGCGGTGAACAAGAGTTAAAAGGGGAGATCAGGATATTTTGCTCCGTGACTGCAAGCTATAGCCATCTTCCTGAGCTAATTACCGAGTTCAGAGCCATTCATCCATATATCGAGTTCAAGCTTTCTACAGGCGACCCTGCTCAATCTATCGATAAGATATTAAATGACGAAGCAGACATCGCGATTTCAGCGAAACCAGACATCCTCCCCTCAAGATTAGAATTCGAAACCATCAGTGATATACCACTATCTGTCATCATCCCATCTGGCGTCAGTAGTTTTGGTCAACAACTACAATCCGACAAGCCAAACTGGAATGAAGTGCCTTTTATCATCCCTGAAGCGGGTACAGCGCGTGAACGAGCCAATGCATGGTTTAAAAAGATGAAGATAAAACCCAACATATACGCGCAAGTTTCTGGCCATGAGGCGATTGTAAGTATGGTGGCCCTAGGGTGTGGAGTTGGCATCGCACCTGATGTGGTCATAAACAACAGCCCTGTAAGAGATAAAGTAAGCCGCTTAAAGATAGAACCTATCAAGCCATTTGAGTTAGGCGTATGTTGTAAGCGAGCACAGCTAGATAACCCTCTAATTCGAGCGTTCTGGCAAGTTGCAGAAGGAAAATATTTAGCGGACTAGTCGTCATTGTTTTAAATACAAAAAAGGGAAGAGCACGTCAGTGCCCTTCCCTTTTATTTATGTATATCGCAGATAAGAAAAAAGCCCGCTGATTTCTCAGCGGGCTTTCTAATGGTGGTGGAGGGATAGGGATTTGAACCCTAGAACCGCTATTAACGGTTGCCGGTTTTCAAGACCGGTG